>JBDUAJ010000013.1:0-21892 GCA_040004695.1 Nitrospirales bacterium | reverse complement strand
TTCCCACGGAACGCCGGACACATCACGAGGAGCGAGCGGTCTTTACCGACTTCATCACTCAACGCCTGCAATTGATCATGATTGAGATTCTGGGTGGTGACGTAGATAAAATCCCGCTCTGAGGAATGGCCATGCTGCCAATAGACCGTGCCGCTCGGTGCGTAGATGAAGCCTTCCAGCTTGCAGACCGCTTGAGCCAGCATGGCGGGGTTGTAAGCCTTGTTGATGACCCAGTTGCCCCACTTATCTTTCTCTAACAGTGATGGCGCAAGGTGGTAGTAGCGGAACCCCCCACCGCCCTTCCAACCTGCAGCCTCGGTGACACCACCTTTATCTTCGCCATCAATGACCTTTTTGAGTCGTGGAATAATGTGCGTGTGGCAGTGTTCACCCAATTCCACCATGATCCAGCGCCTGCCCACCTTCTGAGCCACAGCACCAGTAGTGCCCGATCCGGCAAAAGAGTCGAGAACCAAATCATTAACGTGTGTGGCGGTGAGTAGAATCTTCTGAATTAACCTCTCTGGCTTTGGTGTGCCAAAAGGGTTATTCGGGAAAAGTGTCATCATCTCAAGCTTTGCTTCTTGATTGTGCCCTGCTTCAGAGTGGCTCCAAATACTTCTCGGAACTACATCGCGGCCACCATCAAGAAACTTCTTAATACGTGGCATTTTCCCTTTCCCGTCCTTGCCCCAATAAAGTAGGCCTTGCTTTTCATTTTCACGGTGACGGGCTTCGTCATAGGCCTGTGCCAGTATGAGCTAAGACGAGCTGGATTTGGTTACAGTTGTCGAGTGCATCTTCGATCTCGCCTTTCCGGATTTGGACATTAAGATTGAAGCCACTGAAGTCTTGTTTTATTAGCTTTCTTACTCCTTGGCAAAAAGCCAGCGCTTCGTCTTGCTTAAACTCTTCCGTAGCTTTTAATTTGGATTGCACTAAGTACAGAGTTTCCGCCCTTGCGTGGTAGTAGATTGCGTCAATACCATAGTCGTCAAAATCATCAATAACTGAGGCAGCTGCATCCATATTTCCAATGCAACAAATTCGATGGATAACAAACGCGCTAAATGCGCGTGACAGGTTCTTTCTGCTCTGTTCCTCTATTGGTTTCGACTTATCAATCAAAGGTGGCAAATGAGGAACGAATTCATCAACGAGACATTTCCGAAGCAGGGCGCTGTGGTGTTGTTCTAGAGGGCTCATTTCAAGATACTAATACCCATCGAATGGTAAAAAGATTCTGGGAGTTTACCTGTTGCTGTAGCTTCCCCTCAATCTCCGAGATGAACTGTTCTCGCCGGCGATCAATTTCGTCTTGTGCATCGAAGAGGGCCCGGCGACGCTTGCCCCGTTCAGCTTCGATCGCCTTGATCTGTTTTTGGCCAGCGAGCTTCTCTTCCAATGTGAGCGCGGCCACGGCGGCTCTCCGCACTTCCTTGATCTGCCGGTCGAATTCCTTAATCTCTCGCTCCAGCCCTACCTTTAAGTCATCAGCCCAGGAATCCAGCTTGTCGACTTCGATCTCAAAGAATTCCGCATTGCGCTGCGAGATCTGGCGACGAATAGCGTCCTGATGCTCGTCGGCTTGCTTGTTCAATGATGGATGCTCAAAAGATGGAACCGTCGACTTGGTGATAATCGCTGGCAAGGAGAAGAGCCGGCGGACTACTTCCTCTTCCAAAACTTCATCCTCATCGGTCACGCTTATGAAGATCAGGTAGTCCTCGGCTTGGTCCAGCGCTTCGACGGTGAAAAGCGAGAGGTTGAGGACACCGCATTTGCCAATGTACGGCTCCACGGCTGTCACTTTGCCGTCATGCTTTCCATATTCAAAGGTCAATTCTGTTGGGTCGAGTGTACGACTCTTGGCCTGCTCCAATACATGTTCCGCTAACGGATGAGCCAGACGATAGAGATGGGCCTCTCCCGTTCGACGAGGCAATTCGTAGAGTCCGAGCGGGATCTCTCCTCCAAATGGACAGGTCTTTAGCTTGAAAGACGAATCCAAGAGAAAGTCCGCATGGTCGCGCAGCTCAAAGCGCGTGAGTTGCATGAGGATACGCTCGTATCGATTCAGATAGAGCCGCGAGTTTTCGTCACTGACTCGAAGCTTCTCGCGCACCTCATCATCAAAGTGTTCGAAGAGAAGCTGCCGGGCACGGGGCATGGCTTCGTCGATCTGAGTACCTAGCTCGCTCTGCAGTTGGTCAAAGGAGGTTTTGATTTCCTGCGTGGTGCGACATCGCTGATAGATGTCGGCGATGCGTTTTTCGAAATCTACGCCAGACTCAATCGCCCCCAGTACTTCATCGCTGGCTCCAAAGACACCTTCGAAGAGCTGGAACTTTTCGGATAGCAGGCGAAAGACATGCTGGTCGGCTTCGTTGTGCTGGTTGAGGAAGTCCACCACTACCACGTCATGCTTCTGGCCGTAGCGGTGGCAGCGGCCGATCCGCTGCTCGATCCGTTGCGGGTTCCAGGGCAAGTCGTAGTTCACGACCAGAGAGCAGAACTGGAGATTCATGCCTTCGGCTCCGGCTTCCGTGGCGATCATGATCTGGCCCTGATCTTTGAAGTAGTCCACGATGGCTGAGCGCATATCAGCGGAGCGCGATCCGGATGCCCGGTCCGTTCCTTGATTGCGTTGCAGCCATTCCTGGTAAATCTGTTTGGACTTCTCGTCATTGTTAGAGCCGTTAAAGAGGACGATGTGGTCTTTCCAGGGACTATCTTCGAGAACACGCAACAGATAGTCCTGCGTCCGTCTGGATTCAGTGAAGATGATGACTTTCTGAGCCGCCCCTAACTCTTCTGCCTTTCCGAAGGCCGTCCGCAACGCGGTGAGCATGGCTTGCCCCTTCGCATTGTGGGTGATCGAAACGGCCAGCTTGCGAAAGCCTTCGAGGTCCTCGATCTCTTGCTGAATGGCTTTACGATCGGATTCAGTCAACGACTCGGGAGCGGTCTCGTCCTCGTCCCACTCTTCGGCAATCTCGTCCAGCGCCTCGAAGTCTTCTTCCAATGCTTCCTCAATCGGATTCGGTCCATCAGCCTGACGGAGCCGCTCACGAAGGCGCTGGCTGATCGAGTCCAATGCCCCCGCAATGGCAAAGGAAGACGATGCCAAGAGTTTACGCAGAACCAGAGTCATGAGGGACCGCTGGCTGTTGGGCAATGCTTGGAGATTGTCGCGACGAAGATAGTCGGAGACCAGATGGTAGAGCCGGTCTTCGCTCTCCGATGGCGTAAAGGGCTGTACCATCGGGAGGCGCTTCGTATAGCGCACGTACGGCAACACTTGGCGGCGCAACGTGCGCTTGCAGAGCGGCTTCAGGCGCGCTTTCAAGATGTCGAAGGTCGGCCTGTTGTGAAGATTCGCAAACTGCTCCTTGAAACTCTTGAGGTCCCCGAAGATGCGGTCGTCTACGACGCTCACGAGCCCGTAGAGCTCGAGTAAGGAATTCTGCAAGGGCGTGGCGGTTAACAGGAGCTTTGGTGCATCTTTCAAACACTGTTTCAGCGTATTCGCAATGATGTTGGTCGGCTTGTAGACATTGCGCAGGCGGTGGGCTTCATCGATCACCACCAGATCCCAACGCATCAGACTGATCTCTGCCGCTTTTGACCTCGCGAACTGGTAGGAGCAGATGATGATGTCGCTGCATTCGAACGGGCGAACGTGGCCCTGTCGCATGGCGGCATTGTAAGACTTGGTTTCCAGAATACGGCACGGCAGGAAGAATTTCTCTTGGAGTTCCTGATGCCACTGTTTGCGAAGATTGGAGGGCGTGATGACGAGCACGCGCCGCTTCCGCTCTGCCCACTTCTGCGAAAGGACCAAGCCAGCTTCGATGGTCTTTCCAAGGCCGACTTCGTCTGCCAAAAGCGCGCCTTTGGATAGGGGCGAGCGAAATGCAAAGAGTGCGGCTTCGACTTGATGCGGATTGAGATCCACCTGGGCGTCAACCAAGGCGCCGGCAAGTTTTTCTATGCTATCTGATGGACACCGTTTTGTGAGTTCATGGGCGAAGTATTTGGCATGGTACGGCGTGAGCATGAGGATGGACTGTGTCCTTTTACTCAAAACTCATCGATGTGTGTGCCTTACTTTCGGCTGTTGGCATGAGAGCGTACGCTGGCCTAGGTAAATTGTGGTGCAGTTTAGCGAAGAAGAGATTTTAAAGCTACTGGACGAAGGTAGGCAGCGGTATACCCCGAGTGAATTTCATGCATGAGATTGGCTGATATGCCATAGAGGTAGGGAAGTTTCATTCCATGGGTGTTTTACCTTTTCCCTGTATTCCTGACCATCGGTATCTGTCACGCTATGCTCTGTATCTGCTGAGATACCTTAGGAGCCGAGCATTTACCGCCTTTCATTTCCTTACCCCTAGAAAAATCACCACGATCGGTTGTGCCCATTTCGTGGTGCGAAGAATGGTCTCATATCAGCCCGCATTCGATCTTCAACAATACTTCCAATGATTCGGCATCCGGAAGGAAGAAGGCGTGTATGACGCCTTCTGAGATCTGGCCAACTATCGAGGCTACGCCTGGTCGTCTCCCACCGCTTATTTAAATAGACACATCGGGCGTTCCGGTATCAGTGAGACCGCGCTTTTCACGAGCTCTAGCATGGCTCGACAGCCTTCTATAGTGTTCCCGGACGATCTCCAAATCATCTAATGTCAGATCTTCGATATTGAGCAGCGCGTTGCGCGCGCCCGTCGATGTTCGAATCAGTTCATCGAGCTTGAGTTGAATCGCCGCACTTCCGCGACTCTCACTATTCTGAATCAAGAACACCATGAGGAAGGTGATAGAGGCGGTCATAGTATGGAGGATGGAATGCCATGTCGTCGTAAAGTATATCGGTCCCAACACGCCCCAACACACAATGAAGAGCGTGGCCAAACCAAATGCCGCTGGATGGCCGACGGCATGTTCAGTCACTTTGGCTAGCTTCGCGTAAAATACCGGCCCCTTATTTTGCATATGGGACGTCGCAAGTGCCTTGGTCATTCTTTACCTCACAGTGTTGGTTTAACGCTAAGGAGGTCAGCGGCCGAGCACGAAGAATGCGGTACTCGTGACCTCACGTCCTAGAGGGTCTCGCCGAGGCTATCGAGCAGACGCCCAATCTTCTGTTTCAAGCCGGGCAGGTCGCGCTCGACGACATCCCACACCAATTGAAGATTGATTCCGAAGTAATCGTGGATCAACTTATCTTCATGCCGGCAATGGGCTTCCACGATATGTCGGGGTGAGCCTCTTTGAGCGAAATCGACACACGCTTGGTCGCTTCGCCGATGATTTCAAGGTTGCGCACGACTGCGTCCTGGGTCTTGGGATCCGCAAAGAAATCTTCTTTGCCCGACGCCGTATATTCGATGATGCGATGAATGGCGTCTCGTATGTGCAGGAGATAGATGCGGTCGTCCTTCATAAGGGGACGGCTTCGGCGTGGATACGCTGTTCAAGGTAGGGACTCAGCCCTCCGTCGGTCAGGATGTCTACTTTACGCTGAAGCAGCGCTTCCAACTCCTGGCTGAGTTCAATCAAATCCAGTAAGCTACGCCCGCTCTCCATCTGAACGAGGAAATCGATATCGCTCTCTGGCCCCGCGTCCCCCCTTGCCACAGAGCCAAACAGACGCACGTTGTGAGCCCCGTGCTGCGCGGCAACCTGGAGGATGTGGTCTCGGCGGGATCTGAGCAGGTCCGTGGTCGTCACAATGCTTACTCCTAGACAGGAGCATACCTATCTGAGCCCATCCTGACAAGCGCTGTGCCTGCTCATTTCCCCCGAGTCCCGCTAGTCCCGTATGATCCCTCGCGCCCCGACTAAGGCCAGGCTGACACCGAGCGCTTGCTGTTTGTCTGGAGGCGGCGCCTGCGCTTAAAGAATCTGGAACGGGACATCGAGTTCTTCGCATTTCGACCGTCGTTACTTATAGCGATTGAGCCCTTCAGCAGCAAGTCGTCTAATTTCTCCATGATTTTTATTGAAACTTTATCCCTGTATTCGTGAACAGGGTATCTATCACGATACGCGCTGTATCTGCTGAGATACCTTAGGAGACGAGCATCTACCGCCTTTCATTTCCTTACTCCTAGAAAATCCTCACGATCGGTCGTACACACTTTGTGGTACGAAGAATGCGTATGACATCCGCATGAATTCATCTTTCAACAACACATCCAATTTCACGAAGCGAGCAGATGGAACTCTTGCGTCCCCTCATGCGACTACCCTGCCCCCTCTTATCTGTCTGCTCGCTGCCGTAGTCTTGCTGAGCTCCATTACCCCCACGATCAAGTATGTATTCCAGCACAGCGACCTGCACCCGATCGCTCTCGCGAGTCTCCGCGTGACGATCGGCTTTTTTGTTCTCATGCTGAGCACGATGTTGTGGGACCGTGGCGGCACGAAGGAAGTGGCAGGCAGCGCCAGGGTGCCGTTGATCCTGCTGGGACTGCTGGGCGTGGCGTCGTATGCCGTGGCGGCTTGGGGGCTGCTGTATACGAGTGTCACGCACTACATTTTGATCTACAGTCTCATGCCCTCCATGACGGCCATCTTCAGTTGTCTGTGTGGAAAAGAACGGGTCAGCCCGTTCAAGGCTATGGGAATTTTGCTGTCGCTGCTCGGGTGCGTGATCGCGATCTCGGACGGGCACCATGGCTTTGGAGCCGGCTCGGCCGTCGGCGATGCACTCGTGCTGCTATTCACGATGATGATGGCCGCCTACATCGTCTTGAGTGCCGGCGTCGTCCAGCGCGTGAGCCCGTTACCGGCCAACACGCTCATGTTCGGCGGCAGCGCGCTGCTGTTGACGCTGGTCATGGTTCTGTTCGGGGTGATGGGATGGGCCGCGCCGATGTCCGACCCGATTTCGCCTGTGATCCTCGTCCTGGTGGTCTACGTCGGGGCAGCGACGGCCGCCGTCTTTCTCTTCCGGTACATGTCCCAGCGCTCACTGAGTCCCATGACGGTCGGCGTGTATCATAACCTGGTCCCGGTGTTGACGATCGTCGTTGCTTGCCTCTGCTTTGGTGAAGGGCTCGAGGGCTCGACGATCATCGGCGGTGTCTGCATCATTGCGGGTGCGGAGCTGGTCCGCCGGGGAGAATCCCTTCGCTGGATACCGGCCGCCCCGCAGACTGCGAGTGGATGGTTTGCGTCGTCCACCGGCGCTCGAACGAGCTGATGAGGCCTTAAGATGCCAGGCTCTACAGGAGGGGTTATGACTGAGCGGATAGAAATCCAGGAGTTCCAGCTCGATTTGGAGCAGCTGCATCGACGTGCGGTTGAACTGACTCGGGAATTGGGGAACGTCAATTACGCGCTACGGGAAAAACGCCGGGAGCTTGAGATGTTGGGTGCCACTCTCGATGCCCGCGTGGACGAGCAGACCCGGGAGCTGAAAGAGGCCAACGAGCGACTCCGGGAAGCCGATTGGCTCAAGTCGATCTTCGGTACCATCGATTGAGGGTCTAGCCACGGCATGCTGCCGGGATTCGTCGACCGTCATTTTTCGCTCGAACTTTGAGCTTGGCTGTCAGTGGAAAGGGCGATTCTGAAACCAGCGGATACGGCCGTTGGGGTATGAACGTGTAGGCGCGCAGGGCAGCACACGCTCAGTCTTTCACCGTCTTGCGACGACTGAGCATCTGGATTACATTTCGACCATGCATGATATTTTAGTCATCGATGATGATGTCGTGTTCCTGGAGACGCTGGCCGAGGCCATGCAACGGGGCCATCGGGACATCACCATTAAAACGGCCACCACGGCGGAGCAGGGCCTACGCCTTCTCGGCCGGAAGCGTTTCCATGCGGTGATCAGCGATTTTCGGATGCCGGGGTTGAATGGGATTGACCTGTTAAGGGAGTGCGCCGTGGCCTGTCCGGATACGCTCGTGATCGTGCTGACTGGCTACGGTTCGCAGGCATTAGAGCAGAACGCGCTCGGTCATGGAGCCTATGCGCTTCTTCACAAGCCCGTCGACTCCGATGTGATCTATTCGGCTGTGACACGCGCGATTCTTCGTTCCCGGATGCTGCAACGGGGTTTGCCTTCTGCGTTCACACCACCGGACATTCATCTGCGCGAATTGGTGAATCACCGTGAGCGGCTTTCCGCCAGACTCAAAGTGATCACGCAACGCCTTGACGATACGTTGGGCAAGGATACGCCTTCCTAGAAGCTCTGCGTTCCTTTGTTCCCGCCCTCAGATTGTAGCCCGTCGCGGCCTGATCGTGGACTTCGCCAGGTCTCTACCCCGCTTCAGCGCATCAAGCTGCACCATAACCATCATCTAGCTAAAATTTACGTACCCTGATATACATAGCTCGGATGTTTTCCTTGGACCGGATTATTCATGAATTCCGTCGCGAAGCGGCTGAGACTGAAGCCTTCATTTCACCCGCCCACCCCAGGCGTGCCAAGACGCACGCCCCTTCCCGTGGGCTTCTCGCAGGGCGCACGGCGCGATGAATAAAGAGCGCCACGTCTGTGCGCGCCGGCGAGTTGGTGAGCCGGCCGGTTCTTGACACCATGATCCGTTGCGGTCCGTCGATGAAACCGAACGAGAAAAGCCGCGCCGGGCAAGAGGATCGGCCGCTGTAGCAGGTATTCATGAATAACCCGGGTTGGAGGGACTCATGATTCAGCGAGAGGCGTACCGCTTTTCCGTGAAATTGCCGGTGACGTTTTCCGGGGAACGCGAAGGGACGGGCGTGCTCTATGACGTGTCCGTCAAGGGCTGCCGCATTGTCAGCCGGACCCCGCTGCGCATCGGTCACGCCTTGAGACTGCTGATCTACCAGGGCGCCGGACGCTCCCCCATTGCAATTGCCACGGCTGAAGTCCGCTGGGCCGATGCGCTGCAGTGTGGCCTTGCCTTTCGGTCGCTGGACGCTGAAGATCCCATCCGCGAGCTCATTGCCTCCCGAACCTCCTAGCCCGGTATGACCACACCAACTGGCCTAGGCGGTGAAGAAGCCATCTTTACCCGCCGCTGTATACTCGATAATGTTCTGGATGGCCTCTTGAACGTGAGAGGAGATAGATGCGGTCAATCCCGGGGGACTGAGCACTGAGCCGCTCAATAAAGGGGCTTGGATCAGGTTGGCCTGTCTTCTCTCGCATCCTGGTCCTCAAACAAATACTTCCCACCCCGACTGACGACCCTGACCGCCTCGGTCAGTTCAGTGCTGAGCTTGGCCTTGGAGAGGAACCCGCTCGCGCCCGCGTCCTGCCAATGCCGAGGCGCAATACCCTTCGCGAAGGAGATCACGAGAATGGGCAGCTCGGGATAGACTTCATGGAGTGTTCGCACGGTCGCCAACTTCGTCTGCGCGGGAAGGCGGAGGTCAAGAATAAGGACATCCCATTCCTCATGACGCAGCCGGCTCCACACTTCTTCCGACGTGTCGGCCGTGCTGCACACCACCTCTCCCCCATGAACGAGATGTTCATGCAAGGCTGCTCGAAGGTTTGAATGGACTTCTGCCAGCAGGACACGGACCATAGCGGCCTTCGCTCTCAAAAGATGCGGCCACCTTTAGCTGGAAGTTTATCGCTTAGCTGTCAGTGAAATGTACGATTTTTTTAAAACCGGCGTACGGCCGTTCGGGTATGCCTGCAGGACATCATCCTTGCCCCTCTCAGCTTTTCACCATGTTGCAGAGATTTGTTCATGGATTATTTGTAATCAGACCTATAATTTTTATTAGAGAGGATGCTCGTTATCTACTCACGCTTCCGCGCCACGGCTTGGGACGGCTTCGTTCGATCGGATATCACCGAGCCCGAGGCGAACCGCTTCGACGTCGAGTTCTTGTTCCAGTCGATGGAGCACTTCATCGCTGATAACACCGCGATTGCGCAAATCGATGGCCGCCAGACGTTCGGCCGTCAGCGTCTCGTGCCGCAAGCGGCGAAAGGTCTCTGCGCCTTGTGAAGAGCAATCCGGATCGTCCTTTTCCGGCTGGGCAAAGCGCTGAACCCGCCGCCCATAGTGAGTCCGAAGGCGATCGAGATGATCGGGCAGTGTCCAGTCTGCCATCGCCAGGTCATCCAGTCGATTCAACGCCGCCGTCGCCGTCTGCTGTCGTGCCAGCGCTTCTTCCTGTGCCTGCGTCTGATCGACCTCTAAGTTCAACCTTCGAATCAGCGGTGTGAGCGAGAGTCCTTGCAAGACGAGCGTCGAGAAAATGACGACGAAGGTGATCACGATGATATCGGCGCGGTATGGAAATGGACCGCCCGAACTCAGCGCATGCGGCAACGCCAGCGCCGCCGCAAGGGAGACGATCCCGCGCATCCCCGTCCAAGCGACCAGGAAGATATGGCTTGGCGGCATGGCATCCCGCGTGCGACTTGACGGAAGGAGTCCGCAGGAACAATAGGCCGTCAGGGGAACCCAGATCAAGCGCACGCCGATGACGACGGCGCTGATGAGTGCTCCCTTCAACAATAATGCATTGAGGCCACTGGCCAGTATTTCATCACGGAGCGAGGCGACTTGAAGGCCGATCAGAATGAAGATGATTCCGTTCAGAATGAAAATGACCGTGTCCCAGACCGCCCGTGCCTGTAGTCGTGTCATGGGGGACACGATCTCGCTGAAATGCTGGCGCAGGTACAGACCACCTGCGACGCACGCCAGCACCGCCGAGACATGCAGCAGTTCACCGACGACCCAGGCCAAATACGCTGCGAGCAGGGTCAGGGCGATTTCACTAAAACTGTCGCGGGTCACGCGCAGCACCCAGCGTGTCAGCGCTCCCACCGCGAGGCCTGCGGCGATGCCACCCACGCCGGCCAGCACAAATTGGATCAGCGTGTCGTTCAGGATGAAGGCACCGCTGACGGCGGCCCCGACCGCCGTTCGATAGAGCACCAGCGCGGTCGCGTCATTGACCAGACTCTCTCCCTCAAGAATTGTGACCAGGCGTCGCGGAATGCCAAGCTTCCGGGCAATGGCGGTCGCCGCGATGGCGTCGGGCGGAGACACGATCGCCCCCAGCACTACCGCCCCGGCCCAGCTGATCCCCGGCAGGACCGCATGCGCCAGGGCGGCCACCGTAGGGGTCGTCACAGGACCAGGCCAACGGCTAACCAGGTAATCGGACGGAGATTCGCGCGAAAATCCCGCCACGAGGTGAAATACGCCGCCCCCCACAGGATGGGCGGCAGGAAGACGAGAAACACGAGGTCGGGATTCAGTTGAATGCGCGGCATTCCCGGCACCGCACCGAGAATCACGCCGCCGACCACGAGAAGGATGGGATAAGGGACCAGGAGCCGGTGCGCCAGCGTCGTCAGCGCCAGCACCACCGCCAGCAGGACTACGATGATCTCAAGCTCGTGCAGGCTTTCCATGCTGAGAATCCTTCACACCCTCTCGACTCGCCCTGCTTAGGGCTGGTTTCGAGCGTCTACCGAATGGTCAGCGATACCAGCTATGCCGCCTTGACTGCCACGTCTTTCCTTATTGGCGCTCCAACGCCACGCGGTCCCACTTTCCCAGAGTCGCCGCGGCTTCATAGGTACTTTGCGCAAACGCCATGAGCGCGGCATCCGGCGATGTGGCCGTTCGGACCACCTCGTACGGCAAGAGAAATTCTCCTGTGGATGGTAAAAGGCGCCCTCCGGCTGGACGGGATAGTTTTTGAATCCCTGCGGCTCCGGGTAGGCATACGCATAAAAGGCTGGCATGCCGAGGCCGGCACCCGGCCAAAACCCGCAGCTACTCACTTCGTGTGAGTAGGCGTCGCGCGCGACGAACCGCGCGAGATTGGGTGCGCCGGGATGCTCCGGGGCGGGGCGACCGGAAAAACGCGTCGCCGCCAGATCAAAGCTTCCCCAAAAGAAATGGACCGGACTCGCTTTGCCCGTAAACCGCCCGCGAAATTCCGTCAACACCCGGTGAGCCTGAAGCAAGATGCGCCAGCACCGCTGGGCGTATTCGGGATCATAGGCGGCATGCTTTTCATCCTGTTCAAATGGAGTGCGGTCGGCCACTTCAACGGGCGTGGTCCAAATACTGACCGCCAGACCGAGCGAGCGCAGGCTCTCCATGGTTTCGTGATAAAAGTCCGCCACGGAACGCGCCGTCAGCGCGATGGAGCGACTCTCTCCATCGGCAGTCGTGATGCGCATGTGATGATCGAGCCAATCGACATCCATTTGAAACAGGCGGGTGCCCATTGGAATGGGCGAGGTGGTCAGGCCCCTCGATGTCACGTAAAGGGTCGAGTGCCACCAGTGATTGGTGTAGGGCGTGAGCCCCAGTCGAATTTTGCCAATGACCTGCATCCACATGTGCACTGTCGCATACGTGTCTTGCCACGCCTCGAGCGGCAAGCTCGGCCACACCTCTGTGCCGGACGAAGAGATCATGGCGTGCTCATTCTCAGCCATATGCCCTCCATTTCTTGCGAAAAAATCAGACGATCGAACCATGTCGCTCCATGCCACAGCTTACTGTTCGCCGCCGCCTTTGCCTGTCAGGGTTCACCTTACGTACGTATGAACTGTCGACTGTGCTGACATGGGCGGAAGGTAAAAGAGCTCTGAGGCATAGGAACGCCTCACTCGCGCGGATTGAAGGTCGACCTCTGGCCGTCTCGACGGCCTGCTCGTGCCGCACCTTTGCCGTTGTCGCCGGCGGCAAGCGCATCTTAGGCGGCTTGGTGTTCCATATCCATGGTCGGCTCCTCCTGCGTATCCTTCACCTTGTGCTTTTGGGGCTCCTGGTATGGCGGTGGACCTTAAGTCGTTGACGACGTTCACCGATATAAGAAAGGAGATGGCCAGATGGTGTGGTCGTTCGTATGGTTAGCCGCGATGCCGGACGAAGGTCCTAGGTATTGTCGGTCTCTTGACAGAAGAACAGCATGCGCCTATAAGTAGTATCTACGTACTGGGCTGACAACGACGTCTCCCCTTACCGCAATTCAGCTTCCAGGACAATGACGTCCTTTTGGTTCATGGTGGACCGGAAGGGCGTTTTTTTTGGCTACCCTCCCTCCGGTTCGATTTCATCACCATCTACTTTGATCGGTTCTTGATATCACTATGGCTCCCGCTCTGACGGCAGGAGTCCACAACGGAGGGTCAGTCATGGATAAGAAAAGCGTTGTCGGGAAGTTGTTGGCCGCAAAAGACGCGTGCGGGAAAACCTATGATCAATTAGCGGATGAGTTGGGCGTGTGCAACGTCTATGTCGCGCAATTGTTTCGGCGACAGGCGCAATTGAAGAAGGGCACCGAAGATAAATTGGTGAAGCTGCTGCCCGCGATCACGGAGGATCTGTTACGGGAAATGCGCAAGCCGCCCATTCGGTCGTACGATCCGGCCATTTTGCAAGAACCGCACGTCTATCGGATGACGGAGGTCTGCGCGCACTATGGGGAGGCGATGCTCGACATCATCCACGAGCAGTTCGGCGATGGCATCATGTCGGCAATCGATTTTCGGTTCAGCATCAAGAAAGTCAAAGGCAGCCAAGGCGAGGACCGGGTCCTGATGACCTGGAATGGCAAGTTCTTGCCACACATCGAACAAACCACATAACGAGCATCCTTTACTCGCCTGTACCGGTGAAGGATCACACAAATCTCCGGGGGACGGTAAGACCGTCGCTCCGGAGCAAGGGAGGATGCGATGGACTATGTGAAGCCGCAGGATATCGCGGACTGCATGGTGGCTGCCGGGGCGTCGAAAGTGAGCTTACCGACCAAGGATCTGCTGATTCGTGGCGCGTTGGCCGGCGCCTATTTGGGTGTAGCGACGAGCATGGCCGTCGGGGCTACGCTCCAGACCGGGCAGCCGATCGTCGGCGCGTTGGTCTTTCCGTTTGGCCTATGTCTCGTCATTTTGCTCGGCACGGAATTGATCACGGGGAGTTTTGCGCTATTGCCCTGTGCGACCGTGGCGGGGAAGCAAGGCGCAGGATTGGGCCCGGTGCTGCGCAATTGGGGGTGGGTGTTTCTCGGCAATCTGCTGGGAAGCGTCGCGTATGGAGCGCTGCTGGCCATTGCGTTGACTATGAGCGGCGCGGGCGACATTGCGCCGGCAGGCAAGAAACTCGTTGAGATGGCGCAGGCCAAGACCACCGGTTACGCGGCGTACGGCATGGCCGGCATGATAACCGTGTTCACTAAGGCGATCCTGTGCAACTGGCTCGTCAGCCTGGCGGTCGTCATGGCGTTTTCCGCGACATCGGTGGTGGGGAAGATTGTGGCGATGTGGGGCCCGGTGACCTTGTTCTTCTCGCAAGGCTTTGAGCATTCCGTCGTCAACATGTTTGTCATTCCCATCGGGATGATGATGGGCGCGAATGTCAGCCTGCAAGATTGGTGGTTGTGGAACCAACTGCCGGTCACGGCCGGCAATCTTATCGGCGGCCTGGTCTTTACCGGCCTAGCACTGTATCTCAGCCATCGGCCGCAGCCGGTGAAGGAGACACGCACAATCGACCGGCTTCCCGAACCGGAACTGGTCAGCGCGACGGCGACGGTCGCGACGGCCCGGTGAACTCCGTGACCCTCTGAGTGCTTACGGTCGCTTGGCCTTACTGAAGTACGGGCTCCGTTGTAAACGAACGGAGCCCGCTTCCCTTCTACTTCTATGTATAACCCAGCCGGTCAGCCGCTGCTGTTCACTGCTTTTTGTCCTTCTTCGGACGCTACCCTATTTTTTCTTGCGCGGGCGCCATCACGA
Source organism: Nitrospirales bacterium (assembly GCA_040004695.1). Taxonomy (GTDB): domain Bacteria; phylum Nitrospirota; class Nitrospiria; order Nitrospirales; family Nitrospiraceae; genus JAICXS01. The sequence continues at coordinate 7,152 of JBDUAJ010000013.1, read as the reverse complement.
TGACGAATCAGTCGCCATCCGACGAACCGGCGATGAAGGGATCATCCACGAAATGAGGAGAGCGACGTTGGGAGTGGCGCACCTGCGAAGCGACGAAGAGGACTTTCAGTCTAGTGAACCCTAACCCGGGACGGCTGTCGTCGCCGCCTCAGTCGCAAACAGGAACACGGTCGTGGCCGGCGCTTCGCTTCCTGCGCCATTCGCGATCGTCCGACAAGATACCTGCAGCGCGAGGTCAGGTCTGACTTGCACCCGCACGTCTCTCGCCTTCATCTGAGGCGTCGCGATCACTTCCTGGAGCGACTCGTGCACAGATCCCGGCAGCGCATCCGATGACCACGCGCCCACCAGTGAAAACATGCGGGGCGCTAGCGGTGGAGCAAACCACACATTGGCCAGTTTATTGGCAAACACGATTTGTCCGGACGGCTCGACTCCGATCACCGCTGCGGGAATTTCATTGAGCAACTGCTGCGCGATGCCCAGCGCGGTTGATGAAATGGTCAAATCTGCCTGGGTGCCCTCTAGTCCGTTCTTGAGCTTCTGATTCAGGATGGCTAACTGCTTGTTCCGCTGTCCGAGTTCCTCCAGCAATGCGCGATTCTCACGATTCCTGGCATGGTGCTCGAGGCCGGATCGGACGGTCAATTTGATGTCTTCCTCCTGAAACGGTTTATACAGAATCTTATAAATCTGCCCTCGATTGACGGCTTCCACCAGGACGTGGGCTTCGGCATAGCCCGTGAGGATCATCCGGAAGGCGTCGGGACACAGAGGTGCGGCTCGCTCCAAAAATTCGATGCCATTCATCTCGGGCATTCGATAATCGGTCAAGATGAGCGCGACGGACTGCTTGCGAAGGATCTCCAACCCCTCTGCTCCGCTCGCCGCGATCAAGACATTCACGGGCTCCGCTTTAAGGATTCTCCGAATCGAGCGAACGATACCGGGCTCATCGTCGACACACAGTATGTATGGCTGGTCCTTGTGCTCAGTGGCCGTCATGTTCCACTCTGTTCGATCATGGCTTTTGCTTCGTCCCCAATTTTGCCGATGTCCTTTTCCAGCTTCTCGACAATACCAGGCGGTACGCCTTTGATGGTCGCAATGGCGGCTTTCAAGGGCTCCTGAAACCCTTCTTGCTGTCCCTGACCGGAGGTCACCAGATGGGCGGCGGCCTCCTTGAGCACCGCTGCGAGTTGGTCCGCGGATTGGACAAGTGCGACCATCATGCCCTCGCCGGTATCGACGGCGTACGTGGCATTATGGTGATGCCGTACCATTTCGATGTACAGTTGCGGCAAATGCCAGGGTTGAGCACTTCGGCGCCGAGTTCCTGGTGGTCAAATCCCAGGATGGCCTGTTCTGCCTGGTAGCTCGGGATATCAGGATGCTCCTGCTCATACACGCGTATTTCTCCGAGGTGCTTGGCGTAATAGACGGCGGTTGCCAATTCCCCCATATCGTGGAGTAGTCCGCCCAAAAACGAATCCGCCACCGGCACATGCGGAGACGCAAATCGTTGCGCCAGCCACCGCGCCAAAATAGCCGTGAGGACGGAATGGCTACGAAGCGCGTTCGATTCGTACCGCTCATGACCCTGCGATTTTGGCGTTTTCAAAGCGCCCAGCAGCGTAAAGGCCGCACAGATCGATACGATACTGACCTGACCCAACACCACGATGGCATGGTCGAGCGTCTTGACTTGAGTGCGCAAGCCGTAGAAGGGAGAGTTCGCAATGCGGAGCACTTTTACGGCCAAGGCAGGGTCTTTTGAGATAAGCCGCGCGAGTTGGGGAGCCGATAGATCATCGCGCTCACCGAGACGTGAAATTTCAAGGCCCACTTGACTGAGCGGGGGCAAATCACCCGCTTGAATCAGTTTCTTATAGCTTTCGACGGCTGCCGGCATGCTGATCCTCTTTCGCGTGTGGACCGCCCTGCCCTATGGGGAGCCATATGCGAAACGTGGTTCCGACTCCCACGGTTGATTCCACTTCAATGCGACCCTGATGCTTCTTTACGATTTCGGAACTGATGCTTAATCCCAGGCCAGTTCCTTTTCCGACCTCCTTGGTCGTAAAAAACGTTTCAAAGATGCGCGAGAGATTTTCGGGAGGAATCCCGCACCCCGTATCGCTGATCTCGACCACCACCTGTTCGTCCCGCCGTGCCGTCACGATACGAATCTCGCCGTTCTGTTTAATGGCATGACTGGCGTTGACGAGCAGGTTCATGAACACTTGGTTTAATTCTTGCGGATAGCACAGGATCTCAGGTATGTCTCCGTACTGTTCGATGACCTTGGCTTTATATTTCAGCTCATACGAGACGATTTTCAGTGTGGATTGCAGACAGCGATTAAGATCCGCGTGTTTCTGCGCCCCTTCCCCCGTATGGGAGAATTCTTTGAGATTCAGGACAATCGCCCGGATTCGTTCCGCGCCATCTTGCGATTCTTGTAGCAGGGACGGCAGCTCCTCCAGGATTTCTTCGAACTCCTCCTTCGCCTTGATGTCCCGCACACCGGCGAGTGCGGCTTCCGCTTCTGCCGACAGGGTCCCCGCCTTGACGAGTATGGCGGCCTTGTCATACTGCTCCACGATGTTCAAAAGTCCCCGGCCGTAGTTCGTAATGTGATTGAGATTGAGCACGACAAAGCTGAGCGGATTGTTGATCTCATGGGCAATGCCGGCGGCTAATTGCCCGATCGATGCCATTTTGTCATTTTGCACGAGTTTGAGCCGTAGCTCGTTCTGCTCTTTTTCTACCCGCTTATATCCCGTGATATCGGCGCCATGAAAGTAGACCGTCTGCCCCCCGGGCACTCCATACGCGCTCCACCCGAACCATCGATCTTGAATTTTGCTTTCTAGCGCCGCACCTGCGTTCCAGACTCGAGGCATTGCCGCATAATCTCCACAATATTGGTCGGGAGGATCGTCAGAATGTCCGCGTCTGCCAGCCCAAACTCTTCTTGGACTTGTCGCGCCGCTAGATTGAGATACCGGACATGCCCCTCTACGTCGAGGACCAATACCGGATTGGGGTTGAGATGGGTGAAGGTGACGAGTTCCGGATAGAGACCTTCAGGCGGCAAGCCAATCGTGTACACGTTGATCAGGTCCTGTTTTAGCGGGCGATCGCCTAGGATCGACACTGTGTCGGTGGACTGCTCTGCGTGCCGATTAGAATCGATCAATGATGGAACACATGCTTTTCAACGCATTTCGCGACGGTTTTCACCAATGCCGCCGGCTCAAACGGTTTGGCCAGATACGCAGCTGCCCCGTTGGTGAGAAAGTCGGAGGCGTCCTTGTACTGAGGATCACCGGTCAGCACGATGATCGGCACCGACGGGAATTGTGACTTGAAATAGGCGATGACTTCCTTGCCTCCCACTTTTGGCATATGCACGTCGCAAATAATGACATCCAGCCGAAGAGCGTTATCTCCCAATTGAACGGCTGCGATCGCTTTTTCCCCATCCTCAGCTTCAATGACATCATAGCCGGCTTTCGTCAGCGTCCGATGCACTGCTTTACGGAGATTCTGCTCGTCGTCAACGACTAATACCCGACCTGATGCCATGGTCTGCCTCCTTGTTTGTTCAGCCGCTTGGCGGCAATAGAAACGGTTCTGCGACTCAGATCTCTTTGGCTCTACATGAGGTCCTTATCGGGAGATGAGATAAAAATCTTTAGGCAGGGAGGATCCGCATCGAGGAGTAGGTCTTTGTTATGTTTTTCACGCGCGAGCTTGTGAACATCGCCGGCACAATCCTCGGAATTCACACGCGAGGCAGTGCGTTACTCGCTTACGAATTTTCTGTCCGGATCAGCGTCGCGCGAAGGATGGCGAAGTCGGTGGCTATCGGTAGTGGATGACCTGAAGAATCGGCTCATTCGGCATGAACGTTCATCTCTAACACATCGTTATCGCGAGGAAGACTCCCGCAAGACGACCAAGGGATGAGTCTTGCTCCGCTTCTGCGACAGGCTGGATTGCCGGCTGCCAGCAGCCGGCTTCCCAATAGAAAGCAAAGGGTCCGTGTTTGTCCTACTATATGTCTGTTCTGCAGCAGTATTCGGGAAACCTCCTAAGCAGCTCTCCGTCCCTTCGGCTTGACGGGACTCGGGTGACCCGGGCCCTCATTTAACGCGTGGATGAATACATCCTCTGCTCGTAACTCTGCTTTAAACGCACGCTTTTTAGCCCCCTCTTGCGTGCGATGCCAAAACGACTTGTCATTCACCCATACGACATAGCCGCTGATTTTCACGGGACACCCCTTTCTTATGACTAAGTGATAATATCCATTCACCACGCACGGAAAAATGCCATAGCGGTGGTAAAAGGTCTATAGCCAACTATCTCTTTTTTTTGTCAGACAATTTGCTTACGAATAATACCTGGACGTGGCTGGGGCACCTGCAGACGCCTAGCTTCCGGCGATGAGAATCCACCCGTATCGCTCTTGGATAATAGGAAAAGCGGCCGTTTCATCAGGCAGGTTGTCGCGCAGGGCAGCTGGAAGAATAATCATTGTGCGACCCGGCTCGTTGACATAGGACCGAATATTGTCCTCTTCATTCCGGCGAATCACCACGATCTTCCGTTTGGCATAGAAGACCGTTGATGGTCGATTCGGACCGTATACAATCAATCGGTCTGTGGGTTTCAGGAGCGGTCCCGCGATCGAAGCGAGTTCTTGCGGGGGCGCGAGAAAATATCGGCTGAGTTGGGACAGTGTGAAGTGCCACGTGATGAGCATCACCAACGCCAACGTGGTGCCCGCCACCCAGAATACTCTGTCTCGCCGAGACTGCGAGAACCCGACATAGGCCAGTCCCGCCATGCCGATCAGGAGTACCGCCGAGGTGGCATACGGTCCGGCACCAAAGTCAAACTGTGTGGCATAGGGAAAGTCTTTCGACACTTTTTCGGCAAATGCGCTGAAGACGGATGGCAGCGCCGCAAACATCAACGCAAGCAGGCTTCCCATTACGATCGTCGTCACTAATGCGGCTCGAAATCCACGGGGCGCCGGATCGTGCGCGGCGCGAGCCCAATACAAGGCGGTCACGATGGCCGCCGCCGGGTAGAGCGGGCCGATATAATGGGGAAGCCGGGTGGCTCCGACGCTAAAGAAGATAAAGACGGCGACGAACCAGAGTGCCGCGAATAGTTCCAGATCCTGATCCCGACCCGTCTGCTGTCCGCCTTTGAGAGGGTCGTTCGCGGTTCGATGCACGCGCCGATGCCGCCACTCTTTATACATGTCATAGAGTGCCACGGCCAAGAACGCACTCCAGGGAAAGAAACCCACGAGTAGCACGGGCACGTAGAATAAGATCGTTCCTCCCCATCCATAAAATGGATTGAGGAACCGGGAAAGGGTATGCATCTGGGCTTGCGAGCTGTAGCTTGTCCCGTGCAGCAACAGCATGGCGGCATAGTACGGGAGCGCTACGGCAAGAAAGATCACCACCCCTCCTAATGGAACCCCTTCGCGCCAGTACCGCTTCCACTGCTTCGTGACTGTCAGATACGGCACGATGCCGAGCAGCGGCACTAAGAATCCCGGCGGGCCTTTGTCCAGCGTCCCCAATGCCATCGCCGCATACGAAATCGCAAGCCAGTACCGACGTCGTTCTGTGCCGTTGAAGCCCACCCAAAATGCATAGGTGGACAGAGTCGTGAAAAACATCAGGACCATGTCGGTCAACGCCTGCCGGCCCAGGATGATGACCTCGACGTTGAGCAGGAGCATCAACGCGCCTAACGCGCCGACGGCCGAGCCGCGGACATGCGCCAAAAACAGATACTGCAGCGTGATGAGCCCGATGCCGAACAGGGCTGAGGGAAGGCGGGCGGCGAACTCATTGGCGTCGAATGCGGCATATGAAGCACTCATCAGCCAATAGAGGAAGGCCGGCTTGATAAACCTTGGCTCGTAGTTAAACGTAGGGGTGATCCAGTCCCCCGACTCGAGCATCTCACGCCCGGCCTCGGCATTTCTGCCTTCATCCCGATCCGTGAGCCCTACTGATCCAAGCCCCGACAGAAAGAGGACACAGGCTAAGCCGATGACGAGCAACAGATGATTCACTTTGCGGACTTGAAGGGAGTCGTTCATTCGGTCGGAGGAGGAGACATCGATGTCTGAGGAAGGACTCTGCGCATGAGCGTCGACTGATCCTGACGCACCCGATAGCGCAAACAGCGGGTCTGCATCCAGCGGACGGCCATCAAATCGTAGAGGCTTTTGAAGAGCCGGTTGCCGATGCCGTATTTCGCCACCCCATGCATGCGAGGGTAGTGAGGGACCGGCACTTCGGTCACCGTGAAATCGTGCATCAAAGCAAGGGCCGGGAAAAAGCGGTGCATCCCCTCAAAGAGTTGCAATTTCTCGATGACGGCGCGACGAAACATCATGAACCCGCACCCGGTGTCGTGCATGCCATCATGCGTCACCGCATTGCGCACGACATTGCCGATCCGTGAGGAGATCTTGCGGACGAGATGATCATTTCTGACGGCTCGCCGTCCGCATACCATATCGTACTGCGCCAGATGCGGCAGGAGCGTCTCAATGTCCGTCGGCTTGGTCTGCAGGTCGCCGTCCATAATAATGATCACCTGCCCTCGAGCTTGCTCGAATCCGGCGTCCAGCGCTGCCGTTTTGCCATAGTTTTTGTCGAAGTGGAGCACGCTGACAGAGTCGTGTTGCTTCGCCAGTTGATCGAGGACCGGACTGCTCCCGTCCACACTGCCGTCGTCAACAAACAGGATTTCAAACGAGGCGGTCTGGGATTCGCGACGTGCCGCCAGGACTTGGAGCAACTGATCGGTGAGTGGCCCAAGATTATCCCGCTCATCCTTAATAGGAATCACCACCGACGCCCAGGGTCGACTCTCACCAGCAGCAGACAGAAAAACTCCTCAAGTTGGTCTCGATGAATAGACGAACGGCTTGCGGCATGATCCTACTGAAGAACATGGGTGTAGTCAAACGGCTGCGCTGAAAAGCACGTTACTAAAAATTCTGAGTCGTATTACTGAACCTTCAACGGGCCGGATTGAACTGAATGGCCGTGTGGCCTCGCTGCTGGAAGTAGGTACAGGCTTCCACCCTGAACTTACAGGTCG
>JBDUAJ010000012.1:0-22191 GCA_040004695.1 Nitrospirales bacterium | reverse complement strand
GAGACGAGAACGAAGCTGGCGGCCTTTTTCATCATCCTGCCAAAAGCCCCGCCGGGCGAGAGGATCGGCCGATGTAGTAGGTATTCATGAATAATCCGGGTTAAGATTCTATTTATGGTGCAACGCGGTATGCTGGGCTCGAGGGAAAGGAGGCGCACAATGGCACAAATGACTGCAGTTCAAATAAGTCGTCCAGGCGCACCATTCGAAGTCGTCGCACGAGAGATCCCGGAACCTGGCCCAAACATGGTCCGCATCAAGGTGCAGGCCTGCGGAGTCTGTCATAGTGATCTGTTTGTAAAAGAAGGACATTGGCCCGGGCTGCAGTACCCACGCATCACAGGCCACGAGGTGGCAGGCGTGATCGATGCCATCGGTTCGGGCGTGACGGTCTGGAAAAAAGGCCAGCGCGTTGGGGTAGGGTGGCATGGCGGACATTGCGGTCAGTGTGTGCCATGTCGTCGCGGGGATTTCATCGCGTGTCAGAACCTCCGCGTGACGGGATTTCATGATGATGGTGGATATGCCCAATACATGATCGCCAGAAGCGACACGCTGGCATCTATTCCCGATGCCTTATCGCCGGTGGAGGCGGCACCCATTCTGTGCGCAGGCATTACTACATTCAATAGTCTCCGTCACAGCGGGGCGGTGGCGGGCGATGTGGTTGCCGTTCAAGGCCTTGGGGGACTCGGCCATCTTGGAATCCAATTCGCGAGCAAAATGGGCTTTCGCACAGTAGCGATCGGTCGAGGCAAAGACAAGGAACCGTTAGCGTTACAACTTGGCGCTGAGCGATACCTTGATACAGACGCTGTGCAGGTCGCGAAAGAATTGGCCGGATTGGGCGGCGCGACCGTCATCGTGGCAACCGCGCCGAACAGCAAGGCGATGTCAGACCTCATTGACGGTCTCGGGGTTGGCGGCAAATTGATGGTGGTCGGGGCATCGGCAGATCCCATTAGCGTGACCCCTCTCCAACTCATCGGCCAGCGCCGGTCGATTCAAGGCTGGCCTTCAGGAAAAGCACAGGACTCGGAAGATGCCCTAAACTTTTGTGCTCTCACAGGGATTCGCCCCATGATTGAATCGTTTCCGCTTGAACAGGCCGGCGCGGCCTATGATCGGATGTTGAGCGGGAAGGCCCGGTTTCGTGTGGTTCTCACGATGACTTGAGAGAAACAACGGGGACATTCTGCGTTTCGCTCCAGTCGGTGGAGCGGCGCGTGCGAGAAGTCGCATGACATCCCTATCGCTATGGTTTAGCGGATATCGAGACCTCCGTGGAATCGTTTCAAGGCGCTCGGCGGAGCGCAACGTCAGGACCTATGGTCCGGCGCATCGCCACGCACAGAATCGTTTTGTCCGGTACAGGCCAAGTCCGCGACGAGTCGTAAACGGGTAGAAAAGCAGCGGGAAGACGTCGGGGTGAAGAAGAAGGGCGAACAGGAACAAAAAAAGTTTAAGCAAGAACAATCGGATCTCGAAAAGCAGCTGGGATTCTAGTCGCGATTTCCCCTGAACCTCATGAAAACCATCCATATTGCGCTTGGTGTCGTGGACGTTGAGGCCTCCGAGCGTGATTACTCGCAACGGCTTGGCTGTAAGCCGGATGTCGTGATCCCTCATGAGTACGCCCTGTGGCGTACGGAGACAGTCAACTTATCTATTCGAAGAGTGGTTCAAGGAGAGGTGGGAAAGCTGCGCCATCTTGGCTGGGAAGATCCGTCGTCTGGATCGTTCTCTGCTGAGCGCGACGTGACGGCATTCTGTGGGAACGCTTTACAGCCGAACAACAAGCCGAAGAAATTCGGCAGACGTGGCCAACCGCGGTCTCTCGGCCTCGGTGATGCTGTGACGGAATCACTCTGTGAAATCGCTTCGCATCACCCGGCGGGACGGCAGGGTGCGACAAGCGCCTGCCGACCGTCTGTGTGGCGGCGCACAATCTTACTTGCCGGCAGCCGTCAGTACCTCCGCCAATTCTCTGTCTTCGATCATCGGGGTGATCTGTTGTTTCATCAGGTCGCTCCACTCGACGGCAAATTGGATCAGGGGCTTCACATCGTCGCTCTCCAGTAAATCATATCCATGGCTAAGTCAGCCGCCGTCCAACGACCCAGTAGCTTGGCTCCCTTCGGTGGTTGTCCACCGGTCTTCAGAAAGCGTTGAATCGCTTCGTCGCGCTTGGCTTTATCCGGTGTGTCATTTTGAATGACGGCATAAACTTCATAGCGTGCCTCCTTCACTGAATGTTAATGCCGACCACAGTGCTTGCTCACTCATCATCTCTACGGAGCATAAGTGCAAATAGATTGGGTCGCCAAGTTCTATGTCTGTAGATTCCAGGCGATGACAACCATGGTGGAGTGTGTCGACGACAACGCCAGGACGCGCTGCTCATCTTTGACAACCACGCTCTCCGCCCGCGTAAAGTCGAGCGTCCGGTCGGGTCCGGTGCAATTGCCGCCAAGAGCGGGAGTCAGAGTCTTTCGTGCCACGCTCCCACCCACCATTCGAGTCCGTGTAGTCCAGGCGCCCATGCCGCCGATGACACCAGCATGCGGGTGCCTTGCGTTTTGAGGCTTCCCGCGATCCCCGGTGCGAACGCACCGGCACAGATGAGAATCCCAACGTTGCCCAAAGGATGAACGGGGACTGGCACCGCGTCTTCTCCGGGGCTCGACCACGATTCGGAGCCGACTCGCAGCGTGTTGATCTTGCGGTGTGCCCCCGTGATGGTCTCATCAGCGGCGATCACAAAGACGGAATTGTAAAGTGCCTTGGACCGACGGTCTTCTTCCGGATGGGACAGAAACACCGTCATGCCCAGCCGAGCGGCAAGTTGGCCTACGTGCTTCATCCATGGGTCGGGCTGAGGCTGGATCCATGCTGTGCCGATCCGGTCGGCAAACGTGTAGCCTGGGATGATCAGTTCCGATGTGACGATCCAGTGCGCGCCGACTCGTGCGGCGGTCGTGATCGCCGTTTTCCACGAGCTGCCGGTTGTGCGCCAGATCGCCTGGAATCGGCGCGAGGTGGGCCAAGACGATGCGTAACGTGGGTGCCTGCAGGCTCGGACTGTACAGTAGACTCGAGAATGTTGCACATCACGGCGGTGGGAGAGGAGAGGTTTCTGTGCGGATTCTCCCTACAAGACCGGCGGGCTTGTTCTCCAGACCTATGAGGTCCGTGCGTTCAAGTCTTTGCAGAACCGATCCACAGTGTGCTCGAAGAGAAATAAGGCTGTATCTTCAAGCGAGGCTGCGAGGGCGGCTTCGGCGGCGGTATGAACCTGTTGGGCCTTGACGTGGTAGCGCGTGGCGATCCAGACCGCATCTTCCAGATCTTCGTCGGTCCCTCGACGAAGTTTCGCAATGATGAAATCGACTGGCGCCAGCAGCGTCACCTGCAGCCTAGGTTCAGTGATCAATACGGTCGCCCGATCTCGATAGCCGGGTGGCATCGCTACAACGGACCATCCCGACAGACTTTGTCCCAGATTGGCGGGAATGCCATGGCTGCTCAAGAACTCTTTCAACGACCGAACGCCTTCGTGAGTTCGCCATCCACGTCGGTCGTCGCGCGTGAATGGTGACCGTAAGCCAGCATGGCTAGACCGCCAATCAACAGCAGATTAACGGGATGCCCGGTCTGGGCGACGTGCTGCCTCAGTAGGGCAATCAGGCGATCAAGGGTGAGTGTGGGCAAATTCGAGGGCCTCCGCAAACTGGCGGTACAGGCGATTGTCGATGATACCTCGGTCTTCCGGAAGAGGCGTACGGGAAACAAGGGAAGACACGAGGGTGCGGTACGTGGTGTACCACCGACAGGCGGTTCGATAGGCCGGTTGAATGAGGGGATGGGCAAGGTTTGTCCAGTCGATGTCATCGTTCATCAAGATCTCGAGCCAGAGCATGCGGCCGATTCGTGGATGCTGCAGCGCCTCGTTGAGCGAGGCCACACCAAGATAGGCCGGCAGCAGTTTCAGCCGCTGAAAAGAAGGCGTCGAAGACATGCCCGTATTCTACACGGGTCGCACCGGGATGCCAATTCGCCACCATGGAGATTTTTGGCAGCGCAGATGGCTCAACAATTCGAACGCGTGCGGCAACAGACGGCGCTTCATTCGTCGCGTCGCTGACGTGGCGTCGCAATGTCGCTGGTTTGTAACGGAGCGTCATGAATAATGCGGCCTGGTATGCTAGCCTGGATTATTCATGAATGTCGTCGTCGGGCGAGTGAATCGGGTGCCGCAATAGCATTCATAATAATGCAGGCAAAAGTTCCGCCATGGCTGTATTACCGATCCAGTCGCTCCTGACCCAACTGCAGCGCGTACTGAGGGATGGGCGGGCTGCCCTGCTGACTGCACCGCCCGGCGCCGGTAAGACCACGGTTGTTCCTCTCGCTCTCCTCAATGAATCATGGTTGCAAAAGCAGCGGATGATCATGTTGGAGCCACGTCGCCTGGCGGCGCGAGCGGCGGCGCGCCGGATGGCGTCCTCCCTTGGCGAAGCGGTCGGGGAGACGGTGGGGTATCGCATCAGGTTTGAGACGAAGGTCAGCGCGAAGACCCGGATTGAAGTCGTGACGGAAGGCATTCTCACTCGATTCCTGCAACACGATCCCTCGCTCAGTGGGTACGGTCTCGTCATCTTCGATGAATTTCATGAACGCAGCCTCCATGCCGATTTGGGATTGGCGTTGACGCTGGAAGCGCAGCGAGTGCTTCGGAACGATCTGCGCATTCTCGTCATGTCGGCCACGCTGGACTGTGCGGCGGTTGCCACGTTGCTCGGGAACGCGCCCGTGGTCTCATGCGAGGGACGGCTCTTTCCTGTCGAGACGCATTATCTCGATCGACAAGGGTCAATGCCGGTGGATCAGGCGGTCTCGCAGATGATCAAGCGCGCACTCGCAGACGAGACGGGCAGCATGCTGGTCTTTCTGCCGGGCATGGCGGAGATCCGGCGTGTGGAGCGACGGTTACTGGAATCGGGTCTTGCCTCCAATGTCCTCATTGCGCCGCTACATGGCGATCTGCCGCAACAGGCGCAGGATCTCGCGATTGCTTCGCCGATAGCAGGCACGCGAAAAATCGTGCTCTCCACTTCCATCGCGGAAACCAGCCTGACCATCGAAGGTGTCCGCGTCGTCATTGATTCAGGTTTGATGCGGGTGTCGCGGTTCGAACCACGAACCGGCATGACAAAGCTTAATACCATCAAGATCACGCATGATTCAGCGGAGCAGCGCCGTGGTCGGGCAGGCCGGTTGGAGCCGGGCGTATGCTACCGACTTTGGACGGCGGCCGAGCACAAGTCACTGTTGCCGCGGCGGCCGCCGGAAATAATCGATGCCGACCTGGCCCCGCTGGTGTTGGAATTAGCCGTCTGGGGAACGGGTGATGCCGGTGACCTGTCCTGGCTCGATTCACCGCCAGTCGGTGCGCTGACTCAAGCGAAGGATCTGCTCACCCGCTTGTGTGCCATTGATTCGAATGGGCGCATCACAGCACACGGACGACGGATGGCGGATATTCCGCTTCATCCACGGCTCGCGCACATGATCGTGAAGGCTGTTCCGATTGGATTGGGACATCTTGCGTGTGAAGTGGCGGCTTTATTGGGAGAGCGCGATATTCTGCGAGGACCGCCTGGTTGGCGAAATGCCGATCTGCGGGTGCGGCTCGACGCGCTCCATGGTCATGGCAGGCATGAGGCTGGAGTGACGGTGGACAGGGGAATCGTCCAACGCGTTGTGCGAGTCGCACAGCAGGTCCAGACAATCGTGCATCGTGAGTCGTCACACGGCAGCCGGCAGAACGCCCACGGTCAGCAACAGGTCGATCCGGTCGGCGTGTTACTCGCATTCGCGTATCCGGATCGGATCGCGCAACGACAACCGAGTGATGAGCGCCGCTATCTACTGGCGAATGGCAGGGGTGCCGGCTTTTCGCAACATGAGCAAATGTCATCCGAGGACTATTTCGTCATGGCCGATCTTGAGGGGGGCGCCGAATGGGCGCGAGTCTTCTTAGCCGCGCCGATCGCCGAAGCTGATCTTGACAGGCACTGCGTTGATCAGATTCGCGAGGTGGAGTTCGTGACGTGGGATGATCAGGCGAAGGCGGTTCGTGCGCGCAGGCAGCGACAGCTGGGGGCCATCGTGCTCAAAGACCAACCGTGGCTGAATTCCGACCCTGAGCACGTGTCGGCTGCACTGGTCGTGGGTATCCGCCAGGCAGGAATCACCGCGTTGCCATGGACCAAGGACTTGCTGCAGTGGAGGGCGCGGGTTGAATTCTTGCGGCGCGTGGAAGGGACGCAGGCAACCTGGCCGGATCTGTCTGATCAAGGGTTGCTGAACCGGCTCGAGGATTGGCTGGCGCCATTTATCACCAAGGTGACGCGTCTCGATCAGGTTCAACGGATGGACCTTGCCGGACCGTTGCAGGCGCTCCTGACCTGGGAGCAGCAGAAGCAGCTGGATATCCTTGCGCCGAGCCATGTGACGGTGCCGAGCGGTTCGCGCATCCGAGTGCATTACGAGGAGGCGGCACTCCCTGTGCTTTCGGTGCGGTTACAGGAAATGTTCGGCTGCGAGGAGACGCCGAGAATCGTACACGGAAAAATTCCCGTGATGATCCATCTCTTGTCCCCAGCCGGCCGGCCGGTACAGGTGACCCAGGATCTCAAGAGTTTTTGGCGGTCAGGCTACCTTGACGTCAGAAAGGAGCTTCGCGGACGATACCCCAGACATCACTGGCCGGAGGATCCGCTGAGCGCCTCACCCACCCGGCGAATCAAAGCTCGTTAACTGTTCTAACCGTCTCTTTTTCCTTATTTTTCGACCCGTGCAAACCTTGACTTGTTCTTCTCTGAGACGCTAATGTAAGTTTCGTTTTCGCGATGTTCGGGGACAGCTACACCCAAGGATTGCCGCGAAGATCCCGAGTGGCCGGAACGCCAGAGATCAGCATGCTAGGACATCCAGAACTCGTCGCGGCCATCATCCGGGAAATCCAGATTTCAGGACCGATTTCCTTCGCCCGCTTCATGGAGTTGGCGCTCTATCACCCCACATTCGGTTATTACATGCGCTTTCTGAATAAGACGGATGCCGAACAGCCTGCCAGTGGGTTGGGTGAAGACCGCATCGGATGGTCCGGGGACTATTACACCAGTTGCGACGTGTCCCCGGTCCTAGCCAACAGCCTGGCGAAGCAGATTGCGCAAATGGATGAACTGCTGGGCCAACCGGACCCCTTCACCATTATTGAGATGGGGGCAGGTAAGGGGGTGCTGGCCCGTGATGTTCTCACGGCCTGCAGAACCGTGTCCGAGACGCTTTCCAAGCGTCTTCGTTATGTGATTATCGAGCGGAGCCCCATGATGCAGGCGTCGCAACAGCGGCTTCTGGCGCCGTGGATCGGGGAACAAGGATGTGTGACGTGGTTGAGAACTTTGGCCGAATTGCCCACCGAGCATATCGAGGGTGTCCTCCTTTCTAATGAACTGGTCGATGCCTTTCCCGTCCATCGCATCCGCATCGTGGATGGCGAGCCGCGGGAAGTGTGGGTTGATTATGTCGACGGGCAATTCTACGAACGCCTGCAGCCGTGCTCGACTCCGGAGCTGCAAGACTATTTGCAGCGACTGGCCGCTCACGATGTCGTGTTAGCCGAAGGCGCCTGCGCGGACATCAACGTGCTGGCAGTGCCGTGGATGAAGGAAGTGGCGCGAGTTCTACGGCGCGGCTTTGTCGTGACGATTGATTATGGGCATCTCGCGCACGACCTCTATGGGCCGGAACGGAAGAAGGGCACGTTACTCTGCTACTACCATCAAATGGCGTCGGAAGATCCGTACCAACTGGTCGGGTTGCAAGATATGACCGCTCACGTCGATTTCAGCACTCTGGCGGCGGTTGGCGAGGCAGAGGAACTCCACGTCACCGGTTTTACGAATCAGATGAGTTTTCTGACGAGCTTAGGCGTCGAGCGCGCGTTGGAGTCACTGGAACCGGGGTGTGCAGAATTTCAATCGGTGCTGCAGTTATTGCGTCCCAACGGCATGGGGTCCACGTTTAAGATTTTGATGCAACATAAGGGAATGGAAAAGCCGGAATTGGATGGACTTCGGTTCAAGCCCTTCTTCCAAGCTGCGATTGGACCGCTCGCCGGGGCGGGGCACGAGGCATCAGCCCTCATGTAACGCGGTTTTCGTACAACGAGTAACGGATCACGAATCACGATGGCCGGCGAAGCAACACCATTAAATTATGTTCCGATCCTGTTCTTTATCATTATCGCGATCGGGTTCGGCGCGGTGTCCCTGTTGGCCGGTTGGATGGTGCGGCCGAACCGTCCGTATCGCGCGAAGCTGGCGCCCTATGAGAGTGGCAGCCCGCTGTTTTCCGATGCGCGCGTGCAGTTCCCGATGCGCTATTACATCATCGCGATGCTGTTCGTGATCTTCGACATCGAATTCGTGTTCCTGTTTCCGTGGGCCGTCGACTTCAAACGATTGGGACTCTTGGGCCTTCTGGAAATGATCGTGTTCATCGGGATTTTGTTGGTGGGATTTTGGTATGCGTGGAAAAAAGGAGCGCTTGAATGGGATTAATTAAGAGCATGGGGCAACCGGGTGGACTCCGTGCTCGCAGAATGCGCACTCGGAAGTGCTCGTTCCATGCGCGCAGTAGAGTCCATCCCGGTTACCCCATGAATAGCCATCCAAGCGTGGGGAGGAGAAGAATGGTAAGGAGGGATGGGCGACCTGACCGACCGCTGTGCTCGCAGAGCGCGCACGTCAGAAGTGCTCGCTCCATGTGCGCAGTGGAAGTCAGCCAGGTCACCCATCCGTTATCCATTCACGCGGGAGGGGAAAGAGGAAGAAGATGAGCTTTCTAGAGCGACAGCTGGATGCGAACGTGCTGACGACGAATCTGGATGCGCTGGTGAATTGGGCGCGGAAGTCGGCCTTGTGGCCGATGACGTTTGGGTTGGCGTGCTGCGCGATTGAAATGATTGCCACGGTCTCGTCCCGGTACGACATCGATCGGTTCGGGGCGGGCGTGTTCCGCGCCTCTCCACGACAATCGGATGTGATGATCGTAGCGGGTACGGTCACGCGGAAGATGGCGGAGGTGATTCGGCGTATTTACGATCAAATGCCGGAACCGCGCTACGTTATTTCGATGGGCTCGTGTGCCACCTCGGGCAATCATTACAACAGCTATGCGGTCGTACAGGGCGTCGATCAAATCGTTCCGGTGGATGTCTACATTCCCGGCTGTCCGCCACGGCCTGAGGCGCTGCTCGATGGCCTGATCAAGCTTCAGGAGCGGATTCAGCGCGATAAGGTATTCGTGAAGTAAGAGGTTAAACGTTACTCGTGATTCGTTAAACGGTCAGAAGACGATTTCTTTGTCTAACGACTAATGATTAACGAACTAGGAAACAGCGACCTCTGGCGATTAACGGTTAACGAATAACGCATATGCATCCACTCCTCGAGACATTGAAGGCCCGGTTCCCGGATGCGGTGCTCAGTGTGCATCACGACACCGTTCGGGGTGAGCTGTCCGTACGCGTCGCCGCTGATCGTATTTTGGAGGTGGCGACGTTTCTCCACGATGATCCCGGCATGGAGCTCGATCACATGACCGACGTCTGTTCGGCGGATTACCCGGACGACCCCGAGCGGTTCGAAGTGCTCTATCACCTGCTGTCCCTGCCCCATGGCACCCGTCTTCGGATCAAGGCCCGCCTAACTGAAGACAATCCCACGATTGCGTCGGTGAGCGGCGTCTGGAAAGGTGCCAACTTTATGGAGCGTGAGGTCTACGACCTCATGGGGATCAAGTTCAGCGGCCATCCGGATTTGCGCCGGATCCTGATGCCCGAAGATTATGCGGAAGGCTATCCCCTGCGAAAAGACTTCCCCGCTGAGGGAAAAGGCTGGCGAAGCAGCTTCGACTTCCTCCCCAATCTCACCGAGCCCGCCAGAGATGAGGGAGACGGCGATATTTCTGAGGAGGAAAAGCGGCCGTTTCGTTTAGAAAACGCCCCAACGACCGGTCCCTTGCATCGAACCGAAGAGCTCCTCCTCAACATGGGGCCTCAGCATCCAAGCACCCATGGCGTCTTGCGCGTCGTGCTCGAACTGGACGGTGAGCGGGTGACGAAAGCGACGCCGGACCTCGGCTATCTCCACCGCGGTGTCGAGAAGCTGTGCGAAGGCCTGGCGTATATGCAGATCATCCCCCACACGGATCGGCTCGACTACGTGTGCTCGATGACGAACAACTATGCGTATGTTCGAGCCGTCGAAAAGCTGCTGCAAATTACGATTCCGGAGCGGGCTGAGTACATTCGGACGATCGTCGCCGAGATGCAGCGGATTATCGGACATCTATTTTGGCTGGGCACCCAGGCGTTGGATATCGGCGCGATGACCGTGTTCTTTTGGACCTTTCGAGAGCGTGAGGTCCTGCTGGACATGTTCGAGAAGCTGTGCGGCGCCCGCCTGACGCTCAATTATTATCGGATCGGCGGGGTGGACAGTGATTTTACGCCGGATCTCGTCGCGCAGATGAAGGCCTTTCTGGATACTTTTCCGGCGCATATCGATGAATACAACGAATTGCTCATGACCAATCGGATCTGGCTGGCCCGCACGAAGAATGTCGCCGTCATTTCCGCCGAAGATGCGATCAACTTCGGTCTTACCGGTCCGGTGCTCCGGGGGTCAGGCGTGGCCTACGATATTCGGAAGCTGGAACCATACGGCGCGTACGACAAGGTCGACTGGGAAGTGCCGGTCGGCAAAAATGGCGACACGTACGATCGCTATTGGATTCGGATGGAAGAGTTGCGACAGAGCTCCCGCATCATTAGGCAGTGCTTGGATCAAATGCCCAGTGGCCCGATCGTGGCCGATGTTCCCGGAGTGATTCCGCCACCGAAACAAAAAGTGATGCGGGACATGGAAAGCATGATTCACCACTTCATTCTTTTCACTCAGGGCTTTAAGACGCCGAAGGGCGAGACCTACTGTGCTACCGAAGCGCCGAAGGGGGAACTGGGCTTTTTCATCATCAGCGACGGCAGCTCGCGCCCGTATCGGTTGCACATCCGAGCGCCGTCGTTCATACACATGGGGGCGTTTGACCACATGTCACGCGGCTATTTGATCTCGGACGTGATTACGATTTTTGGAACCTACGATATCGTGATGGGAGAATGTGATAGATGAGAACGATCTGGATGGCCCTGTGCTCGCAGAGCGCGCACGATCGGAATGTGCTCGCTCAATGCGCGCAATGGGGCTACCACAGATCGTCCTCATCATGTTGGTGGTAGTGGGAAGAACGGGATGTTGAAGGAAAAGTATAAGGCGGAGATCGAAGACATTTTGAGCCGCTATCCGGTCAGGCGGTCGGCGGTGTTGCCGCTGTTGTATATGGCGCAGCAGGAAGAAGGATATGTGAGCGAGACGGCGATGAAGGAAATCGCCGGCATCCTTCGATTGACGCCGCCGCAGGTGTATGAAGTGGTGACCTTCTACACGATGCTGCATCTCAAGCCGATCGGCAAGTTTCATGTTCAGGTGTGTAAATCGTTGATGTGCGCCCTCGTCGGATCGGATACGCTCCTTGCTTGGTTGAAGGCTCGGCTGGGGATTGGTCCAGGGGAAACGACGCCTGACAAACTCTTTACGATCAGCACGGTCGAATGTTTGGCTTCGTGCGGGACGGGCCCCATGATGCAGGTGAATGACGACTATTACGAAAGTATCACGGAAACGAAATTGGATGGGATCCTCGCGGATCTCACGCGGGATGGGACGTCATCGCTCAAGAGCGGCCCCTTCATGCTGCCGGAACCGGCCGGCAGCCAATGCAAAATGTAAAAGGCACATTAATCGGGAAATTTTTAACTTTGCATTTTTAATTGTGAATTACTAAGCCATGCCGAAGTACGAAAAGATTCTACTCAAGAATATGGAGATACCCGGCTACACCGGGTCGCTGGCGGACTATGAGCGTGCCGGGGGCTATCAAGCCTTGCGTAAAGTGTTGGGCAAGGTGCCCCCGGCCGAGGTCACAGACACCGTCAAGAAGTCCGGGTTGCGCGGGCGCGGCGGCGCAGGATTTCCCACCGGTGTCAAATGGGGGTTTCTCCCCAAAGATTACCAGGGCCCGAAATATCTCTGCTGCAATGCCGACGAAAGCGAGCCCGGCACATTTAAGGACCGTCAACTCATCGAGCGCGACCCGCACCAAATCATCGAAGGCATACTGATCGCATGCTATGCCATTGGCGTGAAGACGGCCTACCTCTATATCCGAGGCGAGTTTGTGCTGGGTGCGCAAATTCTTGACCGGGCGCTGGCGGAGGCCAGGACGGCCGGGTACGTCGGGCGGGACATCTTGGGGATGGGCAGTTCAATTGATATTTGGGTGCATCGTGGAGCCGGCGCGTATATTTGCGGCGAAGAGACGGCGCTCTTGGAATCCTTGGAAGGCAAGCGGGGGCTCCCCCGTGTCAAGCCGCCGTTTCCTGCGACGCACGGGCTGTATAACAAGCCGACGGTGGTCAACAACGTCGAAACGTTGGCGAATCTGCCGCACATCATGAATCGGGGCGCCGAATGGTTCGCTGCCATTGGATCGCCGCCAAAAAGCTCAGGGACTCGCATCTTTTGTGTCAGCGGACACGTCAAGCGGCCCGGAAATTTCGAAGTCCCAATGGGGATTACGCTTCGTGAATTGATCTTCGAGCACGCCGGCGGCATGCGATCCGACAAACCATTGAAGGCCATCATTCCCGGCGGGGCCTCCGCGCCGTTCTTTACACCTGAACATCTCGACGTCAAATTAGACTTCGAATCGGTCGCCCAGGCCGGCTCGATGCTTGGCTCAGGTGGGGTCACGGTCATGGAAGAAGGCACGAGCATGGTCTGGGCGGCGCTGCGGTTGATGGAATTCTTCTATCATGAGTCGTGCGGCAAGTGCACTCCGTGCCGGGAAGGCAGCTCCTGGCTCGTCCAAACGATGCGTCGAATTATCGATGGCAGGGGACGGAAAAGCGACCTTGAAACGCTCGTAGAGCTATGTCAGAACATTGCCGGTCGAACGGTCTGCGCGTTCGGCGATGCCGAGGTCGCGCCGATCATGAGCACGTTGAAATATTGGCGACATGAATACGAGGAATTGATTCAGCAGGCAGCGGCTACTGAACCAGTCAAGCTGATGATGCCGGCGATGGCGAAACATTGAAATGTGCGGATGTGTTGATCTGATGATCTGTTGATGGTTCGGACATTTCTCCGATCTTCGATCAACACATCACCAGATCAACACAGAGAACTATGCCGAATACGATAGACACCGACACCGTAAGAGTCACGATCGACGGCCAAACACTGACGGTCCCGAAGGGCACATTGGTGATTGAAGCGGCGCGTCAGGCCGGGGTGATGATTCCTCATTTCTGTTATCACCCGAAATTGAAGCCGGATGCGAACTGCCGGATGTGCCTGGTCGAGATCGAGAAGGTACCGAAACTGCAGACGTCGTGTAGCACGCCGGTTGCCAATGGGATGGTCGTGCGAACGGCCACGACCGTCGTGAACGACGCCCACAAATCCGTACTCGAGTTCATTCTGGCGAATCACCCGCTCGATTGTCCGGTCTGCGATCAGGGCGGCCGATGCGACCTTCAGGATTTCTCTCATCAGTATACGCCCACCACGAGCCGGTTCATCGAAATCAAGCGTGTCTTTCAAAAAGAGTACTTCAGTCCGTTAATCGAAAAAGAGATGAACCGCTGCGTGCAGTGCCTGCGTTGCGTGCGCTATTGCGACGAAGTGATGGATGTGAAGGCCTTGGCTCCGGTAGGCCGCGGTACGATGACGGAAATCAAGCACTTCGGCTCGCACGAATTGGATTGCGAATTTTGCGGCGGTTGCGTGCAGATCTGTCCGGTCGGGGCCATTACGAGCCGGCTGTCCATGTACGAGTTTCGGCCCTGGATGCTGAAGCGCGCCGACACCATCTGCACCTATTGCGGCGACGGGTGCCGGATTACGATCCAAGCCAAAGCCAACCAGATCATCGAGGTGAACTCGGAATATGGTGTGGGACGCAACAATGGCGATTTGTGTCCTCGCGGGTTCTTTGGTTATCACGTCAGCACGCATCCCGATCGCATTATGCAGCCGATGATTCGACGAAACGGCGTCTTGGTGACGGCCACGTGGGAAGAGGCGCTCGAGTATGTCGCGGAGACCTGCATCGCTCTCAAGCTGAAGCATGGACCCCAGGCATTCGCCGGTCTCATCACCTCCCGCTGTACCAACGAAGATCTGTACGTTTTTCAAAAGTTCATGCGTCTCGTGATCGGCACGAACAACATCGATAGCAGTGCGCGATATGGGCAGGTCAACGGCGTGCGCGCGCTCCGACGCGTTCAAGGCACGCATCGGTGGACGGTCACCTTCGAGGACCTGTCTTCCGCCAATGCTCTCTTGTTGGTCGGAACGAATGTCACCGAAACCAATCCCATTACCGGGCTCCGAATCAAAGAAGCCGTCAAAAAGCATGGCGCGTCCTTGCTGACTATTGAAGCGCTTGTTCCCGCCGTCGGCAAGATCAGTAACATCGCGAATCTGTCGACCCACGATTTTGCGGGTCGTCCCGATCAGTTCGGCACGATGGTGCTGGCGTTGATCAAA
Source organism: Nitrospirales bacterium (assembly GCA_040004695.1). Classification (GTDB taxonomy): domain Bacteria; phylum Nitrospirota; class Nitrospiria; order Nitrospirales; family Nitrospiraceae; genus JAICXS01. Next base: position 7,444 of record JBDUAJ010000012.1, on the reverse strand, counting down.
GCCGTGATTGAGGAGAATCTGGTCGATTCGGAACTCACTCAGCAGGCTCCGGGCTACGTTCGAGCGATCGCCGATGCGCTGGGAGGCATTTCATGGGACTCACTTGAAACGGCGACGGGCAGAGCATCGCCGGCCTGGCGTGACGCAGCGCGCGTCTTTGCGCAGGCGAAGCGTGCCATCATCGTCGTCGGGCAGGGCGTCCTGCGCCATCCAGGCGGACTCGGCATCACGACGAATCTGCTGGACCTCTTACTGTTGACCGGTCACCATGGCCGCCGTGGATGCGGGCTGGCAACCCTCGCTGAAGAGAACAACGACCAGGGAGCCGTTGAAATGGGCGCCGTCGCCGAATTTCTCCCAGGTCCGAGTGATGTGACTGACCGCCAAGCGCGCGAACGTCTCGCTGGTCTGTGGAAAGAAGAGTTGCCGCAAGGAGCCGGTCGCACGCTGATGGGGATTCTTGAAGAAGCCAAGAAGGGCGCCGTCAAGGCGCTCTATGTCGTCGGGGAAAATCCTGTCGGATCGTTGCCGCCGTCATCGGGCGCAAAAGAAGCCTTGCAGCATTGTGAATTTGTCGTGTGTCAGGAACTGTTCATGACGGAGACGGCGGCACTGGCGCACGTAGTTTTACCAGCGTCATCCTACGCCGAAAAAGACGGCACATTCACCAATACTGAAGGGTTGGTCCAGCCCGTGAGACAGGCAATCGATCCGATCGGGGAGAGCCGCCCCGACTGGGAAATTCTGTCGACTCTCTCGGTGTTGATGGGCTACCCCATCGAGTATGGGGATGCCAAGGAAATTTTCAAAGAAATCCGATCCGTCATTCCCGGCTCTGCCTTGTTAGGCCCCGTGCCGACGCCCCCGAGGCCGGACGCCGCCGTCGTCAACCAGTATATCCAGGGAGGCTATGCCGAAGACCTGGCGAATCGCTATCGAGTTCCCGGCGAGGGGCGAGGGGCGAGGGGCGAGGGGGGCGAGAAGACGTTCACCCTCGTGCTGTCGCAAAGCTTGTTCCATTCCGGAAAGTTTTCGACGCGTGCCAAGGGATTGCTCGACGCGGAAGCGGACGGAAAGCTGGCGCTGAATACCGTCGATGCGGGCACGCTGAATATTATGGAGGGCGATCGCGTCCGCGTGGCCAATGAGCGCGGCGTGATGACCACGGCCGTGACCCTGCGTGATCGGCTTCCCGAGGGGCTGGTCACGTTCCCTGAGCATTTTGATGAGCAGGCACTGTCGCTGATGCCGCTGACGATCGAAAATCGAACCGGGGTGCCGTATTACAGAGCGGCGTCTGTACGAATTGAGAAGGCGAGAGGTTAGAGGCGAGAGGCAATGGGCAAAAGACAACGAATTAATTCTTCCCGCCCCTTGCCCCTTGCCGCTTGCCCCTCGCCTTGAGTTTCCGGAGGAAACGAGATGACTGAAATCGGGTTGAGAGCGGCGATATCGGTGGTGCAAATCGCGGCGGTGATGGGCGTCGTGATGCTGACCGTGATGATTTTGACGTTGGCCGAACGTAAAGTGCTGGGCTGGATGCAGGACCGGATGGGCCCCATGGAAGTCGGCCCGTATGGCATTCTACAGCCCGTTGCCGACGGGTTAAAACTCTTCTTTAAGGAAGACATCGTCCCGGCCGGTGCCAATAAGTTTCTGTTCAGCTTAGCGCCGATTCTCGCTCTGGTTCCCGCGCTGATCGGGTTTGCCGTGATCCCGTTCGGTCCGAACGATACGATTGAGGTATTCGGCCTTCAGATCAAGCCATTCATCGTCAGCGACATCAATATCGGGATTTTGTACGTGCTCGCATTTACCTCGATTGGCGCCTACGGCATTATTCTCGGTGGATGGGCCTCGAACAGCAAATATTCGCTTCTCGGCGGACTTCGTTCGGCGGCGCAAATTATCAGTTACGAGCTGAATGTCGGACTGGCCATTGTCGGAGTCATCCTCTTGTCCGGATCGCTAAGCCTCGTCAAAATCACAGAGGCGCAATCGGGATGGTTTTGGAATTGGTTCGTGATTGCGCTGCCGTTTCCACAAATCTTCGCTTTTGTGGTCTATGTGATCTCATCCGTAGCGGAAACCAACCGGCTCCCGTTCGACCTGCCGGAAGCGGAGAGCGAACTCGTGGCCGGGTTTTTTACCGAGTACAGCGGCATGCGGTTCGCGTTCTTTTTCATTGCCGAATACGCCAATATGATTCTCGTGTCGTGCATCGCCGCCATTCTGTTTCTCGGGGGTTGGAATGCCCCGGCTCCCTTCCTCCAGTTCAACGGCTCGCTGGGGCATTTGGCCTGGCTGTCGGGTATCTTCTGGTTTACGGTGAAGGTCTATTTCTTCTTATTCCTGTTCTTCTGGTTGCGAGCGACCCTCCCGCGGCTGCGCTACGACCAGTTGATGCGATTCGGGTGGAAGGTCATGCTTCCCATCGCACTGGCGAATATCTTGATCACGTCGATTTTGGCGTATTTTTTTCCGAGGTGAAGCGGGGAAGCTGTCAGCGATCAGCCCTCAGCTAAGAATGAGGTGTCTGAAAAGCTGATTGCTGAAAACTGACGGCTGAAAGCTAACAAATGAAAAACTTCAAAGCCTGGCTGAAGACCATCACGTTCTACGAAATCCTCGTCGGAATGCGGGCGACGATGAAGCATCTCCTGCATTACAAGCCGATCACGGTGCAATATCCGCATGAGAAGCGGACGCTTCCGGATAACTACCGTGGCATGCTGGCGCTCCTTCGCTATGATGATGGGACGGAGAAGTGCGTCGGCTGCGATCTGTGCGAGGCGGCGTGCCCTTCGCGGGTCATCCGGGTCGTCAGTTCAGAAGTGCCCGGCGAACCCACGAAACGATTCGCCAAAGAATATTACATGGACATGACCCGGTGTCTCTTTTGCGGGCTTTGCGTGCAAGCCTGCCCCGTCGATGCCCTCGGCATGACGCGTGAGTTCGAGTGGTCTGTCTATGATAAGCGCCAGCTCCATTTGAATAAGCAGCAACTACTGGCGATCGGGGATCGATCGTATCCCGTGCGTGAGAAGAGACTGGAACTACAACACCCCAACGTCGCCTTCTTCAACGTCGCCTATAAGCAGCTTCCTCAAAAGGCAAGTTAGTGGCGACGCTTTTCTTCTCTTACTTTGCCGGCGTTATTGTCGTGACGTCCATTCTGGTGGTCGCGCTACGCAATCCCGTTCATAGTGCACTCGCCCTGCTCATCATGTTTTTTCATATCGCCGGCCTGTACATCACGCTGCATGCGGAGTTTCTGGCCGCTGTGCAGATTATCGTCTACGCCGGCGCTATTTTGGTGCTATATCTCTTCGTGGTGATGCTCCTCAACGTCAAGCGCGATGAGCGCTATCATGCGCAATATCCTCTGGGCGCATTACTTGGCGTGACGATTCTTACGGAAGTGCTGTTACTGGTCGTGCAACATAGCTTCTCGAAAGAAACGGCGACCGCCGACCTCGGCGTCTCGGATGGGACGCGGGCCATCGAAGGCAATACGGAAACCATCGGGGAGGCGCTGTACTCCACGTATCTGTTTCCGTTCGAAGTGGCCTCTCTTATCCTGTTGGTCGCCATGATCGGAGCCATCATCCTGGCGAAGCGGGACCTCTTCGAGAACGTGAATCGTTAAACGAAAGAGCATGGAGATGCTATATCGGACGCGGATGACGTACTTAGGCCCAGCCTGTGCTGGAATTGCGATTACACGATTAACGATTAACGAATAACGGAGCCATGGTCCCTCTCAGCTACTATGTCATCCTCAGCGCGATCGTGTTTACCACGGGTCTGGTCGGCGTCCTGATCCGTCGTAACATCATCATTATCCTGCTCTCCATTGAACTCATGTTGAACGCGACGAACATTAACTTCGTGGCATTTTCCCGCTATCTGGGCAATGTGTCCGGACAGGTCTTCGTGTTTTTTGCGCTCACCGTAGCCGCCGCGGAAGTGGCGGTTGGGTTGGCCATTATCATCGCCCTGTATCGAAGCAGGTCCAGCATCAATGTCGATGAATTCCAGCTCTTGAAATGGTGATGAGCCAAGCCTGATGGACGCCGTCTTCTATAAATTGATTCCGCTCCTGCCGTTTCTGGCGTTTCTTGTCGTGGGACTGGGCGCTCATTGGATCAAATCGCGCGCACACCTCATTGCCGTGCCGGCCGTACTAGGCTCATTGCTCTTATCCATTCTCGCGCTACTCGAAACCGCCGGCGGAAAGAATATTTCCATTCCGCTCTACACCTGGATGACCTCCGGCGATCTTCATATCGAGCTGGGGCTCTATGTCGATCGCCTCACTGCCGTGATGCTGGTGCTGGTCACGATCGTCAGCTCGCTCGTCCATCTTTACACCATCGGCTACATGCATGGCGACAAGGGGTATGCCCGCTTCTTTGCCTACATTGCGCTCTTTACCTTCTCGATGCTCATGCTCGTGATGGCGGACAACTTTCTGCAACTGTTTGTCTTTTGGGAAGCGGTCGGCCTGTGTTCCTATCTGTTGATCGGCCATTGGTATGAACGGGACTCCGCCCGAGCGGCCGCGAAGAAGGCGTTCATCGTGAATCGCATCGGTGATTTCGGCTTTCTCCTCGGTTTGCTTGCGATCCTGTATACGTTCGGCTCACTCGAGTATCGGCACGTCTTTGCCCAGGCGCCCGATTTCGCCGGCGCGACGACCAATCTATTGGCGCCGTTCGGGGGCAGATGGGACGTCTCGACCGTCACCCTGATCTGCGTGCTGCTCTTTATCGGCGCCATCGGAAAATCGGCCCAATTCCCTCTTCACGTGTGGCTGCCTGATGCGATGGAAGGTCCCACGCCGATCTCGGCACTCATTCACGCCGCGACCATGGTTACGGCCGGCGTCTTTATGGTGGCACGGCTTGCGCCCCTCTATAATGTGTCGCCGACGGCGATGACCGTCGTCGCGGCAACCGGCGCATTCACGATGCTGCTTGGCGCCAGCATTGCGTTAACGCAGAACGACATCAAACGCATCGTGGCTTATTCCACCGTCAGCCAACTCGGCTATATGGTGATGGCATGCGGACTCGGGGCCTATACGGCCGGTATGTATCATCTGCTGACCCACGGGGCATTCAAGGCATTGCTGTTCCTTGCGGCTGGTTCGGTCATTATTGCGCTGCACCATGAACAGGATATCCGCCGAATGGGCGGGCTGAAAGACAAGTTGCCAACGACCTACTGGACCATGGTGATCGGGTCTCTGGCGTTGACCGGATTTCCGTTGACCAGCGGGTTCTTCAGCAAGGACGAGATTTTGGTTGGGGCCTGGGCTGCCGGCTCATTCGGAAAGGTCCTGGCGATTCTCGGGCTGATGACCGCAGGCGTGACCGCATTCTATAGCTTTCGCCTCATCTTTGTAGTGTTCTGGGGGAACTCGCGAGTCGATCCTCATCATGCCCGGCACATCCATGAGCCCTCGCCGACCATGACGATTCCGCTCATTGTGTTAGCCGTGCTGAGTATCGCCGCCGGCTACGTCGGGATTTCGAGCTTCCTGAACCCTGTGTTCGGCGAGAGCGAGGGGCATCATGATGGCTCAGCCTCGCGGATCATCATGGTGCTGGCAACGATCATGGGACTGGCGGGGATCGGTGCGGCCTATGTGATCTATGTTCAATCTCCGTGGCTGGCCGATCGCCTTGCCGGTCAGTGGCGTCAGGCGTACCAGCTGTCCCTCAACAAATGGTATGTCGATGAAGTCTATGATCGGAAGATTGTGCAACCGACGTTCCGGCTTGCCGATCGCATGTGGGCGCATATTGATGTGGGGGTGATCGACGGCGCTGTGAACGGTGTGGCGCGAACGATTGCCTGGTGGGGCTGGTTCATGAGGCTGCTCCAAAGCGGCCAAACACAGCACTACGCCCTCGGCATGACGCTGGGAGCGGTGCTCATTTTGACGGCATACCTGCTGTTTTAATTCAAAATGCAAAATTGATGAATCCATTTTTAATGTTGAATGTTGAATTTTGCATGGCGCGAGGCGCGTACGCGTCATGAACACGTTCCCCTTGCTGAGCGTCGTCATTTTTCTGCCGCTGATTGGCGCCGCGCTTCTCTTTGCGGTCCGTGAGCCCGCCGTTCGAGCGACCGCGCTCGTCGTCACGGTGGTCACCGCCGTCTTGTCGCTGCCGCTCTGGTTTCAGTTTGATCCGCTTCAGGCCCAGATGCAATTTGCCGAACGGGCGGACTGGATCAGCATCCCCCCTATTAGTTACAGCGTCGGGATGGATGGCATCAGCCTGCCGTTGATCATGATGACGACCTTCCTGATGCCGTTGTGTGTGCTGGCATCCTGGCGTGCCATAACCGTGCGCATCCGCGGGTTCATGGCCTGTGTCCTGATCATGGAAACCGCGATGGTCGGCGTGTTCGCGGCCTTGGACTTTGTCCTGTTTTATGTATTTTGGGAAGCGATGTTGATCCCGATGTACCTGCTGATCGGCGTCTGGGGAGGGCCGAACCGGCTGTATGCCGCGATTAAATTCTTCCTCTATACCTTGGCGGGGAGTGTCTTACTGCTGGTCGCTATCATTGTGCTGTACTTCCAAGGCGGCCAAACATTCGACATTCAATTGTTGAGCAAGGTGGAATATTCCACCTTGCTGCAGCAGTGGCTGTTTTGGGCCTTCTTTATCGCCTTTGCTGTGAAAGTCCCGATGTTCCCCTTTCATACGTGGCTTCCGGATGCGCATGTAGAGGCTCCGACGGCGGGCAGCGTCGTCCTGGCCAGCGTCCTGTTAAAGATGGGCACGTATGGGTTCTTGCGCTTCACGCTTCCGCTCTTGCCTGATGCCACGGTGGTCTTCACTCCCATCATGATCGCGCTGTCCGTGGTGGCGATTATCTATGGCGCGTATATGGCGTTGGCCCAGTTCGACCTCAAAAAGCTGATTGCCTATTCCAGCGTGAGTCACATGGGATTTGTGACCTTAGGCATCTTTGCGTTGAACGAACAAGGGATCGAAGGCGCGATTGTGCAAATGGTCAATCACGGGATCACGACGGGAGCCCTCTTCTTATGCGTGGGTATGATTTACGAGCGGACGCACAGCCGGCTCATCATGGACAATACCGGATTGGCCGGCCCGATGCCTCGCTACGCCACGTTCTTAGTCATCTTCGCGTTGTCATCGCTCGGACTGCCCGGGACCAACAGCTTTGTCGGTGAATTTTTGGTGTTGGTGGGAACCTTCTTTTGGAGCCGATTCGCGGCCGTCATCGCTTCGCTGGGCATCATTTTGGCCGCCGCTTACATGCTATGGATGGTGCAGCGGGTGGCCTTTGGCGTGCCCCCCAAGGGTCAAGCTTCACATCTGTCGGATTTGAACTGGCGAGAAATGGCCATCCTGACTCCTCTGGCGGCTCTCGTCTTCTGGATCGGTGTGTATCC
>JBDUAJ010000167.1:0-6691 GCA_040004695.1 Nitrospirales bacterium | reverse complement strand
ACATGTTACGGCTCCGACCGCATCCGTATGAGTTCTTCCTGTACTACGACGTGTAGAAGCCGAACGGGCCACCTCTGACCCTCTCAGGGAGTGGCCCAACTCTAGCAGCCAATCCTCCTGCCGCGAGGCCGATCGCAATCATTAGACCGATACTGATGCCCGTCGGAGACCTGATTTCATCGTTTTCCCATCGTGCCGTCCGGACGCGCTCTCATCAGTCACCAGGCCTTTGGATTCGCATAGACATTGTTTATTGAGGCTGCACCTGACCGGTCAACGCGAGCCCTTTGCTCTGATGAAACACATGGAGCTGCTGCAGATGCGCCGCATTTCGGCGATGTTCCTGTGCCGCAGTCATGAGTCCAGCCCGCCGGAATCCTTTCGGATCCATGTAAGGACTCAATGTATCCGCGCGCCGCTCATACTGTAAGGCGGTCTTAGCTTGCGATTGCGATTCCTGATCGTACAGGCCGGCGGCAAGTAAGTGCTCTTCAGCCGTGAGCGGGTGATCGGCACCGACCGCGGCGTGCAAGCTGCTATCGAGATTGGTGGCGCATCCGATTGCTGCAATCAGGGCTCCGCCTAAAAGCATCAGCCGAAGACTTGTTTTCCACAGATCCTGCCATAGATTTTTCATGACATTACCCCTTCCTTCTGGGCCTCGATGAGCCTTTTTAATAGTTACAGTGTGCCCACGAACGGGGTGAAAGGGTATCAGGAGAACCCTGAGACAGCACGCAAAAGACCCTGAGAAGGGCCTCAAATTGTCCTGATTCAGGCTATGGCAGGAGTCGACGAGAAAGGGGATTAAGAATCTGAGGTGATGAGGCCGATCCTGATGGCATATCGGACGAGGCCGGCGACATCATGAATTCCGAGACGATTCATGATGTCCATGCGATGCGATTCGACGGTTTTGACGCTCAACGAGAGTCGCTGCGCCATGTCTTTCGTCGAATGACCTTCGGCGATGAGCTGTAAAACCTCACGTTGTCGAGCGGTTAATTCCTGAACCCCGATCGTTTTATTTCCGCCGTGATGCAAATACTCCTGAACAAGTTGTTTCGACACCGTGGGAGTCAGATAGATTTCGTCTCGCATGACGGCTTTGATGGCCAGTTCCAACTCCGCGGGGTCTGCGCCCTTCTGAAGGTATCCGGAGGCTCCGACACTTAAGGCTTGTCGGACATAATCTTCATTGGTATACATCGATAAAACAATGAGACGCACCGACGGGGATTGCTTCAGGATGCGCACAGCCGCGTCCAATCCGTTTAGGCCGGGCATAGCAATATCCATCAGCACGACATCCGGTTGATGGTACTGCGTCGCCTCCACAGCTTCGTCTCCACTTCCCGCCTCTGCGACAACCTGGATTCCGCCCAAGCTTTGCAATAAGGCGCGCAAGCCGGCCCTGACTAAGGCATGGTCGTCTGCAAGAAGGACCCGGATCCCGCTCCTCTCCATTATTATCCCTGCTTCCGGCGCGTTTCACGCGGCAAGGGAATAGACGCCATGACCTCTGTTCCTTGTCCAGGACTGGAACGAATGCTCAGACGTCCTTCAAAGAGACGGATCCGTTCTTCCATGCCGAGTAACCCCAGGCTCTGGCCCTGAGCGGCTCTCTGCTGAGCGTTCATTACGTTGAATCCCAGGCCATCATCCCGTATGACGATTTCCAGTTGCCGGTCATCCTTGTGAAGGGCGACACTGATATGACGCGCCTCCGCATGGCGCATGGCATTCGTCACCGCCTCCTGGACGATCCGATAGCACGTCACGGCCATGTCTGCGGGCAGATGCGACAGCGACTCCTCAGCAAGGACCTCTGCATCCCAGCCGGCCCGTGCCGCCTGTCGAGAGACATACCATCTGACGGCCGACACGAGTCCCAGATCATCCAAGAGCGAGGGCCGCAAGTCCAAGGACAGATCACGAACGTGCTGCATGATGTGGTCAATGATATTGATACTGTCGGCCAAAGACGGGCCGATGGGCGAAGCACCACTCCCCCGCTGGAGTATTTGCAAATTCATCTTGACCGCGGTAAGCGCTTGCCCAATTTCGTCGTGTAGCTCCCGTGCGAGATGACGGCGTTCCTGCTCCTGCACGTGCATAAGCTGCTGCGATAAGGCCTGCAGCCGCTCGTGGGTCTGCCGGAGTGCCGCTTCAGCCTGCTTGCGATCCAAATAAGACGAGACACTATCCGCCAGAGAATTGATCAGATCGCGTTCCTCCGCCAGGAAAGGACCCTCAGCTTCAGGCGGTCTCTCCTGAAGATAGACCACTTCAACGACGCCAGATTGGCCGGCAGCCGTTCTCAGCGGGGCACGCTGCACCCACGGGCTTGTCCTAAAGTTTGGTGTCACAAATTCTCTCCCGTCGAAAATAATGCGGGCGGCAGTCATCTCCGGATATTGCCAGGCAGGCGGCAACACACCGACGATGTCTTGTAGCACCTCCGAGGAAGACTTGGCATTCTCTTGCATGACCCGGACTGCCGTGTGTAAGGCCGTCAATTCTTTGAGGCGCTCTTGCAGAGTATGAAGCAGTCGCTCCTGGTCCGGGATCTCCATTCACAACCTACGTGCTAAGTATGGCAGCATCTTTTTTTATCGACCGGATCGGTGTAGCGACCGGGTCCGACCTGCCCAGAGCTGCCTGATCCTGGCTTCCACAAGAGACCCCTCGCTATCGCCCGCCTCCCCCGCTGTAATGGCATCGAAGTCCAAGACATTGTGACGAGCACGCAGAATGAAAGGATGCTACATCGGTGCTTGAGATGCAAGGTCACTGGCGTTGCGCTCAGTGGTGACACCATACTGCCGCCCATAAAATTGTGCCATAGAGCAGCTCCTCGAAGGCTCATGATCCGGCTGAGGAAGCCTACGCCCGGTTCTGAAGAGCTTGGCGAAGCTCTCCCTTCAGCGCTGTGCCATGGCTGGTGGACGTAAAGCGGATGGCCGGCAAAAATTGACACGCCCCGCGATCGCGCGGTAAGATTGTATCAACGAGGCCTACATGAGCCGGTCCCATAAGATCCTTGTCATTAGTCTGATCCTGCTCTTACAGGCATTCAGTTTTAATGCATATGCCTGTGTGTTTCCGCTAGGAGCCGCCGGAGCCGCCGGCGCCGCCATGCCCGATTGCCCATCCTCTCCTAGCGAGCCTTCGCAGCAGATCTGCGATGCGTTTAAGACCATTGCCGTCAATGCTGCTTGGGAATTCCACAGCGCTATTGATGGGGGATCTCTGTGCCCTCAGGATTCTGAATCCTTGGTCCTAAACATGACGTTCCCCCTAGTCAGCACAGGCCTCTCCGATTATTCCACCGGTCCTCCTCCACACGCCGCGATGATCCGCACCGCCGTTCTTCGCATTTGATTTCTTCTCCCCAATCACCGCGTCAGCCATAGTCTCACGTTTGTTCTGATCTTTACGAATTGATCGTCGAAACCTTCGCGTTGGCCGGTGGCCGGCAATGCTGTTCGATCGGCTGTGTGGCCCAGCGTACGCAGATGCGCTTTAACCTCGAATTATTCCGACAATCGACACGATTGAACAGGGAGGTCGTCATGTTCCCGCAACATCTCACGCACCGCGCCAAAGTCTGGATCGTGGTGGCGATTCTCTTACTCGGAACCGGATGGCTATTGCTCACCGACCAAATGCGACCGAAAGGCTCAGTAGCAACGCCCGAGCAGGCCGAGACACCAAGAGCGACGAGCGCGGCGGAGTCTCCTATGGTCTCCGATCCCAGTTCATCACAAGCCTTTGCGATGGTCACCCAGGCCAGACAACAGCTCATCGGTGTCAAGACGGCCCTGGTCGAGAAGCACCCACTGGACACCACGGTGCGCGCCGTCGGACGCGTGGACTACAACGAACAGCGGATTACCCATGTGAACCTCCGCATCTCGGGTTGGGTGCATGATCTCTTCGTCGATTACACGGGACAGTTGGTACGCAAAGGGCAACCATTGTTCACCTTGTATAGTCCGGACCTCGTCTCCACGCAGGATGAGTACCTGTTGGCACTTCGAACGCAACAGAAAGTGAAAGATAGTCCCTTGCCGGAGGTCCATGAGCAGGCGGAAGACCTGGTGCAGGCGTCTCGCGAGCGACTCCGTCTCTGGACGGTATCCGATCAGCAACTGAACGAGCTGGTACGCCGGGGGAAGGCGAACACCTATATCACGATTTCGTCTCCGAATACGGGATACGTAATTGATAAAAAGGTGTTTAAAGGCATGTTCGTAGAGCCTCAGATGCAGCTGTACGCCATCGCCGATCTGTCCACTGTTTGGATCAATGCGGAGATTTACGAGTTCGAGGTGCCCTTTGTGAAAGTGGGTCAGACGGGAAAAGTCACGTTTACGGCCTATCCTGGTCGAGCGTTTTATGGGCGGGTCTCGTACATCTATCCCTTCCTCAATCCGGAGAGCAGGACGGTCAAAGTCCGTTTGGAACTGCCGAATGCCGAGATGCAATTGAAGCCCGAGATGTATGGGGATGTCGAAATTCAGATTCACCGCGGATACGAGGTCGCGATACCGGAGCAAGCGGTGCTGGATTCCGGTACCCGAAAGCTCGTGTTCCTGCTTCGGGGCGAAGGCCTCTTTGAACCGCGCGAGGTCAAGGTCGGCTCGAAGATTGGCTCGTTGTATGAAGTGCAGGAGGGCCTGGAGGTCGGAGACCGCATCGTGACCTCCGGCAACTTTTTGATTGATTCGGAAAGCAAGCTGATGGCGGCCACCGACATGATGGGCTCCTTAGGAATGGGCGGCATCAGAATGGAGCAAGCCCAGATGGGAAAAATGGACATGGGCGGCATGCCCATGGATGGCGCGCAGCCTGGCCCGGCGACGCAGGTGGCCAAGGCCTCAGGAGAGAAAAAAGTCGGCGGCGTCACACTGGCCTGGGCCACGGAACCGGCGGCGCCGCGCATCGGAGAAAATGTCGTCCGGGTCTCGGTGAATGGTGAAGGCGGCAAGCCGGTCTCGAATGCCAAGGTTCACCTCACCTACACCATGCCGATGCCGGGCATGCTGCCCGCCACGGTCCCCATGACACGTGGGAAGGATGGGTCCTATGAAGCCAAAGTAAATCTTGGCATGGGCGGCCAGTGGGATCTCACGGTCACAGTGCAGCGCGCTGGCCAAGCTGATATCAAAGAAACTTTTTCCGTGACGGCTGGCGGTGGAATGCCCAGCATGCCGGGCATGTAAACCATGATCGAACGAGTCATTGACTGGAGCGCCCGCAATAGCTTTCTAGTACTGTTGGCCCTGCTCTTTCTGATGAGCTGGGGCGGCTGGGCCCTCTTCCACACGCCGCTCGATGCCATCCCGGATCTTTCGGATGTGCAGGTCATCGTCTTTACCGAGTGGGAAGGACGTAGCCCGGACCTCATCGAAGATCAGATCACCTATCCCATCATCACGTCCATGCTCGGCGCACCGAGAGTGAAGGCCGTGCGGGGCCAGTCCTTCTTGGGCGTCTCCTTTGTCTACATCATTTTCGAGGATGGAACCGATATCTACTGGGCGAGAAGTCGCGTGGTGGAGTACATGCAAGGGATCACCGGCAAGCTGCCTGAGGGGGTCTCACCAAGGCTGGGTCCCGATGCCACCGGCGTGGGATGGGTCTTTCAGTATGCCCTCGTGGACGAATCCGGCCAACATGATCTGGCTGAGCTCCGGTCCTTTCAAGATTGGTATCTGCGCTATTGGCTCCAGAGTGTGCCCGGCGTCGCGGAAGTGGCGTCCATCGGCGGCTTCGTCAAGCAGTACCAGGTACAAGTCGATCCCACCAAGCTGCTGGGATATCAGGTGTCGCTCAAGCAGCTCATTGAGGCAATCCGGCAGAGCAACAACGATGTCGGCGGACGTGTGCTGGAAATCAACGAGCGGGAATACATGGTGCGGGGACGTGGCTATATCCAATCTCTGGAGGACATTCGACACATCGCGGTGACGACCGACCGGCAAGGCACGCCGATCACTGTGCAAGACCTCGCACTTGTCACGCTGGGGCCGGATATGCGCCGAGGCGTGGCTGAGTTGGATGGCCGCGGTGAGACCGTCGGTGGCATCATCATCATGCGCTATGGAGAGAATGCCCTCGCGGTGATTGATCGCGTCAAAGCAAAATTGGGCGAGATCACCCCGTCGCTTCCGACAGGGATACGGATCATTCCAGTCTACGATCGATCCCAGCTCATTCAGGCGGCCATTGCCACACTAAAAGAAAAACTTATCGAGGTGACCATCGTGGTCAGCCTCGTCAGTCTGGTGTTTCTCTTTCACCTGCGCTCTGCCCTCGTGGCGATCGTGACCTTGCCGGTGGCCATTCTGCTGTCCTTTCTCGCGATGTACTATCTCGGGATCACGTCGAACATCATGTCTTTGGCCGGCATCGCCATCGCGATCGGGGCGATGGTGGATGCGGTCATCGTCATGATCGAGAATGCGCACAAACGGTTAGAACAGTGGGAGCGGGCCGGCCAGCCCGGTTCACGGACGGCGGTGATCATCCGCGCCGCCCAGGAGGTGGGCAAACCCCTGTTCTTCTCCCTGCTCATCATCACCATCTCATTCCTGCCGGTCTTTACCCTAGAGGCGCAGGAGGGACGCCTGTTCAAGCCACTCGCGGTCACCAAAACCGCCGCCATGTTTTTTGCCGCTCTGGT
>JBDUAJ010000166.1:0-6699 GCA_040004695.1 Nitrospirales bacterium | reverse complement strand
AACGAGAAAAGCCCCGCCGGGCGAGCGGATCGGCTGCCGCAGCAGGCGTTCATGAATAATCCAGGCTAGGGCATTGCGTTTTGAAGGAGGCGTCTGATGTATAAGACGATTTATATCCCGGTCGATAACTCGGACCATTCGAACATGGCGGTTGAACTGGGCGTCAGCTTGGCCAAAACCTTCGGGTCAAAACTCGTGGGCAGCCATGTGTATGCGGCCAAGATGCACGATAAACGATTCAAGCAGATGGAAGCCGGCCTCCCGGAGGAATACCACGACGAAAAAGAACTGGACCGCCAACGTCAAATCCACGATTCCCTGATTACCCGCGGACTTCAAATCATTACCGACTCGTATCTCGACTTTATCGACAAGAAGTGCACTGAAGCCAACTTGCCCTTGGAGCGCCGTTCGCTCGAAGGCCGTAATTGGAAGGTGCTGGCCGAGGACATCAATACCAACGGGTACGAGTTGGTGATTATGGGGGCCTTGGGTGTCGGTGCCGTCAAGGACAGTGTGATTGGAAGCAACACCGAGCGCGTCGTGCGTAGGGTTCGCCAGTCCGATATGTTGATCATCAAAGATACGAAACCGATGAACGGCGGTAAGATTGTCGTCGCGGTAGACGGCAGTCCCTATTCATTTGGTGGACTGATGACCGGCCTGGCCCTGGGCAAGGCCTTGAACAAGCCGGTTGAAGCGATTGCCGCCTTTGACCCTTATTTTCACTATGCCGCATTTCACAGCATTTCCGGCGTGCTCAATGAAGAAGCCGGCAAGGTCTTCCGGTTTAAGGAACAGGAAAAGCTGCACGAAGAAATCATCGACAGTGGATTGGCCAAGATCTACCAGTCTCACTTGGACATCTCCCGCGAACTGGCTCAAGCTGAAAACACCGACGTCAAGACGACGCTGCTGGACGGAAAAGCGTTTGAGAAGATCATTCAATATGTTCGCAAGGAAAATCCATGGCTGTTGATTGTCGGGCGCATCGGCGTCCACAGCGACGAAGATATGGATATCGGCAGCAACACCGAGAACCTCTTGCGTGCGGCCTCGTGCAACGTTCTTATTTCCAATAAGAAGTTTGTGCCCCCCATCGATACCCAAGCCGAATACACCATTTCGTGGACCGAGGAAGCGCTACGACGAATGGAAAAAATTCCGGTCTTTGCCCGCGGCGTAGCCAAAACGGCGATTCACCGGTATGCCATCGAAAAAGGCCATACGATTATCAGCAACACGGTCGTCGATACCGCGGTCGGCCACATTCTGCCGAAGGGCGCCATGGATGCGATGCGCGCACTGGGCGGCAGTCTGGATGCCGCCGGAATCGATCGCGACAGGATGCAAGCCGACGATGCCGTGGCATCGGACCTCATGGGGTCAACCCTCAGCGGCATGATGACGGAGATCGTGGAGGAAAAACCGGCCGTCAGTGCAGACACGCAAGCCTACCTGGACCGTATGACCCAGAACTATTTCGTCTGCGATGGCTGCGGATACATCGGCAAAGGCGAGACGCCGGTCAAGTGCCCGGTGTGCGCCGCAGACGGCAACCGCTTCAAGCAAGTCGATAAGACCATCTTCGAGGCGGCGGCCAAGGCCGAAGGGACGTTGGAAACCGATATGGCCTATGACGACGTCCCCATGCAGTGGACGAAGGACGCGAAGGAAGCCATTCGGGCGGTTCCGGCCGGCTTCCAACGGCGACGAGCCAAAGCGCGCATTGAAAAGTCCGCGCGCAAACTCGGCATGACGACCATTACGTTGGAATATGCCGCGCCGACGATCAAAGAAGCCGCAGACGAAGACTACACCCCGATCTTTGCCAATAAGGGGACGGGAACCGGTACGGAGGCGTCAGCCAAGATCAATGCGATCCCTGAAAATGGTCATCAGGGGAATGGCAACGGTAATGGTCACGCCAATCACGCTCATGCCGAGACGGGTGACGCGAAGGCAGCCCCACCGCCCTATACGTGGACGCCCGAGGCACTCGAGCGGCTTGAGCGTGCCCCGGAAGGGTTCATGCGGGATTGCACGCGAGCCTTGATCCACAAGCACGCGGACAAGGTCGGCGTCACGCTCATTACCCTTGACGTGGCCCATGAGGGCATCGAGCAGGCGAAGGATTACATGAAAGAAGCGATGACCACCGGGAATCTCAAAGACATGATTGCCAACCTGACGGGCAATAGCAAATAGCGGTGTAGGCGCCACAATGTTTACGCTTCGAAAAAATCAGCACTCAGGACTCAGCACTCAGCACTGAAATTATGGGCAAGCCTCTTCCTATCTTTGACTTCTCGCGGCTCGCGGGAAAACTGGATTCACTGGAACAGCAAGTGACGCGGTTCATGGGCATGGCGCCCGGCACAATTCCTATAGCGCAGGGGATTAATGATGGCCGGACGGTTGACGATTTCAAGCCATTCCTGATTGCGCTCAATCTGACCAAACGCTGTAATCTCAAATGCGCGCATTGCTATTTGGACGCCACGACGAAGGCCGGCGGCGGATCGGATGAGCTCACCACCGACGAATGTTACACACTCATCGATCAGATCGCAGAAGTGAACAAGAGCTGTCTGCTCGTCATCACAGGCGGTGAACCGCTGACCCGTCCGGACATTCTGGACATCGCTCGTCATGCGGTGAAACTCGGCTTCATGGTGGTGTTCGGCACCAATGGCATGCTGATCAACGATCGCATGGCCAAGGAATTAGTCGACATCGGCGTGATGGGCGTGGGTATCAGCATCGACTCGTTGGATGCGCAGAAGCACGACACCTTCCGTGGCCTGGATGGGGCCTGGGACGGAGCGCTCAAGGGCATCGAAGCGTGCAAACGAAATGGCCTTCAATTCCAAGTCCACTTCAGCGCCCAGCCGATGAACTATCGCGAGTTGCCGGATGTCGTCGAATGGGCACACACTCTCGGCGCGAGAGTGCTGAACGTGTTTTTCATGGTGTGCACCGGCCGTGGCGAGGAACTATCCGATATCACCCCGACGCAATACGAGGAAGTGCTTGGCTATCTGGTCGACTGTCAGGACAAATATAAGGATATGCTCGTACGGGCACGATGCGCGCCGCACTTCAAACGGCTGGCGTATGAGAAAGACCCGAACTCGCCGATCACCAAGGCGCAGGGCTATATGGGCGGCGGCTGCTTAGCCGGGACGAACTATGCGCGCGTCACACCGAACGGGGAACTCACGCCCTGTCCCTACATGCCGCTCTCCGCGGGAAATATCCGCGAGAAAAGTTTTGTCGATCTGTGGGAAAGGTCGGATATCTTCGATTCCTTTCGCTATCCGCATCTCAAAGGTAAATGTGGCGACTGCGAATATAGCGAAATCTGCGGCGGCTGCCGGGCACGACCGTACGTCGATCACGGCGATTGGCTCGACGAGGACGAGTGGTGTCTCTACACGCCCAAAGGCGGCGAGAAGATCAAGGTGGCGTTTAATGTTCCCGAGGCCACCGATGCGGTGTGGGAAGAGGCCGCCCAGACTCGGCTCGACCGCATTCCGTATTTCCTGCGCGCCATGGTAAAAAAAGGCGTCGAACGCCATGCGCAAGAACAGGGTATTGCCGTCATTACCGTCGATCTGATGGAAGAGCTGCGCAAGAAGCGGTTCGGTAACGAAGCCCCGGTCTTTAAGTTTTGATAAAGCCGTCAGCCATCAGCTCTCAGCCGTCAGCTTCTAGCATTCTAGTGAAACGTTCATCAAAGAAAGCTGATCGCTGAAAGCTGACAGCTCGCCCCGAAGCTACTTCAATCCATGAATCAATTTCTCGCGATCGTCAATCACTGGATTCATCTGATGTCTGCCGTCATATGGATCGGCGGTCTGGCGTTCCTCGTCATGTCGGTGACCCCCGCCTTACGGAGTGCCGTTCCCAAGGAGTATCTCAAGCCGGTCATCGACGCGATTTCCATGCGCTACCGCAAAATCGTGGGCATCCTCATGCTCGTCATCCTGATGACGGGCGGCATCAATCTGCACTACATCAGCCAAATGATGCTCTCGCAAACGGGAAGCGGGATTTCCAACAGTCCAAAGTACCTGGCGATTCTGTTCATCAAGCTGACGCTGGTGCTCGGGATCATCACCCTCTTTCTCTACACGTTCATCTTCAAAAGCGAGCCGGCGACGGATGACACCGAAGAAGAATTGGAAGCGGTCCCCTTCCAGCGAGTGGCCTTCTGGATGGGGATTCTGATCGTCCTCTGTGCCGCCGCCATGAAGTATCTGCATTTCTGACTCGCCTCAAAGATCTTCTCTTGCGAAGACAATTGGCGAAGGCTGGGATGAAACCGTGGATGGTGTGACGTCTTCCATCGCTTGTCATCAAGTCGAAAGCACCCCACTCTTTACCAGAAGCGGCCGCAAGGACTTATGGTGCTCGGTTGACGTCGCCCCTGCCGTTGCGGTACCACTGATTGTGGTGACCAGAATTCTGGTCATGTATGACAGGAGGTGCCCATGGCGAAAACGTTGCCGCTGTCAGAGGTCAAGACGAGGTTGCCTGAATTGATTACCGGGGTGCAGGAGCGTGAGGAAGAGGTGGTTGTCACGAAGAACGGCCGTCCCGCGGCGGTCCTAATCAACTATGGGGAGTACGAGCGGCTGAAGGAGACGCTGGACGTGCTGAGTGATGCGAACTTGATGCAGCAGATCAACGAGAGTAGGGCATTTTATGACACAAGGAAACAAGGGCTGGCGTTTGAGGATGTGTTTGGCGAGCCGCTGACTCCGCAGAAGAAGCGCCGCCGAGCGTGAAATCCCTCCGTATCGATATCCCGCCCCACGTGGCAGACGTCCTTCGTTCCCTTCACCCTGATCTCAAACGTTCCCTCAAAGCGGCTCTTCGAGCGATTGCTTCGGATCCTCACTGTGGCGAGCCTTTGCTCCGGAAACTCGCAGTGCTTCAGAAATATCGGGTGCGGCGGTTTCGGATCGTGTATGGAATCGATCGAAAATCGAGGGTGATCCAAGTGATGGCGATCGGACCCCGGCGGCATATCTACGAAGAACTGGCAGAACGCCTGCATAGAGGTCGACGAGAGCAATGAGTGCGGAACTGACGCGGTCATGGAACTTTAAGTATGAGCCGGCGTGAAACGACTCCTCTACGATGTGTGTATCCTCTGCGCATCTACCATCAAGTATCTGCACTTCTGAAACATTGCTGTGAACACCGAGGTTGCTCCAGGCTCATTTCGTCGAACAAGCGGTGCCGAAAGACTGGACCACGAAGAAAGGCTGGAAGATCGTTGGAGTTCAAGCGAAGGAAGCATGAAGAGTCACATAAGATGTCATGTGCAGCTATGTGAAGGAGCATGGAAAGAGCAAACAAAGAAGGGGCCATAAACTATCGCCTGGCCATGATCCCCAGGACCTTGAAGGATCTTCAAGATAACAATGTCGGTACGGTGAAGGATAATCGCACTCTATGCGGCTGTGCCCACCAAACTTTCCAGAGGAATCTGCAACGCCCGATGGAGACGACGAATCATGGGCAGCGTCAGTCTTCGTTTCCCCAACAAGACCTCGGACACCCGACCGCGACCACCGATCAACGCTTCCAGATCTTTCCGAGTCATGCCCAGTTGATCCATGCGGAACCTGATCGCCTCAATGGCATCGGGTGGACAGAGTGGATAATGCTTCTCCTCATAGGCTTCCAGCAAGGTGGTCAGTACATCTAATTCATCTCCGGCCTTCGTTCCTAGCTTCGCTTCCATGAGTTGGTCGATACGACGTAACACTCGCTCATAGTCACGCTCTGACTTGATAGGACGAATATCCATGGCAGGTTCACCTCCTCATACAGTGTTCACATCGATCTGATCGTATTCTTGATGTGTTCCGATAAAACGGATATAGACGATACGAAATTGGTAGTTCATCTTCACAACCAAGCGATACTTGTTCCCCCCGACATTAAACACCACCCTATTACCTGGCAGGAGACTCGCGGATCGGAATTGCGCTTTAATCGCTGACGGATGCGCCCAATCCGTATGAATCAGCTCCTGATGCCACGCCTCCAATGGTCCCTTCGCCTGAGGATGTCGCTCCCAGAAATCTCGCAGGGTCCGCTTGGCGATAACTCGCACTCGTCGAGTCTAGCATGGTCCCATGATGGGAGCAATATCCTCGAAGGCCATTCCTTATGTCATATGTGACAACGGCGGCAATCACTATCATTCTACCGGGCTTTGTCCCGGCTTCACTCGCGAGTCCATAAACTATCCGAGGTATATTGACGTGCTGTAATAATAGAGAAATGATGTACATGTATGGAGGATGGTATGGAAACAGTGACATTGACCACCTTGCGTCAACATCTCTTCGCAATTGCAGATAAGGTTCTGAAGACGCAAACGCCGATTGCCATTGCACGTCGAGGTCGTAAACTCATTCTGACGCCAGAAGTGTCAGCGCCCAAGTTGAGTCGCCTCAACGTCGCCGATTCATCAAGGGTGATCCAGCATCATTGGTCACGACCCCGGTGGGTGAATGGCACGAACTGGCCAACCTCAAGTAGTCCATCTCGACACGCATATTGTCTGTTGGCTGTTTGAAGGTCGCACGGACCTCCTCAGTGAGCCGGCGCGCCAAGCACTCGAGGAGGGACGGCTGTTCGTGTCGCCTATTGTGACACTTGAGCTACAGTATCTGT
>JBDUAJ010000165.1:0-6711 GCA_040004695.1 Nitrospirales bacterium | reverse complement strand
TGGGTTGTCGTTATGGAGCCCGCTTCGTCTTGCGTTGCTTCAGAAGGACCAGCGTCCCTAAGCCTGTCGCGAGAAGCAACCAGGTAGTTGGTTCAGGGATCGTTTCGACCACCAGGCGCTGGATTCCGGAACTGCTGCTAGCCCCAAACAGCGTTTGGTCAAAAGCGAAAAAAGGAGCACTAGTCAGAGCACCGCCAAGGGAGAAAAACCCGCCCGCTGCGGCGTTGATATCATTCACGGCGGTATTATTTAAGGAAAAATGTAAAATATCTGTCGGATTGCCACCAATGTCTACAACAAATGCACCATAACTACTGCCCGTTCCAAGATCGTTAAAGATACCGGCATTGGCGGGACCAAATGCATTGAGCGTCGCAGCATCCGTCGACACATTAAACAACTCATAAGTTTCAGTCAGGTCCTGTGAATTCGAACCATAACGCTGTATCTCCAGTGAAGCGGCGACAACGGGTTCGGAAAGTAAGGAGAGATCGAATGAAAAGAAGTTGCGAAAGATCGCGGCTTGAGATTCGCGCCCGACGAAGTAATTGCCGTTCTGCGAATGCCCTAGCAATGAATGCCACCATCCTTGGTTGTCCAATTCGGGATGGAATGGGGTCTCGGAAGTATTGAACGTGAGGGATGCCGCATATGTCGGGGATGAGAACACCAAAGCCATCGATACGACGACGAGAAACTTTTTATGGCACTCTTCTGTTTCATCAGACACTCCTCCGGTTTGATCGCGAAGTTGAGCTCATTGCCATGCTTAAGGCTATACTTCGGTTAATTAGAAAGCAATATATTGACCTGGGAGATCTGCGAGCAAGCAACAAAGCCTCAACGGAGCTCGCGGTGCAGGCGTGGGATGGCGGCAAACCCGCTGATTGATTATTAGTACCTTCTTTGGAATTGTCATTCGTATGTATTATGATGACCATGGCCCGCCGCGCTTCCACACCCTACTACGGGGAGGACATGGATCGAATCACCCGTCGAGACCATGGAGGTGTTACAGGAACGGTTACCGCGACGGGCGATTTCGTGGGTATAGTGTGTGGCATCTTGAGTATCGAAAACACCAATATTGAAAAGGGAATCTGATGACCACAATCTCGAAAGACAATAAAGTTGTTACGCTCATCAACGTCTTCACTGTTGAACCGGAGAACCAGCAAAGATTGGTGGATATGCTCGTAGACGCTACGGAAAAGACAATGAAGCATTTGTCCGGATTCGTATCGGCTAACATTCATAAGAGCGCAGACGGCGTGCGAGTTGCGAATTACGCTCAGTGGCGTAGTCGTGAGGACTTTGAGGCGATACTTAAAAATCCTGAAGCTACCGCGCACATGAAGCCCATCATGGAAATTGCAAAGTTCGATGCTCATTTGTATGAGGTAGTCGAAAGCATGTCGGTATCATAGTCGCCAAAGAATGGGCGCAAGAGCATCGGAGCGAATTGCGGAATCACTGGCGGTCGGCAGAAGCGCACGAACCGCTGAAGAAGATTGCTCCACTAGAATAGAGCCACCGAAGGGGGACTCGATAACTAAGATCACGCGAGTGCAGATTGAGCCGAGTTATCAACTCCGCGTCGAATTTAGCGACGGAGCGGCCGGCACAGTTGATCTGTCCTCGCGACTATTCGGCCCAATATTTGAACCACTGAAAGACCCTGCCGTCTTCGCACAAGCGCACATCGACGAGTTTTGTGCGATCACCTGGCTGAATGGAGCAGATTTGGCTACCGATGCTCTCCACCAGACTCTTCTCCCGAAGAATCCATTACAACCTTCGAAGGTCAGAACTCCTTAGGAACAGATCAACTGCGCCTCCCCTGCCTGGTTTGGCCAAATCGATTTCGAAATGATGCCGTTCCAGAAACCAGGCGACGCGTCGGGATGCACGCAACAGTCAGTATTTCCAAGACTTGAAACACCCACCATCCGGCGACACCCCGACATGCGTCTCTTCCGCCCGGCATGTGCCCTTGCGCTCGACACCCTTCGAAGATTGTACGATTGTCTCTACCTCGCCTTAGCAGAAGTGGTTGACGGAAGAATGTTCAACGGAAGATCGCAAGTTCTCCGATGCCGTCGTCAGGGGACCATACGCGCATCGAATCCTCTGAGGAAGAATCCCCAAGCAGTCTTCACGAATGGGTCGATACAGCACTTGACTCCACACCACTGTCATGAGACGAGGCGCTTGGCGATTGACCGCCACTCGGCGCAGTGCTATCATTGTGCTAGCAGATTGCTTGGACAAGACCAAATGGGAGGACGACATGGCACAAGTGCTCGTGCGACAACTGGATGAGCAGGTGGTAGAACGATTGAAAAAGCGGGCTCGGGAACACGGGCGGTCGTTACAGTCAGAGGCGAAGACCATTCTTGAGGAAGCGGTGCCCGACTACGAGCGAGCCTGGAAACGGATCGAGCGCTTCCGAAAGCGGCTCCAACAGTCGGGACGAGCATTCAGCGATAGTGCCGCCCTCATTCGAGAGGATCGTGATTGGTGAGCCGTTATGTGGTGGATGCGAGTGTCGCGATCAAATGGTTCCTACCTGAAACCCACTCGGAGGCCGCGTTACGTCTTCAGCATTCGGATCACCGGCTCCACGCCCCGGCCTTCGTCATGTTGGAGTTGGGAAATGTCCTGGCAAAGAAAATTCGCCGGAATGAGCTGACACAGGAAGAAGGAAAGGCCATTCTCAAAGACCTAAAGCACATTCCCCTCCAGCAACACTCCGACATGCGACTCTTCCGCCCGGCATATGCGCTCGCACTCGACACCCTACGAAGCTTGTACGATTGTTTGTATCTCGCCCTAGCAGAAGTGGTTGACGGAAAAATGGTCACGGCAGATCGCAAGTTCTACGATGCCGTCGTCAGGGGACCATACGCGCATCGCGTCCTCTGGGTCGAAGAACTCCCCAAGCAGTAAAGCGAATGCGTTAACGCAAGAATCTGGGCCTGAGTGTACCGCGGCGCTAATAGGCTCTTGCACCGGACATGCTATCCATCCAGGGCAAACGCGCTCATCGACACGACTGCAGCGCCATCCTGAATCCGCGGGAAAGACCTACCTTCGTCCAGTAGCTTTGGAAGCCCGTCTTCGATAAACTGCTCCCCAATTTCCCTTACGCCAGAGATGATCCAAAGTTCCTTAGACCAGGAATTCAACCGAAGAAAGAGGCCGCCGCCCGCATCAAAATCAATAAGTTGCTCGAAGCCGCAAGCTGGCGCTTCTTCGCCGACGGCAACGCACCCGCCAACATACAGCTCGAACCTAGCGTCACGCTGACGACGCAACGATGCGCTCGGCGAAAATTTTGAAAAGGCAACGAAGGGCTTTATTGACTTCCTGCTCCTTAACGAGAAAGGCTTTCCCTTCATCGTTCTTGAAGTGAGTTTCGTCTATTTCAATATCTGGCAGATCAAACAAAACCGGCCAGCGGACTTCCTTAAAGCCACTTACGGCTTCAGCAAAGACAACGAGGACACAATGCTCTCGGCGACCTCACCCTTTACGTTTAGCGAGATCGGGGAGAGTGCGATATTCCGATTTCTCAAGCTCATCGACTGCGACAACGGCAAGATTGGAAGCTATACCAAGCTCGTCAAAGATCGGAAGGCCAGCGCACACCCCAACGGCATCATCCATTACGCCGATCAACAAACACTCGATCTCAAGATCACTGAAACACTCCGCGTCGTCGCCGAAATTCAGAAGCACTCCAAATGCGTCATCGAAGACTGCTATCGCCAATTTCTCCTGGATAGCCACCAGCCCGGTGAGCGAGAATACCCCGACGCTATCGACCAAATCCGTGAAGTCCTCATTCACCAAAACTATCTTTCCCAAAAGGACATTGAAATCTGCCTCGCCTATAACGTGGCACCACTCAGTTCGGATACGAACTTCCTCGCGATCGAAGCCCTGCACCAAAGCCTTCGGGACACCTATTCAGATGCCGAGCCACAGCCATCGCTTCAGAAGGAGTTGGTGGTGAAAAAAAGACGTGGCAGGTCGTGCTATCGCACATCATCATGTGCCGTCTCTTTATCCCGCAGCCGGGGCCGGGAAACGCTCGGACCGACATCAGAGCCGCGCGGTGAACCGCTCAGCGAAATGGCGGCGACCGCATCGTGGCGGCGCGTCCTGTTCGACGGCACGTTCGCGTGAAACGTGGACGTGACTAGTTGACGCGGCGAGTCGCCGTAGTGCGTAGGAGCGGTCCGCGCGGCTCTGTCTTCGAGCGGAGAGCGGCTGCCGACTCCCGCTGCTCTTCACTGTTCAATCTATGCAAATTGGCAGTCGTGAATCGGTAAATCAGATGAACGGCGCCAGCTCTGATGGCGGCTACCAGATTGTCTGTCTTGATTTATCCTCAGAAGAGGCTTAGCTTAGAACACAGGGGGAACCCCATGGGAAGTCAAAGCCAATTCAAAGTCGAACTTGAGCAAGAAGAGAATGGTCGCTGGATTGCGGAGGTATCGGCCCTTCCCGGAGTAGTGGCTTATGGCTCAACTCGCGGGGAGGCGCTTGCAGCTGTTCAGGCTCTCGCACTTCGCGTGCTAGCAGATCGACTGGAACATGGAGAAACTCTTCCGGATCAATTGCTGAATGTCTCCTTCACCGCGGCATGAGCCGTTGGCCTTCTACCAAATCCTCTCAAGTTCTTTCAACTCTCCTTCGCATCGGCTGGCAAATTAAGTGAACCACCGGCTCTCATCGCGTCTTGGAGCGTTCGAGTTGGCCCGATGTCATTTTTGCTTTCCATGACAGAGAAGAAATCGGTCCCCGCATGCTCGCTCGTCTAACGAAAGTCACTGGCCTTAGACCAGAAGATTTGTAGATGCTGGAACGTTGATCTGTGCTGAACTACAAGGACGCCACACACGACGGCCGAGGGATCAGATGCACGGCTCCGGCTTTGATCGCGGCCACCACTTTGACTCCGGGGTCCAGATGGAGATCAGCTAGGGCAGAGCGTGTGACAATGGCCGAGAGGGGAAAGCCTGATTCGAGATCGACGCGCACGAGGGCTCCCATTGAGATGACGTCTTGGACGATGGCGGGCACGTGATTCCTGGCGCTGGTCGCACCGGTTCCAACGGGTTCAAGTACCACATCCTCCGCACGTATGCACACGAACACGTCTGACCCTACGGCTTCCTGACTCACGGCAAGGAGTTTCACCCCGTTCGCTTCCACTGTCACGAGTCCATCGGCTGCATGAGCGATTCGCCCAGGAATGACGGTCTCCATGCCAACGATCTTGGCCACCTCCACATCCTTGGGGAGATTAAAAATTTGCTGCGGGGTGCCTTGCTGCAACACCTTCCCCTCTTTCAGCACGACCATCTGGTCACCCAAGGCCAAGGCCTCTTCCCAATCATGTGTGACGACGATGGAGGGAATCGCCAACCGTCGCAACAGGTCGCGCAGTTCCCCCCGCAATTTAACGCGTGTCGGCACATCGAGCGCGGACAGCGGTTCATCAAGCAGTAACAGCGACGGCTGACGGGCAATGGCACGGGCCAAGGCCACACGCTGCTGCTGTCCGCCGGACAGACGGTTCGGCTTGATCTCTTCCAGGCCTTCGAGTTGGAGGAGACGGATCACGTCATCAATCCTGCGCTTGCGTTCGGCCGCAGACAGCGCGCTAAGCCCGAACCCGATATTGCCCGCCACCGTATGGGTCGGGAACAAGGCATATTCCTGAAACGTGTACCCCACCTGTCGCTGTTGCGGCTCAACGCACCGTTTCGATGTGGCATCAAACCATGTGTGCTCACCAAAGATAATCCTGCCGCGCTCCGCTGATTCCAGTCCGGCCAGACATCGCAGGAGCGTTGTTTTTCCAGAGCCAGAAGGACCAAAGAGAATCAGCACGGCCGCGGGATTCAACGCCATGCGAAACTTTGCGTCGAGCACGAACCGCTCACCAAGGGTCTTCTCGACCTCGACGATCATTTCTGAGGCCATACCGCCCAGACCTTTCGGTTCATCGCATACACGACGAGCAGCACCGTGTAAGAAATCACAAGGAGAAACAAGGCCGTCTTTGCCGCGCCGGCATAATTCAGAGACTGGACTTCATCGTAGATGTCGATCGACACCGTTCTCGTCTCGCCCTCGATATTGCCTCCCACCATCAGCACCACGCCAAATTCTCCAAGCGTGTGGGCAAAGCTCAGCACAATGCCGGTCACGACCCCCGCGG
Source organism: Nitrospirales bacterium (assembly GCA_040004695.1). Classification (GTDB taxonomy): domain Bacteria; phylum Nitrospirota; class Nitrospiria; order Nitrospirales; family Nitrospiraceae; genus JAICXS01. The sequence goes on along the minus strand of JBDUAJ010000165.1, from coordinate 476 downwards.
TCGACAATGGCAGCACCAATTTGAAAAATGTGGCCAGCCGTGACACGCCAAGCGTCCATGAGGCTTCGAGCAGACGACGATCCACCTGATCGAACGCCGCCGAGAACGGCTGCACCGCGAACGGCAAGCTATACAGAATTGAGGCGGCTAACAGGCCTTCAAATGTAAAGGGCAACGGATGACCAACGAGGCGGCTATACAGTTGTCCGACAGGACTGTGCGGGCCGATAGCCACTAGGATGTAAAATCCTAGGACTGTCGGTGGTAGCACCAGCGGAAGCGCCACCACCGATTCGACGAGGAACTTCCACCGCCAGCGAGAGAAAGTCAGCCAATAGGCGATCGGAAGGCCGACCAGAAGCAAGACAACAGCCGTCAATGTCGCGAGCTGAAACGTAACGCTAATCGCCGTCCAATTCACGGTCTTCGTGCCTCCCCACATCGTGCGGCGCGCGGGTCATGGTAGGGAAGCAGGT
>JBDUAJ010000164.1:0-6777 GCA_040004695.1 Nitrospirales bacterium | reverse complement strand
GTTCCGCGCGATGGCTTCCGCTTGGCCGCGTTCCTCCGCGCCAATCCCCGGGTACGCGCCAGGCGTATCGATGAATGTGATGATCGGACGATGAAATTTCTCGGCGAGCCTCATCAGACGCAGGGCCTTGCGATAACCTTCAGGATTGGGCATCCCAAAGTTTCGTTCCATGCGCTCTTTCAGAGTGCGGCCTTTTTGATGGCCGATGATCATGACCGATTGTTCATTGAACCGGGCAAATCCGCCGACAATGGCCCGGTCATCCGCAAAGGCGCGGTCGCCGTGCAGTTCTTGAAAGTCCCGGCAGAAGAAGTTGATATAATCGAGCACAGAGGGCCGTTGCGCGTGTCTGGCTAGTTGCGTCCGCTGCCAGGGGGTTAGTTTGCTGTAGAGGTCCACTTCTTCTTGCGCGAGGCGAGCCTTGAGTTTTCGAAGTTCCTCTTGAACGGACGTTTTAGCCGATCCGGCCGCCGCAAGCTTTTCGATCTTTTCTTCGATCTCCCGCAGCGGCTTTTCAAACTCCAAATAATCTCTCATCGTGTGCCCCTCGTCGGTTTACAGCAACGCAACGGCGCCTTTTCCCAGGAGTTCTTCTACTTCTGCGACAAACGCTTCGTTCGGTGATATTGCGAGATTGGGGAGGGGAGCAGTATCGGCTTCCAGATTCGGCAAACAGAACGTAATAGAAAGAGTGGCATGGCCGGGATAACGCAGAAAGACTTGCTGAAGCTGGGCCAGGCGGGCCGTCAATTCAGCCGCCTCGGCCAATCGGAGATTCACGCGAGTGATGCCGCGCGTGTGCAATTCGGTCAAGGATTCTACCTTCGTGCCTTTGAGCCGGGTCCCCTTTTCTGCCCGGTCGATCGTCCCTGTCACCCGGATGAGACCTTCGGGGACGATCAACGAACCAGCCGACCGATAAAGGTCAGGGAAAGCAATAACTTCTATCATGCCATGAAGATCTTCAATTGTAAAATAGGCCATGCGATCGCCCTTTTTCGTCGTCATGGCTTTGACGGTTTTGACAATTCCGCAGAGGCGAACTTCCCGGCCATCCGAAACCTCCGAGAGGCTATCGCACTTGCCGGTCGCGAACTTGTCGATCAGCGCCTCATAGCGAGTCAACGGATGACCGGTGATGTAAAACCCCGTTAATTCGCGTTCTTGTCGTAGCCGTTCCCCCACATCCCATTCAGGAATATTGGGCAAAGGGGGGTCGGCCAAGGGGGTGCCGTGGGAACCGCCGTTGTGATCGCCCCCAAACATGCTCGTCTGTCCGCGTTCACGCTGACGTTGTGCTGCCGCTGCGTCCTCTATGGTTTGATCCAACACTGCGGCAAGCTGGGACCGCTTGGCGCTCGTCGAATCGAAGGCTCCCGTTTTGATGAGGCCTTCTAACACCCGTTTATTCACTTTGTGTAGATCGATGCGTTGACAGAAGTCGTAGAAGGATCGGAAGCGACCACTGTCATTTCTCGTGGCCATGATCGATTCGACCGCCCCTTCACCGACGTTCTTAATGGCGGCGAGACCGAATCGGATGCCGCCCTCTACGACGGTGAAGGTCGTCTGGCTTTCGTTCACGTCTGGTGGCAGGATCCGGATGCCCAAATCGCGGCACTCGGTAAAATAGCCGACCATCTTATCGGCGTTCCCCATATCGTTGGTCATGAGGGCGGCCATGAATTCTGTCGGATAATGCGCTTTGAGATAGGCCGTCTCGTACGTGACGAGCGCATAGGCAGCCGAGTGAGATTTGTTAAACCCATAGCCGGCGAAATAGGCCATCAGGTCGAACAGCTTCTCCGCTTTCTTTTCTGAGTAGTGCAGGATCTTCGCACCCTCGATGAACAGCGACTTCTGTTTCTCCATCTCTTCGGGTTTCTTTTTGCCCATCGCTCGACGCAGGAGATCGGCTTGACCGAGAGAAAAGCCGGCGATCTTATTGGCGATTGCCATGACCTGTTCTTGATACACGATGACACCGTAGGTGTCTTTGAGGATGGGTTCGAGGGTCGGCGGATCGTACGCGATCTGCGACGGGTCGCGCTTGCGTTTAATGAAGTCATCGACCATCCCGCTCTCTAGGGGACCCGGCCGGTAGAGCGCAAGAATGGCGATCAGATCCTCGAAATGTTCCGGCATGATGCGAACCAAGAGATTGCGCATCCCAGAGCTTTCCAATTGGAAGATCCCGGTCGTGCGTCCGGATGAGAGGAGTTCATACGCCGTTGTATCGTCCAGGGCCAGATTGTCCATATCCAGCGGCGGGACCTGTTCGCGTGCCTTTCGCTCATTGATCATCCGGACCGCGTGATGAATCATCGTCAACGTCTTCAACCCCAGGAAGTCGAATTTGACGAGGCCGATTTTTTCCACATCGGTCATCGAATATTGGGTCACAATTTCGTCGTTAGCCCCTTTATAGAGAGGAACGTGATCCGTGAGCGGCTCTTGTGAAATCACCACGCCCGCCGCGTGGGTGGAGGCATGGCGAGCGAGCCCTTCGAGTGATCGAGCCACCGTCATCAGCTCATTGATTCTGGGATCCGTCTCGACCAGTTCCTTCAGGCGAGGCTCCTGTTCCAGCGCACCTTCCAAGGTGATGTTGAGTTGGTTCGGAACGAGCTTGGCGACCTTGTCCACCTCGGCGTACGGAATTTCCATCACGCGACCGACGTCGCGGATCGCCGCCTTCGCGCCGAGTGTTCCAAACGTAATGATCTGGCAGACGTGATCGTTGCCGTATTTGTCGATCACATAATTGATGACTTCACTCCGCCGATCCATGCAAAAATCCATGTCGATATCGGGCAGTGAAATCCGTTCGGGGTTGAGAAACCGCTCGAACAGCAGGCCATAGACAAGCGGATCGAGGTCCGTGATGCGTAGCGCATAGGCCATCAGGCTGCCGGCAGCCGATCCTCGGCCAGGGCCCACCGGAATCCCGCGCGATCGGGCAAACTTAATGATGTCCCAGACGATCAGAAAATAGCCGGCGTAGCCCATCGTCTGGATCACGGCGAGTTCTTCCTTCAATCGGAGCTGATAGATGTTTCCCGGGATGGAACTCGGCCGCTCTCGCAAGCGAGCGGTCAACCCTTTCGTCGCCAATTCTTCCAGATAGGTTTCACGCGTATAGCCTTCGGCTACCTTGTATTGCGGCAGGTAGGTCTTGTTGAACGCCAACTTGAGATCGCACTGATCGGCCACGCGGCATGTATTCGAGACCGCATTCGGAAATTCCACGAATGCCGCGTCCATTTCTTCGCAGGATTTCACGTACAGTTCATCGGTGTCGAATTTCATTCGATTCGGATCATTCAACGTCTTTCCGGTCTGCAGGCAGAGCATCACATCGTGCGGCCGCGCATCGTCCTTCTTTAAATAGTGACAATCGTTCGTACCCACCAGTGGGATGCCAAGCTTTTTGTGGACCTCCATCAGGCCGGTATTGGCAATGCGCTGGTGCTCGAGCCCATTGGCTTGGACTTCAAGGTAATAGCGGTCCTTCCCGAAGATCTCGACAAACTCCCCGGCGGCCCGCATCGCGCCATCCATATCCTTCTGCCCGATCAACCAGGGGATCTCCCCACTCAAGCAGCCGGATAGTGCGATCAGACCTTCATGATGCTGCTGGAGTAGTTCCTTATCCATCCGTGGCTTGTAATAAAACCCTTCGAGATAGGCTTTACTCACCAGCTTAATGAGATTTTGATAGCCGGTGAGATTGGTGGCGAGCAGGATGAGATGATAGTAGTCGTTATGCGCCAATCCACCTTCGCGGTTCTTCCGGTTGCCCGGCGCCATGTAGGCTTCACAGCCGATGATGGGCTTCACCCCACCGGCCAAGGCTTTTTGATAAAACTCAACGGCCCCAAACAGGTTGCCATGGTCCGTCATAGCGACGGCAGGCATGCCGAAGTCTTTGACTTGCTGGATGAGCGGTTCAATTTGATTCGCCCCATCGAGCAGGCTGTACTGCGTGTGTAAGTGAAGATGAACGAATGGCTGGGAAGGCAAGTGGAGACCTCGGGGCGGATTGTAATCGGAAGGGGAGAGGAAGTCAATGTTGTATGAGCGGGACAGGAGCGCAGCGAGTACAGCGCCCCTGGTGAATGCAGCCGAATACGGCATAGGGTTGGAAGAGTGTCGGTTCAAGTCCTCCTCGTTCCCATCCGATACAGAAGGGAACGTTCTGTAAGAGGATCCGCATACGCATGCCGGAGACGCACAAGAAAAAACTGCTCGTGGTCGACGACGACGTCATGCTACTCGACGTTCTTGAAGGAATTCTGGCGGATCTTCGCGACGAGTGGGACATGGAATTTTTCAAGAGCGGTGAAGAAGCCCTGGAAGCGTTGGCACGGTCCCCGGTTGATCTGGTCTTGGCCGACATCCATTTGGCCGGCATGGGTGGAATCCATCTTCTCTCTGACGTGAAAGTCAAGTACCCGCACACCATTCGTATTGCCTGCTCCGGATGCGCGCATCCGAATACGATTGTCCAATCCCTTGAAGTGGCACATCAGTATCTCCCGAAACCCCTGACGTTGGCGACACTGAAAGCGACACTCTCACGAGCCCACGAACTGCAAAGCCGCTTAGCCAACACCGCCCTACAACAACTCGTGTCGAGTATCAAAGCTCTGCCAAGCATTCCGACGGTCTACCAGGAACTCGACGCCGCTATGCAATCCCCGCAGGCGTCCATTAACACGGCTGCGGTCATTATTGCGAAAGATATGGCGATGTTATCGAAAATATTGCAAGTGGTGAATTCTGCGTACTTCGGGCTTCGGCGAACGATTTCCAGTCCGGCGCACGCGCTTTCATTGTTGGGGTTAGACCGCGTAAAAGGCCTGGTTCTGACCGTCAAACTCTTTGAGCAATGTGCACAGACGGGGCCACTGCCTGTTCCATTGGAACAATTGTGGAGGCATGGCCTGACCACTGCCGTCGGGGCTCGTGCCATTGCCAAAGCGGAGGGTGCCGGCTCCTTGGCCGTAGAGAACGCCTTTATGGCGGGTCTCCTTCATGATATCGGGCTGCTCGTGCTGAACACGAATTTCCCCGACCGATATCGGGAGGTGTTTCGTCTGATCAAGGAGGATGGGGGACAGGTGCTGCAGGCCGAGCGAGAGGTGTTCGGAGCGACACATGCCGATGTCGGGGCCTATTTGCTCGGCATTTGGGGATTGCATGAAGTGATTGTTGAAGCCGTGGCCTTTCACCACGAACCTCGACCGGCCCAGCAGGATAATCCTCGTGTGCTCGCGGCCGTCCATGTTGCCAATGCCATTGATGAAGAGGGTGATCGAGCCGTCACGGGTGGAATCGCGACGGAGATCTCCGCTGAATATTTGACGGCCTGCCATTTGGACGACCGAGTTCCGGCATGGCGTGAAATCTATCGCCAATCGACATCACCTGAAGGCAGCCCGGTCGTCGAACCATCTTCTTCTCCGTCTGCATGTCGCTAAGTTCCTCTCTCTTTCCCATACCCCCATCCTTTAAGCTTATTGTTGAACTGATTCGGGGCATCTGATATTCTGCGCGCGCATTGAATATTGAACTTCGTGACGCGTGGGGGACCGACATGGCGGGCGTGAAGCGGGCATTAATCAGTGTCTCGGACAAGACTGGTATCGTGGAGATGGCCAAGGGGCTTGCCGCGCTCGGCGCGGAAATCCTTTCGACAGGCGGGACCGCAAAAGCATTGCGAGACGCGGGCGTCGCGGTGACGGATGTCGCGGCCTATACGGGCTCGCCGGAAATTTTGGATGGCCGGGTCAAGACACTCCATCCCAAGATTCATGGAGGTTTGCTGGGTCGCCGCAACCTGCCGAAGCACGTGGCAGAGATGCAACAACAGGGTATTGGACCGATCGATGTCGTCGTCGTGAATCTTTATCCCTTCGAAGCCACGATTTCCAAGGCGAATTGTCCATTTGAGGAAGCCATTGAGAATATCGACATCGGCGGACCGTCAATGCTGCGTTCTGCTGCCAAGAATCATGACGACGTGCTCGTGATCGTCGATCCGACTGACTATACGCGTGCACTGGATGCCTTGAAGGCCGGAGGCGAGATACCTGTCTCACTTCGTCGGGAACTGGCCATGAAGGTGTTTCAACATACCGCCCGTTATGACAGCCTCATCGCGGGGTATTTGGAAAAGCAGGTGCAGAACAATGAGAGCAAGGAGAGCAAGTTTCCGCCGATTCTGTCGCTGCAGTTTGAACGAGTCGAGACCTTGCGGTATGGAGAGAATCCGCATCAGCAAGGCGCGTTCTATCGCGAGCTCAATACACGTGAACCATCCGTGTCCCGCGCCACAACGTTGCATGGTAAAGCGATGTCGTACAACAACTACCTCGATGCCAATTCAGCGCTGGAGTCGGTGAAGGAATTTGCAGAAACCGCCGTCGTCATCGTGAAGCACAACAATCCGTGTGGCGTCGCGCTGGGGACGACGCCTGTTGAGGCCTACGTCAAAGCCCGCGAAACGGATCCTGTCTCGGCATTCGGCGGTGTCATTGCTTTTAACCGGACTGTGGATCTTCCGGCTGCCAAAGAAATTACATCCACCTTCGTCGAGGTCGTGGTGGCGCCCGGGTATGCCCCGGACGCGCTCGCCCAGCTGAAGCGAAAGAAGGATTTGCGTCTGCTTGATGTGGGCCCACTGAATTCGGGCGTGCGCGAGGGCCTCGATCTCAAAAAATTGGTGGGTGGCCTCATTGTTCAGGACCGCGATCTTGGCAAGCTCACAGATGT
>JBDUAJ010000163.1:0-7029 GCA_040004695.1 Nitrospirales bacterium | reverse complement strand
ACATCCCCGGAGGGAGACGGCCCTGTTGGCCACCATCGAGCTGCACGACGAAGCCATATCGACAGCCGGAGACTACGAGCGGTTCTTTGAGCGCGATGGCGTTCGGTATCATCATATTCTCGATCCAAACACGTTACAGCCGGCGCGTGAGTGTCAAAGCGTGACGGTCATTGCGAAGGAAGGGGTGATGGCCGATGGATTGGATACCGGTATTTTCGTGATGGGGCCGCAGCGCGGGATAGAATTGGTGGAGCGACTACCGGACGTGGAAGCCGTCATCGTCGATCGTGAAGGCCACATCCTCGTGTCCTCCGGCCTGCAGCATCGCGTACGTGTTATTGATTCAACGAATAAATGATCGGAAGATTGAGGACCTGCTGTGCCCGTCCTAACGGCTGGGGAAGCGGTAGAGGAGAGAGGCGTTTCACCTGTTCCAACGCATCCTGATCCAAGAGTTCATGACCAGAGCTTTTGGCGATGGCCACGACGAGCTCTCCGTTTTCCTTCACCGTGATCCGCAGTACCACTCGTCCTTCCATGCCGTTCAGTCTGGCGACCGTCGAATACTTCTGAGACTCTTTGACTTTGTTCCGGAGCGAATCCGTCAGCCAACTGAAATCCGGTTTCCCGATCCTCGCTTCTTGAATCGGCGGTGACAGACTTGATGAAGAGCCCGTGTTCGAACTGGTCTCTGGAATACGGGTGGGCGGAACGACAGTGGGTGGCGCATCGACCGTGTCGCGTGCGATTGCCGAGGCATTCTGAGAAGGGTTCGGCGCCGGCGTTACAGCAGGAGCAGAAAAAGCGGCTGGAGGAGGCGGTTCACTTGATGAAGGGCCAACACGATCGTCGACCGGCGGGGACGAAATTGAAGGCGCGGGTGTGGCCGTCTGGGATGGAGCGGATCGAAGGGGCTGCGCTGCCGCAGTGATGTGAGGCGGCACGTTAGGCGAAGGCCCGTCTTGTGGCAGCGGTTGCGTCTGTTCTGCGACCGATTGTTCTCGTCTGTTTACAGAATTGCGCGAATGTGGTTCAGGGGCTGACACTATTGGCGTCACAGCCTGACGAGGAACCGGACTTGCTTTCTGTATGGGAGCGGGCTTGCCCGCCGAGGGTGCCACCGGCGTTGGCCGTGCAGGCGGCGGCTCCATCGGCGCCACTGCCGTCTGTTGAACGTCTGGCGCACTCGTCGTGCCGACGACCGAGACCTGCCAGCGGAAGGCATCTGGTTGGGTGGCTAAGCGTAGATCGGAGAGCAACGCGATGGCCAGGCCAATCATTCCGAAGTGAAGAACAATAGACAGGATCCAGCATTGAGCATACCGTGGGTCAACCCCCTGGGGATACCAGAGCGCCGTATTCACGAACGGATCACCTCAAGACTGACTTGCTGAAATCCCATCCCGCGTATGTCATCCACCACTTTGACGAACTTCTCGAGGATGGTGACGCGATCGGCTCTCACCACGACTAACGATTGCCGTGGTTGTGAGGCCAATGCATTCTGTAGTCCGTCTTCCCCGACCGGCTGGTCGTTCAGAAATAATCGTCCGTCAGCCGTCAGTGTAATTACCAGCGGTGTGTCCTGCCTGTCTCCGGCTTCCTTGGCTTTCGCCAGATCGACGGGAATCTGTCCCGTGGAGATAAACGTGGCCGTCGTCAGCACGATGACCAGCAGGACTAACATCACGTCGACGAGCGGGATGACGTTGATCTGATCGAGTTCACGCTCCATGGCGACTCTTGTAGGCGGTCACCAATTCGTTGACCCGCCGGCGGAGCACATTATTCATCACGACGCAAGGGATGGCCACTAATAAGCCGGCCGCAGTGGCTTTCAAGGCCAGGCTGAGTCCGATCATGATCGTGCTCACGGCCATGGTGCCGGCGGTCCCCATCGTGTGAAAGGTCAGCATGATGCCCAGGACCGTCCCCAACAGGCCGATGTACGGGGCATTGGCGGCGATCGTGCCGATGATGACCAGGCGCCGTGTCAGCGCAATTTCACACACATGTTGGTTGGGAAACTGAGCCACGTCCACACGGCGATAGAAAAGCCAGCGTTCCACGGCGATGGCGACTGCCCAAACACTGAGAGCGAGCAGCAACCCGATCACACCGTAATCAACGACATTCTTGAGCGCATCCATGAGTGACCTCAGCAAGTGTATTAGCTAGCCCCATCGATGCCAGAATGACAGGAAGCCTGTCAACCGGATTGTGCGACGGGTCGTTTTGTGTCAAGGCTGGGCGAGGTTGTCGTCCTGGGGAAAGAGCACCGTGTGGGTGGCAATGACGCTCAGCTCGACCGGAGTGCCGACGGAGTAGACGCTAGTAGAAGAGGCGCTACTATGGACGATGCGTCCGGACGGGAGCGCGATCGTATAGAGATTTTCAGATCCCCGAAATTGGCGAGCCAAGATGGTGGCCTTTGCCTGATCGGAGGGGACGATATGAACGTCGTCGGGTCGAATCATGACGACGACTTTAGCGCCGGTGCGGTACTCACACTCGTTTGGAAATATGCCCAGTTCCGTCAGCACGGAGCCCTGGTCAACGAGGCCGGGAATGAAATCGGCTTGACCGACGAAGTCGGCAACGAAGGGCGTCGCCGGCGTATGGTAAATGGCCTCTGGGATATCGAGTTGTTCGAGGCGGCCATTATTGAGTACAGCGATGCGGTCAGCCATGGCGAAAGCCTCATCATGATCATGCGTCACGAGCAATGCGGTCGTGTTCGTGTGCCGCAGCAAATGGAGGAGGTCTTCGCGCATCTTTCCCGTCATATCCGGATCGAGATTACTGAAGGGCTCGTCCAGCAACAGCATGACGGGCTTTTGAGCTAATGCACGTGCTAAGGCGACGCGTTGTTGCTGCCCACCGGATAGTTCGTGGGGATAGCGGCGCTCGAATCCGGTGAGTCCGACCATGGCCAACATCGTCTCGACCTGAGCGGCTCGTTGGTCAGCCGGAAGCTGACGAAGGCCGAAGGCAATATTGTCAGCCACGCGCAAATGGGGGAAGAGGGCATACTCTTGGAAGACCATGCCGATCCGGCGTTGTTCCGTCGGAACCAGCAGGCTCGTCGAAGAGACAAGCTGACCTTGTAGATACACTTCCCCGGCCGAAATCGATTCAAATCCGGCGATGGCTCGTAACGTCGTCGTCTTTCCACAACCGGAAGGCCCCAAGAGACAGAGGATATCTCCCTCTTGAGCGGTCAGCGAAATATCGGAAATGGCCGGATGCCCCGCCTCATACGCACAGGTGACATGGCGCAGCTCCAACACCGGCTTGCGATTTGTGTGAGCGGGATAGGCTCCTGTCTTCATTTCCGCCTGTCCCTGTTTTTCAATGGGCAAAACATTCTGTATCTTACCCCAAAAAGATGCTCAAAAAGCTCATCCAGCGAGGCCGCAGACGAGAAAGAAACCGGAAGCGTACCCTCTGGGGTACGTTGAGGATTTCTTTCGAGGCGAGAACGAAGCTGGTGAGGTTTTTCAGCATCTTTCTAAGCGGCGCGCCAGTCTTTGGCGACTAAGAGCAACAACGCCGGCATGGTCATGATGACGATCAGGAGCGCGGCTGGAGCCGCCAGTTGAAAGTATTCCTCACTGGCTTCCAACCAGACACGAATTGCCAAGGTATCGAAACCCACCGGACGCAACAGCAGCGTCGCCGGCAATTCTTTCATGCACTGCAGAAAGATCAGCACCCACGCCACGATGAATCCACCGCGAACCAGCGGAAACGTGACGGTTCTGAGTATCTGCACGGTGCCCGACCCCAGACTTCTCGCCGCTTCTTCCAGATTCGGCGTGACCTGTTGCAGAGCCGGTTCCATGGTCTGGAGTCCTGCCGGAAGAAAATGGACGACATAGGCCACCATCAGCACAATGACCGTGCCGTACCAGAAGGGAGCGATATGCGAGAAGGCCACGAGGATCGCCAGGGCGCCGACCGGGCCCGGCAACACATACCCGGCATAGGCCGCCTGCAGGCATAGCACGCTCAGCCGGGAATAGCGCCGCGTCGCCAAATAGGCTAATGGTGTGCCGAGGATGATGGCGATGGTCGCGGCCAGTGCCGAGAGGAACGTGCTGTTCCAAATGAAGCCGAGGAAGCGCGCATCAATGGCGCCTTCGCTGACCACTGTGGCCGTCCACCTGATCAACAACCAGGCGGGGACGGCGAAGGCCGCCCCCAAGATCAACGCACAATACCCGGTGATGAGCGTGGCTCTGATAGGGCCACAGGTCTTTCGTGCCGGAGCGCGATATCGGCCGGTCGTTTGATAAAACCGGCTTCGCTGGCGAAACCAGCGCTCGGCCAAGAGGAAAATCAACGCGAAGAGCACTAAGAGCAAGCTGAGGATGGCGGCTGCCGCATGGTCATACCGTCCCGTCAATTGTTGATAGACCGCATAGGTAAAGGTCTGATACCGCAAGAGCGAGACGGCGCCAAAGTCAGAGACGACGTATAAGATGACCAATGAAAGGCCGGCAACAATCGCCGGGCGCAGAAGCGGCAGCGTCACACGCCACAAGATGCCGAGTCGCGACACGCCGCAGGCGCGGCCGACCTCTTCGAACGAGACATTGAGATTCAACAAGGCGGCTCGGGTGAGAAGATAGACAAAGGGAAACGTATCGAGCGTCATGACGAGCGTCGCGCCGGCATAGGTCTGTGGAGAAAAGACCTGTGCTTGGGGGCCGGCAATCAAACGCCAGATCTGTTCGACCGGCCCATCCGTACCCAGGAGGTATGTGTAAACATAGGCCAGGACATATGTTGGCATCGTCAGTGGCAATACCAGCGCCCATTCCCACATACGCCGTCCCCAAAAGTCGTAGCGTCCGACGAGCCAGGCCAGAGAGACGCCGATCAGGAGTGTCCCAATAGACACGCTGATGGCCAGCCACGCTGTATTGGAGAGCAGTTCGGGAATACGCGTTTGCCAGAGACGGGCCCACACGGAGGCTTGGGCAGACAGCGCAAGCGTGATGATGTAGATCAGTGGTAATACAACCAATCCGGCGACGAGGACGCCCAGGCAGGAGACCGACGTGGGAAACCATTGGCGGATTGCGTGCGTCATGGAGCCTGCTCAGCGAAGGCCGACGCGTTCAATCAGGGCCATCGTGGGTTCGCGCAATTCGCCTAGCTTGACCAACGGGACGGTTGCGGTTCGAAAGCTTTGGCGGGCCGGCAGGGCAGGGTCGGCAGGGACCTCCGGATTCAACGGGTATTCCTTGTTCTGATCGGCAAACATCTTTTGACCTTCCGGCGATTCGAGAAATTCGACCAACCGCTTGGCCAGGTCTTTATGGCGGCTGTGGGCGACAATGCCGACGCCGGCGGCGTTCACGATGGCTCCCATCCCTCCTTCCTCTTGATCGGTGATCAGTGGTGCGATGGGCGCCTTAGGCTGCGCGTCCAAGTGCCGATAAATGTAATAGTGATTGACGAGCCCGACCGCCGCCTCCCCTTTGGCCACCGCATCGACGATCTGAGTACTTTTCCCGTAGACGTGGGTGCCGGCATTGGCTTTCAAGCCCTCAAGGAATTGTTGCGTTCGTTGATCGCCATAGGCAGCCTGAATCACCGACACACCGGCTTGCAAGTATTCACTGCCGGCATTTGGGATAGCGAGCTTTCCTTTCCATCGAGGGTCGGCCAAATCCAATATCGATTGAATGTCGGCAGGCTTGATGAGCGCGGTGTTATACACGACGATCCATATGCGTCCCGACAATCCTACCCATGTATTATCCGAGGCTCTGAACGCAGATGGAATTTTTCCATCGATCATGGCGGCATCGAGTGGAGCGAGAAGCTTGAGCTCACGTGCTCGCTCTAGCGCCCCCACCTCATTGGTGATGAAGACGTCGGCCGCTGTGCGTGGTCCTTCGGCTTGGAGCCGATTGACCAATTCGGTGCTTCCGGATGAAAGGAGATCTATATGCACGCCGGATTTGGCTTGAAAGGCGTCGAGGACCGGCTTGATGAGTCGCTCGGCACGTCCGGAATATACGACCAGCCGGTCGGCCGCCAAACTCTCGTTGACCGAGAATGAGGAGCCCCCAATGGCCAGCACCATCAACATCGTGATCATGGACACACGAGATCGTACTCTGAAGTTTGACACAGATCTTCTCCTCTTCATTCCGGGATTGCGACCGGACTGAAAATGAAATTGATTCACTCTCTCAAAAAGAATAGCAAAAAAAAGGAAGACGGGTCAATGTCGGCAGCCGGCGCATACGCCGTAGAGTTCCAATTTATGGGTCTGGATGGTGAAGCCGTTTCGTCGGGCGACCTCTTCCTGGAGTCGTTCGATGTCTTCATTTTGGAATTCCACGATCTTGCCGCAGGCCGTGCAAATGAGATGATCGTGATGCCCCTTGTGGGACACATTATCGTACTGCGTTTGTGTGCCGAAATGACGGGCCTGGGCCAAGCCCACGTCGCAAAAGAGATTGAGGGTTCGGTAAATTGTGGCCAATCCTACATGTGGATCTTTTTTAGCGAGCTGCCGATACATTTGCTCGGCGGTAATGTGCTCATTCTTTAAAAACATGTCCAGGATATGTTCACGCTGTCGCGTGAGTTTTAGTTGATGCTTGGCCAGATGCTCCTTGAGAACGGAGATTTCTTTCGCAGTTTTCGACATATCAGCTTCAGGCGATCTTGATAATTGAGTATTAAAAACCAATTGCGTAGGAAGGGTCAAGCGGAACTATTCCAACAGTCAGCGAGAAGTTCGGCGTTTGACCCGGTCCTTCGCCAACGACTATAGTCAGCGAGAGGACACGACTCATCATGGGGCGCGGGGAGGTCGGCATGACCGTTTCGAAAATCGACAATTTTATTCAGGGAACGTGGCGCTCGGCGGCCTCCAGTGACTGGTTTGAGAGCCGCAATCCCGCGAATCCGGATGACGTCATCGGTCTCTTTCCCCGATCGACAACTGAGGATATCGAAGCCGCCGTGCTGGGGGCGACGCGGGCGTTTGCCGACTGGCGCGGC
>JBDUAJ010000011.1:0-23497 GCA_040004695.1 Nitrospirales bacterium | reverse complement strand
ACGTCCCATCTTCGATCGTCAATTGATACTGCCCCCCTTGCGGGCCGCTGAGGTCGAATTGGTAGATGGCGGCAAGACCTTCCGCTGCCTCCGCATCAAAGTTCTGTGGAAGGCAGCGAAAGAATTCCTGTACAGATGTCGGCTTCATGGATCCAGGCCAAGTATTGCGGCTAGTAGCGGACTGTCATAGAACTGGTGCCGGTCTGCGCACCGAAGAAGTGCTTTGAGAAGGCCTCGACAATTTTCGGATCGTAACCTTTGCAACTAAAAATATCGAGATAGGCTCGATTGGTATCATTGGCGAAGTGCCCGCTGATGAGCGATGTCTCGATGAGCTGGATCATCGAATAGCCGGCGACGCGCCCTTCTCCGAAATGGACGATTTGGCACTCCCCGTATCGCTTCATGCCGATCAAGTCGCACAGCGCGATGACATAGGCTTCTATCTGTTTGCGGTCTTGAATGGTGGCGGGATGACAATCCTGAAGATCAACGGAGGTGGACAGGCCCCACGCTTTTCCTTCTCCGACGAGGTCCTCACCCGCATCAGCCGAGGACGGTGTGGGGGCCACCGTTGGAAAGATCACACTCTCTGCGCTTAGGGGTGCGCTCATACGAAAATCACCTCCGGTTAAGGGTTACAGCCAAACAATGGGGCCGAACTATAGAGCAGTAGGTGCCGACTGTCCAGAAACTTTTTCATGGATTGACAACCTGAGGACCGTCAGCGAAAATCACCCATGCCGACGACCCCAGCGAATCAGTCCGATCCATCCGCTATGCCGGTGTCCGACATCCCGGATCGCTTGTGTACCTGGTGCAAACTTCTCATGATGAAGCGCCTCGTGGCCGGCGGACAGTTCATTCATTATACCTGCCCTCAGTGCATCTTCCAGCACACGACCAAGAACGTCCCCAAGACCTCATAGTAATTTCATCCTCGTCTCCATGTGCGCTTCATTCGACCGGTTACCACTGATCGATTGCTTCTGACTGCCGCCAATTTGCGTCCTCTCTCCAAATTCGAACAATCCCCTAACTCGATGAGTTTATAGTCACATCCATCAGAATCTAGAATCTCTTCTATACTTGAGCAGTCAGTCGTGAGTGATCGGCTATCAAAGGAGGTCATTATGGAAGACAGTTGGACGATGAAACGACTCGCGATGCGGGTCGGGATCACGACCGGACTCATGGCCACGCTGCTGGCGGGACCGCTGGCCTATGCCGGATCTGCGACGGCGCCACCGGCCATTGTGGCGAAGGCGCCGGTCTGCGATCCATCGAGTCATCCGAAGATCGTCAAGGTCACGCCCGATACCGTGAAACCAGGCGATAAAGTCACGATCAAAGGGAAGCATTTTGGAACGAAGGAATGTTTCCACAACGTCTCCTTCGGGCCGTCCGGCACCACCTTCACGTATGTCAATGAGACGACGCTGGAGGCGACCGTTCCTTCCTTGAAGGCAGGACTCACGCCGATCAACGTCTTGACCGAAGGCGGCAGCTCGCAATCCGTCGTGCTCGTCAACGCCAAGTAGCCGATACAGCGGCTCGGCTACCAGGCTGGTAGCCGAGCCTTAGCAAGATGTTGAAAAAGTCCCCCAGCTTTGTTCTCGCATCGCTCAGAGCCTCAACGTACCGCAAAGGTACGTCTTCGGCTTCTCGCTCGCTGCGGCCGCGCTGGACGGCCTTTTTGAACATCCTGCTCTATACTGTCGTTCCGGCCGCCGTTTAGAACACAACGGCGCGACTATGCTGAAAACGTTTTTTAACAGCCCCTTAGAGTCGACTCTCTCGTCGAACCTTCCTTCAAGATCCGCTAATAGCTGACAGTTTGAAGATCGGTGACTTCTCCTGCTCCTCCTTCGACCCGAAACCGAACTCGCCCAATCACCCGGCTATCTTCCGTCTCGACGTCCACGCGCCATTCGCCCGGCGGCACGTGTTGTTTGATCGTATAGCCGCGATATCCGCCTTCTCGACCACCGGAGATGCGAATAGGAATACGATCAGTGGTTGAGAACTCGCCTTTCACCGATGACTGACCTGGCGCCACCTTACGATATTGCCACCGGTGATAAATGGTGGTTTTCAGATCGACCGGAGCAAACACGGCGGTAAAACAGTACGCGGGACCTTCGCCATGAAACGGATTATCAGACCGTTTCATGACCTGATACCAAGCAGGCTTTTCGAACGTCAACTGGTAGAGACCGTCCACCTTCGCGACCTGATGATAGATGCCCCCCAGCTTCAAGGAGAGCGGGACTGGAGGAATCCAATTCAGGAAATAGAAGACCAACAAGACTGCGACTACGGCCACCGCAGGCCCCCCGGCCTTCACCACCTCCATCCGCGATCGACCGGTCTTCCGCTGATACACCAATTCCAATACCCGCAGAGCCAATCCAAGACTCAACATGGCCCCGAGCAGCACCATGATCCAATTCATGATTCCGGTGAGAACCGGCAAAAAGAAGGTAAAAAAGCAGAAACCCACGAGCGCATAGAGGCTGACGAGGAGTTTCAGGCTGGAGAGTCGGTTATGCAGAAACTCATTGCCCACGAGTAAGACGACCAGCAGACCAAAAAACACGGCGGTCGTGGTCAATGAAGCGCTTTGAGAATAGAAAATGGTATAGGCACTAAATAGCCCGCCCAGCAAGAACTGGATCGCCATGGGATAGTATGGTCCTGCCTGAGCTAAGAAATGAGCACACTTCCCTGTCTCAACCGGCATCCCACGCATCTTTCCAAGATCGGCTCGTCCCTTGAGAACAATGAGACCGCCCAAGACCGTGAGATACAGCAGCAAAATGAGGTTATCGAGCAGGCGGTCGATGCGAGTCAGCGTGACCGTGTCATAGGTCACGCCCGCGAAAAAGAAGATCACAGGAAGGAACGGCTTAGCGAGCGCTGCGCGAAGCTTGGTTGCAAGAGGAGTCACAGGCCGGCGCAGAGAGGTGACAGGTCAGTCCGATGCGGCATGGTGTAAGTATAGCTAATCGGAATATTCATGCATGCCGTCGCGAGCCGGGCCCGTTCTTGATACCCGATGTGCCGCATTCCGTCGAGAAGGCCGAACGAGAAAAGCCCCGCCGTGCGAGTGGAACGACTGCGGCAGCAGTCGTTCATGGATCATCCAGGTTAAGGAAATGGAGGGAGCGGAGCAGAGGTCACAGGAAGCCCCAAGAGTTGTTCAAGCCAGGGCCCCATCTCGTCTTCAGGCAACGGCGCACGGTTCAGTCTCGCCTCCAGTTGAAACGCCCCTTCTATGCCAACAATCCCAATGATGGCTGAGGCATCCTGCCGCTCCGCCAGCATGTCTTGAGTCTGAAATTCACACAAGGTGGCGTAGAGCCTCCCCGTCGGTGCGATGGTCGCGAGAATCTCCGGGATCTCGTCCAACGGGCAATGTGCCGAGCAGCGGTACACCGAACGCGACCCCGGTTCAACGGTCTGAAAATCCTTCAGGGCCTCTTCGGAAAAGCCGGTTAAGTAGGCTCGGACCGTGGCAGATTCCTCAAAGGTCGCCGCTAGACGGCTGGCCGGTACGAGAAATTCAAATGCATCCGAGGAATTATATTCGAATTGCGAGGGCCCGAACGCATCGGGCCACGAGCAGAAGAGCGACGCCCGGACATCTTCGGAAGCAATGACGACCTGATCTTTAATAATGTGCGCCTTCAACGGGACTGCCAGCAGCCTGATCGCCTCAAAAAAGGCCGATTGGCGATCTTCCAGCCAGAGCGATCGTTCATGATCGGCTCGCGTTTCCCCCGGTGTAATGACGTCGACCGTATGCACCCGCACACGAATGAACGCATGCGTATGACGAAAGCCGAGCCAGAACATGGCACGCGGCAAAATCGTGCGCAAGGGCACCGCGATTTGCCAGGGATGGCTGACCGAACAGTACGTGCCCATCTCCTGATAACGCTGATAGACGGTATGAAACGCTCCCGCGAGCAAGAAGAAGTCTCCCTGCCAACCGTCGCGAACTTGCACCAAGGTCACGTCTTCCGTCGACCATGGGTCCAACCGGTCAAGCTCATCCGGTGTCGCCACCGCCCATTCTTCAATGTAGGTGATAATATCCTTCGCGGGACTGGCCGGCTTCAACCCTAAGCCGGCCAGTCGCTCCCCGACCGCCAACACCTGGTTAAAGTCCAGCTTCTCCCGCGTCTCCCACCGCCGCTCCCGCATCTCCTCTTTCTTCTCCTATCTCCAGGTTACATGCATGGGAGGGAATGGGATCCGGCTCTATTGCGCCCATATTTGACCCCCCACCCCAGGCGTTGTCTCACCCACCGACCCCGCGCCTGCCAAGACAGGCGCTTTGCCCGAGGGACGCGCCCCTTCCCGTACGAGCACATTCTGATTGTGCGCGCTCTGGGAGCACAGGACCAGCCCAGCCGTCCCCCCAGCATTTCCGGCCACTTCTCCACCCAGCAGGGATAGCCACATCGGCAGTCGGCTTGGCTGCTCACATTGCGCGCCAATTTTACCCTCCTACCCCAGGCGCGCCAAGATGCGCCCCTTCCCGTGCGAGCACCTTCCGAGCGTGCGCGCTGCGCGAGCACCTGAGTCAGCCAAGCAGAGTGCCGTCTTCACTTGACCTGCGAGTCCATCAAACTGTCTGTAACAGATGCTGCCCTGCTCCACTTTGGCATCAGCCATCAGGCGATCTAAACTTTCCTTCAGCATCGCATCGAGCGCATCTTGTACATCTCGATCATTAAAAATGAAGACTTTATTGGCACGCGAACCGTGAAGACTCATGCGGGCAACGCTTCCATCTTTTTGGTTGCGGGCCTGAAGAGCGACTCGCATTTTAACCGAAACTTCTGTGGACAATGCTTTGCTCTCAGCCTGAGCCGAAAACTCCTGGACCTGCCCGCTGATCACCGCCTCGACGCCCTTTCGATTGTCTACCGGCTCCCCCGGCAGCACTACGGCGGCTTGCCATCCTTTCTGCTTGAGATAATCCGCCATGAATTGCGCAATCACGTATCCCGGCATGTCGTTCCACACCGCATAGGAGGTGTGACCTCCACCGGCATGAGTCCGCCGACCGATCGCGCCTTTCTCCGGCCGCTGATCTTCGAATGGCAGAATGATGGCCGTCAGCTTCTCCTGCGACACCGCCATATTGGTACGGTTGGCGGGAAGAGCCCCCGGATACAACATAACGGTCTCGCCTTTCCCCGCACACCCATTGAGAACTAGTAAGAGAACAATGATGACCCACGACCATGTCCATCGAACCAAGGCACACCCTCCTTGTGAGAAGACTCGGCGACGAGTCGACGTGTTACGAAGTCTACCCACGTCTCGATAGAAAATGCCAGCAGGCCGTTGGAAAACCGCTCTATGCCAGTGAGAACGCAATGGCATCGAAGCTTAGACGGTCCCGAAGGCACCGCAGGATGTTCAAAAAGGTCGTTCAATTACACCCTCCCGACCCCAGGTGCGCCGGGACGCGCCCCTTCCCGTGGGCTTCTCACACGGAGGGAGGCAGGTGTACGTGGGTTCCGTGGACAAGGATGTTCAAAAAGGCCATCCAGCGCGGCCGCAGCGAGCGAAAGGCCGAGGCGTACCCTTGCGGTACGTTGAGGCTTTGAACGACGCGAGAACAAAGCTGGGGGCTTTTTTCAACATCCTTGCTAAGGCGCCTTCACATCCAGTGATGGCCTCTCCGTAGACCACCACCCAAAGCGATACTGGCATTGCGACAGGGCCGTCAGCAACACGGCCACCACAAGAATGAGCAGGACCGCTTTGGTGGTCCTAGGAAGACCCGGTCCGTCAGTCACGGAGGGCACTTCCCGACCGCAGAATCGACACACGACCGCGGAGGGCTGAATGGATTCGGCACAGAATGGGCAGGGCCGGCGGCGTGGCGGCAGCATGAAAAGCAGCAAACCGGCCAAGGGGGTGAGGATGACCGACAGAAAAAACCACACGATCGCAGAACGACCGAATTCCCGCGATGCCAGCAAGGCGACCGCCACAGCTAGAAGACCATACAGGCCGAACCCGATTTCCATAGTGTTCGTATTCGCGCCAGGAATGAACTTCTGCGCCGGGACTAAGCCGTAATGACCGGCAATATCGACTGAAAGGTCTCCCGGCCGGTTTCAATCAGGCGCCCGCCAGCCACGACTGGATCATCATGGCGGACAAATCGGCACAACTTGAAGAAACGACGTCCACCGAGGACCGCCGCCACCTCAGATTTCCGATCATGGGTCACAGGAAGGGTATAGCCTTCGCCCTGTTTCCACTCCCATGGCGAAGGGCTCAACGAGAGATGGATCTCCTTGCCGGCCACCTGATGGTAGCGGTTGATCAGATTCTGTTTGTACTGGAGCAGCGTCCCACCCTCGATGATCATGGCAAAGACAAAGTGATGGCCCCACCAGAAGAGCGAGCGAAAGGTGAATTTCTCATCTCCCTCAAAGTGCTTCGGGAAATCGAGGTATTGGTAGGGATAGTCATCCAGATGTTCACCTTTGACGAACTGATATTTTTTGAGAGTGAATGACGATGGAGTCAAGAGGTTGACCCCAGCCACATCGCTCTGGAGCCCCGCATACAAGGCATCGAGCAGCGCGCGCACCTTCTTCATAATGCGCACTTTTTGGAGGAAGAATTGCTCGTCTCCTATCAGCCGAAGTTCATCCTCAGTAAAGAGCAGCTCCCTTTGGCTCATCGGCGCTCTACGTGCATCTTGATCATTATGGGCAAGACGTCGCTCCAGCGTCCGGCCATTCCACACTCGTGATGAAACGGCCCAGTCGCTTCCATTCCTCATCGTTCATGTCCGTAAATTCCACGCCGAACGTCTCCCCACGCGACCAGCGTACAGCCGCCACAGTAACGAGCGGGACAGGCTCGTACGGAAGATGGATCTTCAATTGAAGCTCAGTTCCTGCCTTGACCGCTATCCGGCTCTCTATCCGGCACCCTCGTACGGAAAGATCCGCCAGCACCCCTTCTCCGCCGATGATATTGACGGATGAAAAGGAACTTCGGAAGTGAACCGGAAACCGTCGATGCTGTCGCTTCTCATCAGGTGGTTCACTCGTGACCATGACACCTTCACTCTATCGTGTGAACTCTATTCCCATGTACGATCGCCTCTGCGCGATGATCAGCGTTGATGGGTTTCAAACTTCGACACGGCTATCTCAAACACTCGGCGGCATTCCGCACATCGGATACCGGCGGCATCCCGCACCACATCCATTATGCTAATCCCCAGGGCGGTCCGATGTGCCTCGATACAAGCCGTGAGATGCTCGAACGCGGGCTGCTCGTGTTGGTCCATCGGTTGATCCTGACCGGGCAAATGAGTCGTCAACGATTGAAGCGTGAGCCGATGCGACAAATTGCAGGAGCTACAGGACAGAATGAGATGGTGTGGTGGGACGAGTCTCTTAATACTCAAACACAGGGGATGCACCGAGAAGCACTGTTGGAGAAACGCGCCGCTGGTGTGGATGACAGGCATCAGCGTTCCGAATCACCCGCTAGGCAGTCAAGCGGGCCAGGGCGATGAGCGCACAGGCGCCCACCGCGTACGGAATCACACAAGAGTAGAGGAGCATTTTCAGGCGTTGTTCGAACGAATGCTCCGGATGGCGAGCCTGCTGCTCCTTGTAGATGAATTCATAGATCAAGACGGCCAGCGTCAGCGTGAGGGCCATAATGCGGCTGGTGCGGGGCCAGCTATAGGCGCCACTCAGCAGAAAATCCATCGTGAAGAACCCACTGAAAAAGAGAAGCATCGGGGCGACGACCAGCCGAATGACGTCCGCAAGCCGAGCCTGCCACATCAGGGCTTTCGAGGCAGAGACCTGTGATGAAAGATGCGAAGTCACTGGGCAATCGCCGGCTCAACGAGTTGGACAGAGGCAGAAACTGATAGTGCCTGACAGGGTTTGCAGACGCGCGGACGCTTTTTCAAAAAGGACACGGCCCCACTGGCCAGGCAACTATAGTGCACGAATTCATCGCAGATCGTGCAGCGAGACCAGCCGCCCCGAAAGAGCGTGACGTTGCGATAGAAGCCTTTTTTGCACACCTTGCACATGCGTGGTTCGATGCCCAACAGCATCGGCTCCCAATCGCCACCTGCTTTTCGTATACTCATCAGTCGTGAGTATACTGAAGCGACGCGACAAATGACAAGCCACTCGAATGGGTGATTGTGTGATCAGGTGATGGGTGAAATGAATTCGAATCACGAAATCACCACATCGTGACATCACACGTTCAACGGTTTGACACCCTGTCAAATCGTTTGCTACTCTCTCGGCCCGTTATCCTGTAGTTTCTTGAAGGACTCAGCCTACCGTGGACATTAGCCACTACCTCGAACAGAAACGGCAAGACGTCGACCGATTTCTCGATCAGGTCATTCCCACCGAGAAGATCGAGCCGACCACCCTCCATGAAGCCATGCGGTATAGCTTATTCGCGGGTGGGAAACGGGTCCGCCCGATTCTGGCACTTGCCGCGGCAGAAGCCGTCGGCAATCCCCCTCAGTCTGTGTTAGCCATCGCCTCATCGCTGGAATTAATTCATACATACTCTCTGATTCATGACGATCTTCCGGCGATGGACAACGATGATTACCGTCGCGGCAAACTGACCAATCACAAAGTCTACGGCGAAGCCATCGCGATTCTCGCCGGGGACGCCCTGCAGACGCTGGCGTTTGAACTCTGCAGTCGAACGGACCTCATGGAGGGACTCGACCCGCAACGCCAGGTGCAGATCCTGTATGAGCTGGCTGTTGGCTCCGGTCACCTCGGCATGGTCGGCGGGCAAGTCTTGGATATCCAGGCCGAGAATAAAGATATCGATCTTGCGGCATTGCAGACCATCCATGCCCACAAAACCGGGATGCTCATTCGCGCAGCCGTCCGCATGGGTGCTATTGCCTCCTCCGCCAACGCAGATCAATTGCAACACCTCACCGGCTTTGCGGAAGACATCGGACTAGCCTTTCAAATCGCAGATGACGTGCTGAATGTCACCGGCACACGGGAACAATTGGGCAAGAATGCGATGACGGATGCGCAACGCGGCAAAAAAACCTATCCGACCTTCTACGGCGTCGATGGAGCCCGCACGCTTGCTGATCAGTGCATCGAACGGGCCATCGGACGATTAAGCCGGTTCGATGCCAAAGCGGGCCCGCTTCAGGCACTGGCCGTCTACATCACCGCACGCCAAAATTAGCAGGTGCTGAAAAAGACATCATTTCACCCACCCTTCCCCAGACGCGCCGAGACGCATCCCTTCCCGGGCTTCGTTCTCGTCTCGACAAAATCCTCAACGTACCCCCACGGGAAGGGGCGCGTCTTGGCGCGCCTGGGGTGGGCGGGTGGAATAGATGGCCTTTTTGAGCACCCGCTTCATATTAAACTTTGCAGAGATATTGTATGAAGGCGTTAGTTACAGGCGCAACAGGGTTTATTGGAGCGGCAGTCGC
Organism: Nitrospirales bacterium; assembly: GCA_040004695.1. Taxonomy (GTDB): domain Bacteria; phylum Nitrospirota; class Nitrospiria; order Nitrospirales; family Nitrospiraceae; genus JAICXS01. Next base: position 13,989 of record JBDUAJ010000011.1, on the reverse strand, counting down.
CCGTGCATTGGTCGGCGCGGGTACGGAGGTTCGCGTGCTGGTTCGGCCGAACAGCAATCTCCGTAATCTTTGCGGGCTCGAGGTTGAACAGGTGCACGGCGATCTCCGTGATCGCGACTCTCTGCGGCGAGCATTGAACGGCTGTCACCAGCTCTACCATGTGGCGGCACATTACGCGCTCTGGGCGAAAGATCCGGCCATCTTTTACGATATCAATGTGACCGGCACACGCATGCTGTTGGAAACGGCGCATGAGGTCGGGACGGATCGCATTGTCTATACGAGTACGATTGGAGCAATCGGCCTCCCTCCGAATGGTGGAGTCGGGACGGAGCAGACCGCCGTCTCGCTCTCGCACATGGCAGGGCACTACAAGCGTTCCAAGTATCTCGCCGAACAGGAGGTGCTGACCCTCGCTCGGGCCGGGCTGCCGGTCGTCATCGTCAATCCCAGCGCCCCGGTCGGTGCGGGGGATGTCAAACCGACGCCCACCGGTCAAATGATCGTGGATTTTATGAAAGGACGGATGTGGGCCTACATTGAAACGGGCATGAACCTGGTCGATGTCGACGATGTGGCCATCGGCCATCTCCGCGCCATGGAACGCGGACGCATTGGCGAGCGCTATATCCTTGGCCACCAAAACCTCACGCTCCGCGAGATCTTCACGATTCTAAGCCGGCTGACCGGCATCCCGGCACCACGCCTCAAACTGCCTTGGCAAGCGATCCTCCCGTTGGCCTATGCGAATCGATGGTTCGCCGACTACATCAGCCATCAGGCCCCTCGCATTCCGCTTGAAGGCGTCCGCATGGCGAAGCACCACATGCACTACGATTGCAGCAAAGCCGTGCGTGAGTTGAGCCTGCCGCAAACGCCCGCTGATGTGGCATTGGGCAAAGCGGTCACGTGGTTCCGCGAGAACGGCTATGCATGAAGAAAGCTGTCAGCCGTCAGCGATCAGCACTCAGCCTCAGAGCGATGAAGCTCTCGGGTGCTTCCCTCTTGCCTGACCGCTGATGGCTGACCGCTGATGGCTGATAGCTAAAATGAGCGACCTTCCCCTTCTACTCGTTCAAACGATTCTGCTTCGCCCCTATGTCTTCCTCTTCCTAGCCGCATTCGTATTTTCTGCACAACGGCTCCTCGGCTGGCGACGCACGGGAATGTTTTTTCTGATCAGTTGGATCACGGCCTTCCTCTGTGAATTCTCCTCGACACGCACCGGTATTCCGTTTGGATCCTATTACTACACCGGTTCCACAGTGGACCAAGAGCTCTACATTTCCAACGTCCCGTTCATGGATTCGCTGTCGTTTACCTTTCTCTTATATGCCAGCTATTGCATGGCGCTCCTGTTCTTGCTCCCGGTGGATAGCCAGTCATGTACCGGTCGGCATCCGTTGCGACTGCGGTTCGAGCTCGAGGCCCGCACGTCCCGGCCGGTGATCTTTTTAACGACGCTGTTCTATGCTTTCATCGATATCGTCATCGATCCAGTGGCCTTGCGCGGGGATTGCTGGTTCCTCGGCCAAATCTACGGCTATAGCTATCCGGGGATCTATTTCGGCGTCCCGCTCGAGAACTTCATCGGCTGGGCCGTGGTGGGTCTCGTCGCGCTTTCGGGGTATTGCCTTGTCGATAGGAAGCTTCCTCCGTTGCCGAATGCACCCGATGCCAATTCCGATGCGGCCAAGACGATTCTACTGGGATGCGGTCTCTACTATGGCGTGTTGGCGTTCAATCTGGCGATCACCTTTTGGATCCGGGAACCGCTCCTCGGCGTGACCGGAGTCTTCATTTACCTTCCGATTACAGCATTCTTTTTTTTACGGCTCCTCAACAAACTGCCAACGTCGCACTCTATCCCGATACGCGTTTCACGCACCTGATGGAGCCAAGTTGGCATTCGGCACTTTTGAAACGGTATACTGACGTAGGGTCCACCACAGGAGCTCGTATGGCCGCAGAAACTCACTTCATGAAGAAGATCCTGATTAAAGTCATTGTCGGGCTGGTCATCGGCGGAATGCTCGTTGGTGTCGCCAAGGTCTTCGCCTTTCCCCCGGTGTTTCAGGTCATGTTTTTCATCTACGCCATGTTGGGCGCCACCGTGTTTATCCTGCTCGATGCCCCGCCCCTCGGCACGTTGGGCGGCATGAAAGCCATTCTCGGGCTGATCGCCTTCTATATTGTCGTCTCCACGATCTATATCGGCGGTGCATCGCTGCTTCCACAATTCGATCCTCAAGATGAGATGGGTAAGATCGACAAACTGCTCAAGGTCAAACGCGAGAGAGCGGCACACGAATATGCAGCCGTGGATGAGTCCCTGCAACAGGTCAAGAGCTTGGACAAACAAGTTCAGACCCTCACCGCGCGCCTCAATCAATTGGCGCCCGCCGCCGCACCTAATGGCGGTGGCGCCGACGCAGCCATGACAATACCGTCTACCGGAGGCACCGATTTAATCGCGCGCGGAAAGGAAGTCTACGAGCTGCATGAATGCTACAACTGCCATAAAATCGGCGGACTAGGCAGCGTCAAAAAACGCGGCCCCGTGCTCGATAACATCGGAAGCTTGTTGACGATCGATGACATCAAGAAGAAGGTGTTCGACACGACCTATCTCTATGCCGAAGGATTTGAAAAAGAGCACAAGAAGGGATTGATGCCCGACAAATATAAGGAATTGATGACCGAAGAAGAACTCGGAGCGCTCGCCGCCTATCTGAGCACGCTGAAGAATCCGGCCGTCGAGACGCCGAAGCCTATTTACGTCAAGACCAAAGTCGAACACGGGTTCACGGTGTACGGGTATGTGCGAGATAACAGCGGAAAGCCAGTGGCCGGAGTCGATGTACAGGCGAAACCCCTCAAAGCGGAAGGTCATGCGGGCAGCACGAAAACGAATCCCGAAGGCTATTTCGAAATCTTCCTGCATCTGCACAATGAAGATTCCGGGACCAAAATCGTCGTCACGTCGAAGGGTGTCTCAAAAGAAATCATCGCTACGTATGACTCGAACGACAAGGTCACCAAGCGCCAGACCTCGGTGGACATATCGGTCGCGTCGTGAGGGGAAGCAATCAGTCGTCAGCACTCAGCTATCAGCTGAAAATCGAGGAACACGCGGGATCTTTGCAGAAGCTGAGCGCTGATGGCTGACTGCTGAAAGCTACCTATGCGCGGTTTATTTATCCGATTTACAATCACCTGTATCGCCGTCTTTCTGGCCAGCTACATGATTCCCGGCATTCGGGTGGAAACGGTGGGAGCCGGCATTGCGGCGGCCATTCTCCTCGCGCTGCTCAATGCCATTATTCGGCCTATCCTCTACATGGTGTCCATCCCGCTCATTATTCTCACGCTGGGGCTGTTCACGGTCGTCATCAACGCCCTCTTGCTCGAATTGGTCGCCTGGCTGGTGCAGGGCTTCCATGTGAACGGCTTTTGGCCCGCCTTCTGGGGCGCTGTCGTGATTAGCGTCGTCAGCACGATTCTCAATCTCTGGGTTTCTGCGGAAGGGCGCTGGGAAATTGTCTCCCACGAACCACGCAGGCCGCCGCGCGTCATCAATTGATTGCTTGATTGCTACGGCAACGCGACCTTGTTAGAATGCCCGCCTGAAAGGATGGCAGCATGGGACCAGCGGTCGAGCCTTCGACGAATAGTAAGCAGAGTACACTTCAAAAAGCATTGACGTCAGCTCTCAATGAGCTAGGGCTGGACGCCGCGCTGATTGCGATTCACACCGGGGACAACGGCCCACTCGTCGCACAGGTGTCTCGCGGGCTTACTCCACGCGACACGCAGGCGATTCTACGTGCCCTCTCGCTTCAAGATGTCATGACAAAATCTCTCGAGCAGAGCAGCCGGGCAGAGGGCGGCGATTCAAAAGTGATTCGACTCCGCATGATTACCCCCGGCGCAAAATCTTTAATCGCCGTACCACTCCAATACCAACAACGAACGTACGGCATGATCGTCATGGGTCGTAAAGAATCGGCCGCCTTTACAAAAAAAGAAAAAGCCCTGCTGGAAAGCACCGCCGAGGACATTACGAAATCGCTCGAGCAGGCATCCTTGTTCGATCAGGCGCTGATTTTGAGCCGCTCATTCGTCAGTCAAGAGCCCGTCACGGCTCAGGCTGCGCTGGAATCCTATGCCGCTCGCACGTCTTACGTGACTCCGGATATGCAACAGCGTGTCGTCACATTTTTACAAGAAACCATGCAGACCACCCCGTTTGATCGCGCTTGGGTAACCGCGTACGACCCGATCGCCGGGGCCGTTGAAGTGATCGGCATGCTTGGAGGAGAACCCAAAGGAGAGAAAAAGGATCTCAAAGCCAGCCAACGACTCGCGCTGGAGACCTCGGCCTCAGGATGGTCTGTTCGGCATCGTAAACCGCGGGTGGATCATGACCTCGCGTCCACACAAGGACGCTTTCAGGACCACAAACACTTGTACAAGGATCGGTATCTGTCCGCGCTGGTCGTCCCCTTTTTTATTCGGGGGCAGGTAGGAGGCACGGTCACGCTGGCGTCCAAAGCCTCGATGCAGTACAGCTTGCCGGACGTCAAGACCTTGGAACCGCTGTTAGCCAATCTCGCTGACCTCATTCAGTCTGCATCCAATGCGCCCACGGCTCTTCCCGTGTCCGGATCTTCCGGCGAGACACCAACCGACCCGGTGACCCCGGCGGCTTCAGAGCCGATGATCCGCAAACAGGAGCGACAGGCCGCGCTCGGCGAATTCAGCGCGTTTCTCGCCACAGAGGTGCGTGAACCATTGGCGTCCATCCGCGCCCAGTTGGAAGATGTCACGACACCGGGCATTCTCGATTTCGATTCCCAGACGCGCGTAGAAAATGCGATGCGCGACCTGATCCGCGTCGAATCTCTTCTGCATGAAATTCTGGACTTCGCCAAACCCCTGGAACTGAATCGTCGCATCTGCCGCATCACGGACATTATTGAAAATGCCCTGCGTGTCGTCGCAACCGATTTGGATGTGAACCGTATCGGGGTCACGAAAGACTCCGATCCACACATCAGCCCCGTTCGCTGCGACGATGGAAAGATGCAGCAGGTCTTTCTCAGCATTTTTAAGAATGCGTTGGAAGCTATGGCGCCGGGAGGACATTTACATATCGAGGTCTCTCAGCCACGAGCCAGTCGCCATGTTCAGATCACCGTGAAGAATGACGGCGTGCCGATTCCCACCGAGCATGTCGGCAAAGTATTTGAACCTTTTTTCACAACGAAACGGTCCGGAACCGGTCTTGGCCTCGCGTCGGTGAAAAAGATTGTCGAAGAACATCAAGGACAGATCTCCATTGCCAGCGGACCGGGTCAAGGAACCGCGGTCATCATTCGCTTGCCGGGCCAGCAACGGGGTGGACCCTATCGTGGCCGAGGGCGACGACCGCCGCGAAGACGTTGAGCAATTTGTAAAATTTTCGAGTGCAGCGATCGCTTGACAGGGTCCATGAAGCTCGTTAAGATGGCGGCCTGGTTAGACTTATCGGCATCTCGTCATTCGCTTTTACCCATATCTTTTACAAGGAGTCGGCCATGAAGACACTGTTAAGTAGTGCGGTTGGGGTCGGTCTCATCGTTTCTGCCTCGCTCGTCTTCGCGAACCCGGCGTTACTGCCAAAGCATCCTGGTTATCCAGGCGCCACCGCCCAAAGCCCAGTCAATGGACAGTCGACGTCCAACGATCCAGGACAAACAAACTTGGGCGGAGACAAGGCCATGTTGGAATCGGCAGAGACCTATGGCAAGCACACGATGCAGAGCCTGAAGCCTGAGACGGGACGCGATGCGATCGTCAATGAGAACGGTGCCGGCCGCGTGCCCAAGCACCCGGGTTATTACGACTATAAAATCGAACCACCGGTGACTTCGGCTACGAAGATTACCGGCGAACGCAAGATCAACTAAATTCCTCGATGTCAGAAAAGGAGGTCGTTTCTAGCGACCTCCTTTTTTATTCTCTCTTCCCCCCTCCACTGTTATTCTTCACCGTTTCAGCGGCTCATGGCCCCCACGGAGCAGCAGAACCGCAAGGCCGGTGGTATTATATCTATGGTTCCGCGTCACCGTGACACCACGTGCGCCATGACTCCTGCACAAGAAACCGTCATCCTTCAAGGGCACATCATCGACTCGCTCATTCTGGCGAAAGTGCTGGATACCATTCTCATGATGGGCGGGAACTTCGACCTGAGTGAGGTGCAGATCGGGACGACTCGGCAGGAAGCTTCGCGCGCAACCATTACAGTTCGGGCCGCCTCACACACGCTCCTCGCCGAGATTATAACCGCCATTCAGCCACACGGCGCCTCCGTGGCGCGAGAAACGGATTGCACAATTGAATGCGCCTCTGCTGCGGGCGTGTTTCCTGACGGATTCTACGCGACGACGCACCTCCCCACTCACATTCGCTTGAAGGGACACTGGGTTGACGTTCAGGCCATCGAAATGGACCTTGGCATCCGTGTCGAGCCGACCAAGACCTCCGCCCAGGCTATTCCGATGAATGACGTGCAGCCGGGTGACCTTATTGTGACCGGCCGAGACGGTATCCGCGTGCTGCCGCTCCAACGACCACCTGAGCGAGACGTCTTCAGCTTCATGGAGGCGCAAGTGTCCTCAGAGCGGCCGCATGGTCCTATCATTGCCGATATCGCACGACGCATGCGGACATTGGGGGCGTCCAACGGCACGCAGGGAAAAGTATTACTGGCAGGAGGCCCTGCCATTATTCATTCGGGCGGTCGGGATGCGCTCACCTGGCTGATCGAATCAGGATTTGTGCATGTCTTGTTTTGCGGAAACGCCTTAGCAGCCCATGATATGGAAGCCCACTTATACGGCACATCGCTCGGCTATGGACTCTCGGCCGGTCACACGGTGCCCCATGGTCATGAACATCATCTACGCACGATCAATCGCATTCGAGCGATCGGCAGTATCGAACAGGCGGTACGATCCGGTGTGATTACGCAAGGGATTATGGCGGCATGCGTTCGGCGACAGGTCCAGGTCGTCATGGCAGGTACGATACGGGATGATGGCCCCTTGCCGGGAGTGATCACCGATTCCGTGCGCGCTCAAGCGGCGATGCGAGCGGCTCTCCCAGGTGTGAAATTGGCACTTCTCGTGGCGTCGACGCTCCATGCCGTCGCGACAGGAAATCTCTTACCCGCCACGGTCCCGACGGTGTGCGTAGATGTCAATCCAGCCGTGCCGACCAAGCTGGCTGATCGCGGCAGCTTTCAAGCCGTGGGATTGGTCATGGATGCCGCCTCTTTCTTACGCGACCTTGCGCGTGAACTGGGAGGGAAGACATGAGCCGCCTTCTCGTCTGCCCACCCGATTATTTCGGCATTGAATACGAAATCAATCCATGGATGCGTGTCTCCAATACGGCTGACTTGGAACGTGCCCGTGCACAGTGGCACACCTTGATGCATGAACTGGAACACAGGATCGGCCTCACGCTGGAACGAATGGACCCCATCGCAGGCCTTCCGGATATGGTCTTCACGGCAAATGCCGGAGTCCTACACGGCCAACGCGCTGTGCCGAGTCGATTTCGTCATCCGGAGCGACAGCGCGAGGAACGCTATTTTGAACAGTGGTTTCGCGGGCACGGCTATGAGGTGGTCCTCTTGGAGGAAGGACTGTACTTCGAAGGCGCCGGCGATCTGCTGGGGTATCCCGATATCTGGTTCGGCGGATATCGCCAGCGCACGGATATACGGGCGTATCCTCGCCTGAGCGAAATTTTCAGTCGCGAAATTATTCCCCTGGAGTTGGTGAATCCGCACTTCTACCATCTCGACACTTGCTTCTGCCCTCTCAGCGGCGGTGAATTGCTGTACTACCCACCGGCGTTCGATCCCTATGCTCAGACGGTGCTATCAGACCGCATCGCGAAAGATCGGCGTATGATTGTTCCTGAAGCGGAAGCCCTTCGATTTGCCTGCAATGCCGTGTGCATTGACCGGCATGTCGTTCTTCCAGAAGGCTGCCCCGATACCATGAAACGCTTGGAAGAACGGGGCTATCAGCCCCACGCCGTGGCGTTGGATGAGTTTATGAAAGCCGGCGGCTCGGCAAAGTGCCTGACGCTTGCGCTCCCGTGAGCCTCCTACCTCTGGCGAAAAAGCCACGCAAAGTATAATCCGGCCACTGCGATCGTCACTAATTCAATGGTCAGTAGCAGTCGACTGATCACGCGGGCGTCCTCTTGCGCCAACCCGTCGCCGGCGGACAGAGTCAGAATGAAATGAAACCCCACGAATGCAGGCGGCTGCCCGGGCGGTGTTTCCCATGGTGGGAAGAGAACCGCCGCGATCAAGCCGGCTACCATGCCATACAGGATGGGAAGATTCATGTCGTCCGTTTTCGGCGGCAACGTCGATGTAGGCAAGGGCATGACAGGCTGCCCGCATTGCATGCAAAACCGGCTGTGATCGGGTAATGGTTTGGCGCAGGCTGGACAGATCATAAACTTGGACTAGGCCGAATGTTTTGGCAGTATACGAGGTGCCGGGCCGGAACGAAAGGCGGGGGGCTTCGTGGCTGTCCAAATTGGTTGCGATTTCAGGTCGATTACATTGCCCGGTCTCTGATGGATGTCGTTCCGGACTGTCTAGTCATTCTAGTGAGTTGAGAACTCACCACGCCATCATCGTTTGTTTCTGTCTTTGACACCATCCTGTACCATACCTATAATCCGAGCCTCCTGGGGGAAAGCCATTTCGATGCGTCATTCCATGCCGACAGAGCCTCGGGTAGCAGTCATCGGAGCTGGAGCGTGGGGAACGTCCCTCGCCCGGCATCTGGCCCATAAGGGGCTGTCGGTTCGGCTGTGGGCCTACGAACAAGACGTCGCTGAAGCGATCCGGACAAAACGGGAGAACACGATTTTTTTATCCGGCGTGCAGCTGCCCTCTTCACTCTACGTCACCGGATCGCTCCAAGAATCCGTTCAGGACAGTGACCTGCTTGTGTTCGCCGTGCCGTCTCACGCTGCCCGCTCCGTGCTCCAACAGCTTGGTCCTCTTTTACCGCATCCGATTCCAATCGTCAGCGCCACGAAAGGCATTGAAGAAGATACGTTCAAATTGATGTCCCAAGTCATGGAAGATGTCTTCCCTTCAAACCTGCATCCTTCGATTTGCGTTCTTTCTGGACCCAGTTTTGCGATGGAAGTCTGCCACGATCAGCCGACGGCCATTGTCTTAGCCGGTCAAGACACTTCCACCGTGCGTACGCTGCAACACGTGTTTATGACGCCTTGCTTTCGTGTCTATGCGGGAACCGATGTGACGGGCGTGCAACTGGGTGGAGCCATAAAAAATGTGATGGCCCTGGCGGCCGGCGTGGTGGACGGACTGAATCTGGGGCACAATGCCAGAGCCGCCCTAATCACAAGAGGGCTGGCCGAAATGATTCGGCTGGGCATGGCGCTCGGCGCCGATTCAAAAACGTTCTATGGGCTTTCTGGAGTGGGCGATCTTGTCCTGACCTGCACGGGTCCTCTGAGCCGCAATCATACCGTCGGCGTCAGGCTCGGACGCGGAGAAAGGCTGTCGGACATTCTCCAAGGGGCTCAGGCTGTTGCAGAAGGGATACGCACGTCCAGTGCAGCCGCCGGATTGGCGCACCGCTACAAGGTCGATATGCCCATCGTCCAAGCCGTCTGCGCGGTCCTCTTTGAAGGAAAATCACCACGGCAGGCGGTGGGAGAACTGATGGAACGCTCTGCCAAAGAAGAAGCAGAAGGCTGAAAAACGTCGCATCACACCCACCCAACCCCAGCTGCGCCGAGACGCAGCCCTTCCCGAGCTGTGTTCTCGGCTCGACACCATTCTCAACGTACCCCCACGGGAAGGAGCGCGTCTTGGCGCGCTTGGGGGGGCGGGTGTAATAGGGTACGCTTCCGGGGGGGCTTCGCATGCGGCCGCGCTCGGGAAGGGACGCGTCTTGGCGCGTCTGGGGTGGATGGGTGTAGTTGCGGACCTTTTTGAGCCTTCTGCCCATTCAACGTCTCTACATACAAAGATAATGGATCCGAAGGTACTTAAAACAATTCTTACCGAACTTAGGGCGGGGAAGACCACTGTCGATGGCGTGATCGCTCGTCTTCGAACCCTGCCCTATGAAGATCTCGGGTTTGCGTCGGTGGATCATCACCGGTCGATCCGACAGGGATTTCCTGAGGTCATTTTTTGTGAGGGCAAGACTCGCGCGCAGGTGTTAGGGATCGCCCGTGGTCTCTTGAAAAAGGGTGGCCCCTTATTGGCGACGCGAGCGGAACCAGGGATCGGCCGGGCGCTCACCCGTCTGGATCCTCGTGCGGTTTACCATAAGCTGGCCAGGGTAGTCGTACTCGAGCAGCGAAAGCCGATTCTGGAAGGAGACATCCTCATCGTCACGGCCGGCACCTCCGATATCCCGGTTGCGGAGGAAGCGCGTCTGACGGCCGAAATCATGGGAAGTCGCACGGAGGTGCTCTATGATGTCGGCGTGGCCGGCATCCATCGCCTGTTCAGTCGTCACGAGCGTTTGCTGAAAGCGCGGGCGCTCGTCGTGGTCGCCGGCATGGACGGTGCTCTGCCGAGCGTGATTGGCGGTCTCGTTGATCGTCCAGTCATCGCCGTTCCGACAAGTCGCGGGTATGGGGCGAGCTTTGGGGGTCTGGCCGCCCTCTTAACGATGCTGAATTCTTGCGCGGCCGGTGTCGGTGTGATGAATATCGATAATGGCTTTGGAGCGGGTTGTTTGGCACATCGAATAAACATGATGGGGAAGGATTGAGCCGAGAGGCCGTCAGCTATCAGCCTTCAGCCAGGAACAGACGTCAGCGAGTGAGTTTCTTTCTCGTGGCTGATTGCTGAACGCTGAGGGCTGAAGGCTACTTCAAAATCAGGTTGCCGCGTTTCGGCCACGCGTTCATGTGAGTCCGCACTCCGTGCTCTCCCACAGCCAGCAGCTTGGCCCGAATCTCGTAGTCGTAGGTCCCGGTTCCCACCAGCTCTTTTGACTGATCCATCCCGTCCCACGCGAGTACCACTTTGATTCGAGGCTTGCTGTCCTGGGCCGGAGCCGTCGATACACCACGCTCCTGTTTGTCGAGAGATCGACGGTTCGACAAAAACCGCATTGAGCGCATGGATGGTGAACTGATGAGCGTGGACACCTCCAGCATGAGATGCCGGTCGGTGTCTTTGGGCAATTCAATCTCGATTGTAAAGTCCAGCGTGCCATGGCCTGGGGCATAGGAGGTGGGTGCGATGACCACGGATACGATCTTCAATTCCGGCGGAATGACCGGCCCTCTCTTCCTTTTTGCGGCCAAGGCATGGATGGGCTCCAGAGCCAGACACACAAGACACACGATCGCAATCACGCTCATGCGGCCGATGAAGGTCTGAGCCACCATTTGAAAATGCCTCTTGGACTTGACTTCTTCACGCTGCAGGGATGGGACGGCACAGGGTCGTAGGAAAGCCGCCCGTGGATATCATAGGGGACTATGGCTGTCAATGCTCAATCCGCGCATCAGCAACAAGCCTTTTGGTCTCAGAGTGGTTTTGCTAAGATGACCGCCGCTTTGGTGGCCACAACACGCGGCCGCAAAAGGAAGGCATGCGACATCTTCACTTTGACTGTTTCTCAGGAATTAGCGGCGATATGACGCTCGGTGCCCTGGTCGACGCCGGCTTGCCGTTAAAAAAACTGTCCCGCGCGCTGAAAGATTTTCCGGCAGGAGGTTTTCGACTCCGCGCCAAGGACGTCATGCGTGGGGGCTTGGCTGCCACGAAAGTCGACGTCGTGATTCAGAACGGCTTCCGTTCTCCGCTCTCGTTACGCCGCATTCAGCGGCTGATTACGAGCAGCCGCCTCCCGCGCCCTGTCCAAGAACAGAGCTTGGCGGTGTTCGATCGCCTGGCAGACGCCGAAGGCATGGCGCATCGCGTCAGTCCTTCAGAGGTGGCGTTTCACGAAGTCGGCATCGTGGATTCATTGGTCGATGTGGTCGGCTCCATTATAGGCTGTCACCTGCTCGGCATTCAGCGGATCACGTCGTCGGCCGTGAACCTGGGCTCCGGATGGATTGATTCGGCACATGGGCGACTACCCGCACCGGGACCGGCTGTGGCGGCCTTGGCCCGGCAGATTCCAGTCTATAGCGCCGGCCCCTCCCGTGAGCTCACCACCCCGACCGGCCTGGCCCTCCTCTGTACGCTGGCCCAGGAATTTGGGCCTCTGCCCATCATGCGTCCCACGGCTATCGGCTATGGGGCCGGCAGTGCCGACCCCCAGGGATGGCCAAATGCGCTCCGCATCTTTGTGGGCGACTCTATCTCGCCCACTCGCGGTACCGATACCATTGTCCAAATCGAAACGAATGTGGATGATCTGCACCCGCAGGCCTATGAGACCATCATGGAACGACTGTTCTCGGCCGGCGCCGTCGATGTAACGCTGACACCGGCAATCATGAAACATGAGCGGCCCGGCATCGTAATGATGGCTCTTGCCCCACCCGCAGAGGCTCATGCTGTCGCCGACATTCTTTTGCGGGAGACCAGCACGCTAGGAGTGCGCATGCAGGAAATGCAGAGAGTGGTCCTGCAGCGGCGTATGGATGTGGTGCAGACCGCGAGCGGAGCCGTCCGCATGAAAGTGGCCGAATTAGGAGATGGCCGGGTCAAGGCGGCACCGGAATATCAGGATTGCAAGCGGATCGCGGACCAAACAGGGCGACCGATTCGGGACGTGATGGAAGATGCGGCGTTCGCCTACCGGCAAACGCAAGGAAAAAGTAAAAAGGCAAAAGTAAAAAATAAAAAATGAGCGTCCACACTTTTACCTTTTTACTTTTTACTTTTTACTTTCGGGTTCGCCGATGAGTATTGCACTCTACCTCTTCATGTTTCTCGCCTCCGTCGTCGTGACCTTGGGCGGCTGCGCCCTGTTCACGAACGGTATCGAATGGTTGGGGAAACGACTGAAAGTTCCTGAAGGCGCCGTAGGAAGTATCTTTGCCGCGATCGGTACGACGCTGCCCGAGACGTCGATTCCCGTCATTGCGATTTTTTTCGGCACCGGCCAAGAACGGACGGAGGTCGGATTAGGGGCCATCCTTGGCGCACCATTCATGCTCAGCACGCTGGTTCTCCCGATTCTTGCAGGCCTTTTGATTTTGTATGCCCGACTCGGCAAGCGAAGCGCGGCCTTTCATCTCAACTATCGAGAGGTGCGTGTCGACCTGCAATTTTTCCTCGTCGCCTACGTATTGGCAATGGCCTGCGTGTTCGTGTCCGCTCCACTCATTCGGTACGTGGTGGCTGGTCTCCTCGTCGTCCTCTATGGCTTCTATATCCGAAGCAAGTTTGCCGCTGAACATCATGAAGACACCAGCCTGGAACCCTTGTTTTTCGCGCGCCGCGTCACGCGCCCTTCGTACGTGCTCATCGGCCTCCAAGGGATGCTCGGGCTCCTTGCATTAGTGGGAGGCGCACATTTGTTTGTGACGGCCGCCAAATCATTGTCGGTTGAGTTGAATGTGTCTCCGCTATTGTTGGCGCTGCTCATCGCTCCGCTCGCGACAGAACTGCCCGAAATGTCCAACAGCTTTCTCTGGTTGTATCAAAAGAAAGACACGTTGGCGGTCGGCAATGTGACGGGCGCCATGGTCTTTCAAGGGACATTCCCCGTCTCTGTGGGACTGATCGGAACCAATTGGAACCTGGCGCCGACCGCAATGGCCACCATGGGGCTTGCCCTGATCGCCGTTGGAATGAATCTCGTGCAGTTGCTGTGGGGAGATCACTGGCGCCCGTGGCTGCTGTGCCTTAGTGCCTTGCTCTATGTGGGATTTACACTGTATCTATATGGATCTTAGGCAGGATGTTCAAAAGGCCCTCAGCTTTGTTCTCGCGTCGCTCAAAGCCTCAAC
>JBDUAJ010000010.1:0-23717 GCA_040004695.1 Nitrospirales bacterium | reverse complement strand
ATCATGATCGGTCAATTGTCTACATCCTTCTGCCATCCAGCTAGATTATCTTGATTTTGCAATGTTTTATGCTATGGTTTTTACTCATGGATATTGTTTGACTGGCGGGTGGAGGCTTCATGGAAGCGAAGATACTTCCCGATAGCGTCACTGAGCTTCAGCAGAAAGTCGCGCGCGCTGAAGAGGTGAAGCGCATTTCAAATCAAATTCACGCCGCGAAGGACCTCGATCAAATCCTGTTAGATATGAATCGCGAAATTCTGGGGCTGTTCGATGCGGAAGAGCTAACCCTGTATGCGGTCGATCCCGAGAAAAAGGAAGTGTACGCGAAGCTGCCGCATCTGGAGGCCATCGAAGAGATTCGACTTCCCATCGATGAACAAAGTATCGCCGGTTTTACCGCCAAATACCTGCGACCGGTGAACATTCAAGATGCCTATACCAAAGCCGACCTGACACGCATTCACCCTGCCTTGTGCCATGATAGCTCCTGGGACAAAAAGACGGGATTCCGAACGAAGCAAGTGCTGACCTACCCCATTGTCGCGGAGAACAAATATCTGATGGGGGTGGTTCAGCTCCTCAACAAGAAGGGTGAGGGTCGCTTTACCAAGAAAGATGAGGAGTCCGTCGCGGAGATCGCGAAGAGCCTCGGCATCGCGTTCTTCAATCTCAGAAAGCTTGCGAAAAAGACCATCACGAAATTCGACTATCTTGTCGCCTCCAACAAGATTACGCAATCGGAGCTCGATGCAGCGATTCATGAGGCACGCAAAGGCGTCAGCGATATCGAATCGCTTCTGATCGAAAAATATAAGGTTCCCAAAGGCGACATCGGCAAGTCGCTCAGCCAGTTTTACCAGTGCCCTCATGTGGAGTTTGACGACCGGACCTTTATCGATCCGGAACTCCTCAAGAACCTGAATATCGATTACATTAAAAAAAGCTGTTGGATCCCCTTAAAACGAAACAAGAACGTCATCGAAATTTTAATCGATGACCCCAACGCGCTTGAGCGCGTCCAGGATATCCAACGGATGTTCCCCGGCCAAACGATTCGCTTTTCCGTCGGCCTTCGAAGGGATATCGCACAGTTCTTTCGCGTCGCAACAGGTCAGATCGATCCAGCGATCACGGGGGATGCCGGTTCAATTACCGATATTCTCGGCGAGCTGGTCAATGAAGCCCAGATCGAGCAACAAGACGACGTGTCGGCGATCGGCGTCGATGAAAATGACAACGTCATTGTCCGTCTCGCAAATAAGGTCATCGCGGACGCCTACCGCTTGGGCGTATCGGACATCCACATCGAACCCTACGGAGAAAAACGAGAAACCGTCGTTCGATTCCGGATAGATGGCAGCTGCTCGGAATACATGAAGATTCCGGCCAGCTACCGAAGAGCGATAGTCTCGCGTTTGAAAATCATGGCCAGCCTGGACATTTCCGAGAGACGGAAGCCTCAAGACGGAAAAATTAAGTTCAAGGTCAGCGGTGGGAAGGAAATTGAGCTTCGTGTGGCGACCGTCCCGACCGCCGGATACAACGAAGATGTCGTCATGCGTATCCTGGCGGCCAGCGAGCCGTTGCCGCTCGACAAAATGGGATTTTCCGATCGGAACCTGCAGGAGTTGAAGAAAATCGCCGAAAAGCCGTATGGGATTATTTTGTGCGTCGGCCCGACCGGATCCGGTAAAACCACGACGCTACATGCCGCCCTCGGTTACATCAATACCCCCGAACGAAAAATCTGGACGGCTGAAGATCCCGTCGAAATCACGCAATACGGCCTTCGTCAAGTGCAGGTGCATCCCAAGATCGGCTTTACCTTTGCCATCGCCATGCGAGCGTTTCTTCGGGCCGATCCTGATGTCATTATGGTCGGTGAAATGCGGGATAAAGAAACGGCTGAGACCGGCATCGAAGCGTCGCTGACCGGACATCTCGTGTTCAGCACTCTCCACACCAACAGTGCCGTCGAAACTATTACCCGTCTCCTCGATATGGGCTGCGACTCATTCAGCTTCGCAGATGCCATGTTAGGCGTGATGGCGCAACGGCTCTGCAAGAGAATCTGCAAGGAATGCTCGGAAGAGTATCGCCCCACGCAGGAAGAATATGATGAGCTCGCTCACGGCTATGGGATGGACCGGTGGGACAAACTGGGCGTGAAATTCGATGCCGGTTTCAAACTGCGCCGTGGCAAGGGATGCGATAACTGCAATCATACGGGGTTCCGTGGACGCCTCGCGCTACACGAGTTGCTGATCGGCACGGACCGACTGAAGCGCCTGATCCAAAATCATGCGAAAACCGAAGAAATGCTCAATGCCGCGCTGGAAGAGGGAATGACCACACTCGTTCAGGATGGCATTCAGAAGGTTCTGCAGGGTTTAACGACGTTCAAGCAGATTAAGGCCGTGGCAATTAAGTAGCCGATCAACTCAGGCTTCATGTGCCAGCATCAAATGAATGCTGCGTGCGCTTGCTGACATGTTGACTTCCCCTCCGCTACACCTTTAAAAAGTTCCGCAACAGATCTTTCCCCGACGTGGTGAGAATGGACTCGGGGTGGAATTGAACCCCTTCCACACCTAACGTCCGGTGCCGCATCCCCATGATTTCCCCTTCCGCTGTCTCGGCAGAAATCTCAAAACAATCGGGAAGCGTCGACCGATTCACGATTAACGAGTGATACCGTGTCGCTTCGAAGGGGTTGGGTAGATTGCGGAACATGGTCTTGCCGTCGTGATGGATCATTGAGGTCTTTCCATGCATGAGTCTTTCCGCGCGGATCACCTCGCCGCCGAACGCCACAGCCAGGGACTGATGTCCGAGACACACACCAAGGAGAGGAAGCCGGCCGGCAAAATGACGGATCGCATCAACCGACACGCCTGCCTCTTTTGGCGTGCAGGGACCGGGCGAAATGACGAGCCGCTGCGGCCGCAACGCTTCGATATCGTCGATTGTAATTTTATCGTTACGATAGACCTGCACATCCTCCCCTAGCTCGCCAAAATACTGCACGAGGTTATAGGTAAAGGAATCGTAATTGTCGATCATCAATAGCATAGAATGCTCGTTCGTTAATCGCGAGGAAAGCTTCCGACATTTCCGTTTAACGATTCACGCCTTCACTCCAGTCCCCGCTCCGCCAGCTCCACCGCCTTCATCATGGCCCGCGCCTTGTTGCAGGTTTCGTCGTATTCACGCTTCGGCTCAGAATCGGCGACGATTCCAGCGCCCGCCTGAATGTAGGCATGCCGGCCCTTAATGACCACCGTACGAATATTAATCGCCATATCCATATTGCCCGAGAAGCTGAAATATCCGACGGCGCCGGCATAGGGGCCTCGACGTGTCGGTTCCAGCTCTTCGATAATCTGCATGGCGCGAATTTTGGGCGCCCCTGAGACCGTGCCGGCTGGAAAGCACGCTCGGAGGACGTCGTAGGAGGACTTCTCCTCATCCAGGCTTCCATTGACCTGCGACACCAGGTGCATCACGTGCGAGTATCGCTCCACCTTCATCAATCCGTCTACGACCACCGTTCCCCTCTTCGCCACGCGTCCGATGTCATTGCGCCCGAGATCCACCAGCATGACGTGTTCGGCTCGTTCTTTTTCATCCGCTTGAAGTTCACGCTCCAAGAGCCGGTCCTCTTGTTCCGTGGTGCCCCGCGGTCTGGTGCCGGCGATGGGCCTCAACGAGACTCGTCCATCTTCGCAGCGAACCAGCGTCTCTGGAGACGACCCCACCAACTCGACGTCGCCGATCCGTAAATAGTACATATACGGAGATGGATTGATGAGCCTCAGCGCACGATAGATTTCAAATGGACTCGTCTGGATCCGGGTTTCCCATCGCTGTGACACCACCGTTTGGACAATGTCGCCGGCGCGGATATATTCCTTCGTCCGCATCACCATCTTTTCAAAGTCGGCACGGCTCATGTTGGAGGTAAAGCCCATCGGCTTACAGCGACGAGAGACCGGCCGCCGACGCAACGGCCGCTTCAAGCGCTCGATCATGCGATCGATTCGCGAGGTGGCGTCGGCGTAGGCACGCCGGACTTCGGCTGTCTTGCTGGACGGGACATGCGCATTGGCCACGACCTTAATGGTGTGCGCGATATTATCGAAGATCAGGAGCGTGTCAGTGAGCAGAAAGGCAATGACGGGAACACCCAAGTCATCCTTACGATAGACTGGGATCTCTTCGAAGTAGCGGACCACATCATAATTGAGGTATCCGACCGCGCCGCCGACAAACCGGGGAAGCTCCGGCACCGTGACGGGACGGTACCCCGCCATGACCTGCTGAACCCGATCCAACGGTGTCTCGCCCGGCCGCAAACTGATAGGAAACCGCTCGACATGGGAACCCCTGGTCATCACGACCGCGCCCTTGTCCTCCTGCAGCAACACCGGGGAACCGCTTCCGAGAAACGAATAGCGCGCCCACTTTTCGCCTCCCTCGACGCTCTCAAAAAGGTACGCGGAGGGACCATGGTCGATCTTGGTGAATGCCGAGACAGGCGTTTCAAAATCAGCAAGGATTTCTCGGTACAGAGGGATGAGATTCCCCTCCGAGGAGAGTCGCTTGAATGCATCGAAGCTGAGGGAATAGGAGGCCATACCCATGAATTATTGATATCCGACAATCAACTTTTGCCCGACTTCGATGAGGGTATCGCGAAGGTGATTCCACTCTTTGAGTTGGTCCACCTGCACGCCATATTGACGCGCAACCCGAAACAAGGTTTCGCCCGGCTTGACGTCATGATAGATGGGCGATCCCTTATCCATATCAGGAAAGGTGGCCATTGGAGCTGCCGCTTTCTCGAATGCCAGTGGGTCGGTGGGCGCAGGCGGCGCAGGATTGCCCTTGGGCACAGCCTTGGAGCGCGATTTGGGTTTGTGGTCCAGCGACCGATTCATCTCTTCTTTGGCTTTGATCGCAGCGGATTCTCGCAAAGCATCGTTCTCTTCTTTGATCCGTAACGCCTGCTCCCGAACGGTTTGCAGTTGCGCCGTCAATTCCCTGTTTTTAGCCTCCAGCTCAGGAAGGTCCCGCTTCAGTCGCTTGGCCTCCGCATCCAGGTCCCCGGTGCGTTTTTCTTCTTGCGCCAATAATCGTTGAAAGTTGAGGGCGCGATTCTTTTCGGCCTCATACTGCTCTTTCATCACACAGCCACTCGATACGACACCGATGCCGCACACGAGGCACAGTGCCAGAGGTAGACCCATTTTCATCGTCTCTCCATCCTTTTTTCTAGGGAGCGGGCCGTTGTCAGGCTACCCATTCCACCCGATGGCACCGCTCTTTCAAGGAAGTGATAAGAATAGTGCCGGGGGCAATGAAAGTCAAAGGCTGTCGCACGCATGGGGCTGTTTGACCCCTTTACGGAGGCTGTGTTACGGTTTCACATACTGCCTCTCATGGATAAGACACACACCTCACAACTACATCGCGAAGTCGCGGTCGATGGAGTCACCCTCCGTTTGGCTCAGCCTCTCGAGTCGTCACAAGAATGGATCGGCGCCCGCGAGATCCTGAAGCAACTTTTGGCGTGCTGGCTCGTGCTCGATGAAAAAGATCTGCCTCTCTCGCCCCGGATCACGGGCCCTCCCGGCATTGGAAAAACTACGCTGGCAATGTCTGGCGCGCGCGAGCGTCAACAGAACCTGTACATCTTTCAGTGCACCGCCGATACCAGGCCGGAAGATCTTCTCATCACGCCGGTTCTCGCCGAATCCGGCACGATCGCCTATCATGCCTCTCCACTCGTCTCCGCGATGCTGACGGGGAATGTCTGCGTGTTGGATGAAGGCAACCGGATGAATGAAAAGAGCTGGGCCTCATTGGCCGCGCTGCTCGATCATCGTCGCTGTATTGAGTCCATCGTGGCAGGCATCCTGGTTAAGGCCCATGAGAACTTTCGCTGCTGCGTCACGATGAATGAGGATGCGTCCACATACGAGGTGCCGGATTATATGCTCTCCCGGCTTCAACCTACGCTGGCCGTGAGCTATCCGGCTCGACACGATGAATTGGCAATTCTTCGGTATCATTTGCCCTTCGCTCCGGCCGACATGTTGGCGCTGACCGTCGACTTTCTCCAAGAAGCCCACCAGTTGAACGTGGAATTTTCCGTCCGGGATGGCCTGCACTTGCTGCAGTATGCGCTCAAACGGCTCTCGCAGGATGCCGCTCACCCACTCTCGAAAGACGCCGCCTGGCGCGAAGCCGTGATGAACGTGCTTGGTAAAGAGGCGCTGGATCTTGAAGGATTATCCAAGCGGAGATCGAGAGCCCTGGGCAATCAACCTCTCCCGCAAGGATTAGGGGACTTTTTCTTCGAAGGG
Source organism: Nitrospirales bacterium (assembly GCA_040004695.1). Lineage (GTDB taxonomy): Bacteria > Nitrospirota > Nitrospiria > Nitrospirales > Nitrospiraceae > JAICXS01. The sequence goes on along the minus strand of JBDUAJ010000010.1, from coordinate 17,346 downwards.
AACGATCCACTCCATCCGGATAGATAACAGTCTCGACAGTCGTAAGGTCTTCACGTCCTTCACTCAGGAACAAAGACTCGACAACTGACAGATCCGATGACTCTATGACAACACCCGCCGACTCCGTTCTTCGTCTCTCGCCTCGTATCGAGGTCCTGCCGATCCTGCACGGCAGTGGTGATGTGGCGCAGGAGGTTCGGGAAACCTTGATCGGCCGGGGATTCGATTGTCTGGCGATCCCGCTCCCGCCGTCATTGGAAGATGCCATAGAGGGGGCCGTCGAAGACCTTCCACGGATCAGTCTCGTCGTGACACCGGAACCGGATCAGGAAGGACCCACCGTCAACTTTGTGCCGGTCGACCCGTGCCAACCGGTGATCATGGGCATTCGGGTGGCCATGGGGGAACAGATCGCTCGGGCATATATCGATCGAGACGTCGCGCTTTTTGAGCCCACACCATTTACCGCCCCAGACCCCTATGCATTGAAACGCATCCCGCTTGCCACGTTTGCGGCGGCGCTCCTCCCATCGCTCGTGCCACCCACAGAGGCGACTCAACGGTGGCACCGTATCGCCTGGATGGCGTTTCGACTGCATGAACTGGAACTGGAGTTTCAGTCGATCCTCTGTCTTTGTCACGTCGCCGACTGGCCGTGGCTCCGTGACGCCTATCGTGAGCGACAGTCCTACATCCTCCCGGATCCGCCGGCGGGTCGACCGTCGACTTATGCGGTTGATCCGCAGACTGTGTATTTTGTTTTGGGAGAGCTGCCTTTTACGACAGAGCTGTATGAACGCCGCCGGGCCGAGTTACTCTCCGACCGCCATGTCACGGTGGACGGCATCAAAGAACTGCTGCTCGAAACACGCGTACGCTGGTCGGCCAATCATCAAAAGGAAGACCAGTCCATTCCGAACTGGGTCACTCCCCACCTCTTACAGCGCTATCTCCAGTATGTGAGAAATCTTGCGCTCATGGAACACCGGTTGACACCCGATCTCTATAGCTTAGTCTTGGCAGCCAAACAAATGGCGGGCGATGAGTTTGCCATTACCTTATTGGATACGGCCAAGACCTATGGCTTTCAAGACGATGGCCAATCAGCGTTTTCCCATCCAACTGTGGCCGCGGGCATCGGAAAGCTGGAATTTTCCGATGGTGACGTGGCGCAGGCGAAGAATCGCCTGCATGGTCCTCCGCTACACTGGCGATCCCTCTCGCTGCGGCCTCAACCGACCCGCATGAAAAGTCGGCGATGGGCTCTCCAATGGAATCCCTTTCGTCAGTGTTCGTGGCCCCCAGAAGATAATCGCATCGAGAGCTTTACCCGCCATGTTCGTGAACAAGCGAAAGCGCTCCTTGGTGCAGATCTCGCGCGCGTCGAAAAGTTCACCACCTCGATCAAAGATGGTATCGACCTGCGCGAAAGCCTGCGGCACTGGCATAAGATGCCGACCCGAGATGGGCGTACGAAGAGTTCGCAACCTGCGCACAACACACCGATCAAGCCTGACATCTATGTCAAAGAGATTCCCCCGGCTCGGGGAAACGTCGAAGCCGTGATCTTTTTGTTCGATACCCCGGCCGACCCCGCCATCTACTCCTGGCAAGCCACGTGGTATGCCGAGCATGAAGAAGAATCCACGCTCTGCTTTTACGCGAGCCCATTCCAAGACAACATGATCGGGCCGGGCATCGGGCAATCTCGCTACGGAGGCGCGCTCTTTCTCTTTCCGCCGCGGCCGATTCCCAATATCTGGGAAGACCCAAACCTACGCTTCACCCAGACGCTGGAAGAACGCCTCATTGCCGCAGCGGCGATGCATTCACGAGAGTCCCATGTCGTCCTCGTCTCGCCGATTCCACCGCGTCCGCGCTGGCGTCAGATGGTGAAAGCATTCCATCGGCGACTAGTCACCATTCCATTGAACCGATTTTCCGGCCAGACAGTCGACCGGCTCCGTCGCTTTCACGTGCTCAACGGCCATCAGATTCGAAGTTATGCCACGCAATTCATTCGAGAGTAAACAGCCGTCAGCCATCAGCGATCAGCCGTCAGCTTCTGAACAAGCTGATCGCTGAATGCTGATAGCTGAAAGCTGACCATGCCATGAGCGATGGAACTGACGCACGCCATACTCCCGAAACAGCGGAGCCACGCATCGACGAACTTCGCCATGAGATCCGTCGCCACGATTACCTCTATTACGTGAAAAACAGCCCGGATATTTCCGATGAAGCCTACGATCGACTCTTTCGAGAGTTGAGCCAACTCGAAGCCACCTATCCCGACCTGATCACGCCCGACTCGCCGACGCAGCGAATCGGCGCCGCGCCGCAGACGGATCTCAAAAAAGTTCAGCATGAACGCCCCATGCTCAGCCTGGACTCCATCATGGATGCGGACGACGTCCGTGCATTCGATACACGCGTCCGGCGTGAATTGGGACGCGAACTGGATCGCGATCTCGAACAGGACACCATGCACTACACCGTAGAGCCGAAGTTCGACGGCCTCTCCGTCGAACTGGTCTACGAAAAGGGTCGGTTCATGCGGGGGGCCACTCGCGGAGACGGGATTACCGGCGAAGATGTCACGATCAATCTTCGAACACTGCATTCTCTCCCTTTGCAACTCCAAGCCGCGTCCGATCTTCCAGCGCATCTGGTGGTCCGAGGAGAAGTCTACATGCGCCTCGATGAGTTTCAAGCGCTGAATCGGCGCATCACGGAGCGAGGAGACGAACCCTTCGCCAACCCACGTAACGCGGCCTCCGGGGCACTACGGCAACTGGATTCCAAGATGACGGCGGAACGGCCCTTGGTCGTAACGTGCTATGAGATTATGACCCAGTCCGGCGATCCCTTGCCGACCCATTGGGATGAATTAGACAGGCTGGCTGCCTGGGGACTACCCATCCCATCCCTGTGCCGTCGATGCGCCTCCATCGATGAAGTCATTGCGTTCCACGCCGAAACGGCCTCCGTCCGGGACGACCTGCCGTTCGAGATCGACGGCGCCGTCGTCAAACTGGACCGTCGTGACTGGCAAGCCCTCCTGGGACAAAAATCGCGAAGCCCTCGTTGGGCCATCGCCTATAAATTTGCCGCTCGCAAAGAGATCACGCAAGTCCAGGATATCGTCGTCTCTGTCGGCCGGACCGGCACGTTGACGCCGTTGGCGTTGCTCAAACCCGTCGATGTGGGAGGCGTCACGATCAGTCGTGCCACGCTCCACAATGCCGACGAAGTAGCCAGAAAAGACGTGCGAGTCGGCGATACGGTCAAGGTCGAACGAGCCGGCGACGTCATTCCGGCCATCACCGAACGCATCCCAGTTCCAGGCCAGCAACGAGCCGATCCATTTCGCATGCCGGACCACTGCCCGGTCTGTGGTTCAGCCGTTGCAAGCGAGGGCGCGTATTCGTATTGTTCAGGAAAAGCCGCATGCCCCGCACAAGTTAAAGGAGCGCTTGAGCATTTTACATCGAAGCACGCGCTCAATATCGCCGGCCTCGGCAAGAAAACCGCCGCTCAATTAGTTGAGAGTGGTCTTGTCACCAACCTGGCCGATCTCTTTGCGTTAACCAAGGATCAGATCCTGACGCTCGAAGGCTTTGCCGACCGTTCGGCGTCCTTATTCGTGGAGGCTCTCGAACGCAGTAAACACGTGTCGCTGGAACGATTTCTCTATGGCCTTGGCATTCGACAGGTCGGCGAACATATTGCCAAAGTCTTGAGTCGGCGCTTCGGATCACTGGACGCTATCATGGCAGCTGATCACGACACGTTTGAAAGCGTTCACGAAATTGGACCTGAAATCGCCTCCAGCCTGGAATCCTTCTTCCAGGAAACGCACAACCGAGAGGCCATCGATCGCTTGCGCCGACTGGGCTTGACCATCACCACGGCACGCGGCCACGACGCCGGCCGGTCTCGCTCCTTTGAAGGCAAGGTGTTTGTCTTCACCGGAGGATTGAGCCGGCTCAGCCGCGATGAGGCCAAACGGCGCGTCGAGGAGGTGGGGGCACGTGTCACGTCCAGTGTGAGTAAGCACACCGACTATGTCGTGGCCGGCGTTGATCCGGGGTCCAAATTAGACGAAGCGAAACGGCTTGGAGTCACCACCCTCACCGAATCCGACTTTCTCGCGCTTTTGGAAGAGGCTTGACTTCCTTGGTCCCCAATGGGACAGTGGGGTTGGCTTCTGTAATCCTGCGTAGTCGTGGCCATTCGAGTTCGGCTCATGAACCCGATGCGTCCTGTCAAATTCCCCCTTCGCACAAAGATCTTTCTATCCTTGGCTACCGGCTTGGTCGTGTGTACTGCCGTGCTTACCGTGATGCAATATCGCATCAGCAGCCGCACGCTCATGGCAGAGTGGGAGTCCAAGGCCGGTGAGTATGGGCGGCTGATGGAATTCGCCTTTCAATCACTCGTTCAAAGTAGGGACCGGTCCGCCCTCAATCGCGCGGTCTCGCAAGCCCTGCTGATTCCGGGGATGAAATCCATCACGGTCATCGATGCGCAGGGAACGATTGTGGCCGACTCAAAAGGGCAAGGCGTGGGCAGTCATTTAGCGATTCACCTCGACGCGCTTCGCCGCGCCCTGGAAGAAGATACGGACACGGGTGTCACGTGGGTCGAAACCAAAGACTCCAGTCGAATTCGCTTCCTCCTTACACCGATTAAGGGAGGACCCTCCGACAAATCGATGCAGGGGTCGACCCAGCCTGCGCCGCAAGGGGCCATCCTCATGGGTCTGGATCTCTCCGTATTGGACACCCTGATGCAATCCAATTTGTACTATCTTGTGTCCATCAACGGCATCACGTTCGTGGCCCTGCTGCTGATGTGTTGGATCGCCATCCGAATTGGACTGGTGCACCCGCTCCACCACGTGGCCGCAACCGTGCGCTCGTCATCCGGATCTCCATTGTCGCCGGAACGTCCTCAGTCATCCGATGAGATCGCGTCGCTGTCCGAAAACTTTGCCAAAATGAATGACGCCTTGCAAGAAAGCGAAGCCTTCAATCATGCGACGCTCAATTCGTTCCCCGTCCACGCCGCCATTGTGGATAAGGAGGGGCACCTTCTGTCGGTGAACACCGCGTGGGAGCAGTTCGCCCGCGACCATGGCGACCTCTTTCCGTGTACCGGTGGCGGCCTCATCAATTTTTTCGAGACATGCCGGGACCCGACCAAAGGATACGGCGACCGCTCGCAAGAAGCGCTGTCGGGCATCCGAGCCGTCCTTCACGGCGAGGCGCCGTCCTTCACACTCGAGTACATGGTCGCGTTGCCCAAAGAACGCCGGTGGTTTGTCCTGTCGGTGATGCCGCTACAGCGGCCACAGGGGGGTGCCATCCTCTCGCATACTGACATGACGGAGCGCAGGCAGGCTGAAGATATGCTGCTCCGCGGCATGACTGAAACCGAACAAGCACGCACACGCCTGAATACCCTGTATGCGACGATCCCGATCGGGCTCCTCTATGTCACGCCCACTCTCATGATCGAACGAGTGAGCCAATCGATGGCACAATTGCAGGCCCGCTCTGTAGAAGAGCATGTGAATCAGCGGCTCTCCAACGTGCTTCCACCGGAGCGGTGGACCAAACTGAAACCGATTCTCGAACACATCCTCACAACCGGCACGGCGTATCATGGATTGGAGGAGGTGGTCTCCGACCCGCGCACGCCGGGCGGCGTACGGATCTTGCTGTCCCACTGCGACCCCGACCTGAGAGAAGACGGCACTGTGCGAGGAATCCATCTCGCGACACAAGATATTACCGCCGAAAAGCAAGCGCAGAAAGAACACGAACAGAATGTCAGGGAGCTCAAAGCCAGAAATCGCGAGCTCGACCAGATGGCGATTCGCGATCCGCTTACGGGCCTCTATAACCGACGCTTCTTCGATGAAGCCCTGACACGCGAATGGCAACAATTCCAGCGCAGCGGCGAGGCCTTTACCGTTATCATCATGGATGTCGACGCCTTTAAAGCCATCAATGACGATTACGGACATGAAGCGGGAGACCGTGCACTCCAACAAGTAAGCGTCACCTTGAGAGCCAATTTACGTGAAAGCGATTTGATCGCCCGGGTAGGCGGGGATGAATTTGCCGCGCTGCTGCCTCGAACCGATACGGAACAGAGTCGACAAGTGGTCGAGAAACTGAGCGATGTCCTACAATCGTTGCGCCTGATGACCACCGAAAGCGAGATTCCCATGTCTCTGAGCGTAGGCACCGCGACCGTACCGGGCTTTCCTCCCGTCACGTCGGCGGCTGAACTATTGAGAGTAGCTGATAAGCGGATGTACGAAGCCAAACGATTGACGTCAGCTCGGCGTGCCGACGCCGGCTGAGTCGGGCGCGGGTGTTTTTTCTTCTTTGAAGATCTGCACGCTCTTGATGGACTTGTGATCGGCTTCGTGCACGACCAACCGACAGTGGCCGATCCGGATTTCCTCGCCGACGGCCGGAATGCGGCCCAGATGCTCTTGAATGAGACCGCTGACCGTCGTGGCCTCGTCGCCTAAATCCACCTTTAAAAATTCGTTGATCCGCCGCACGTCGGTTCGTCCGTGCACGAGAATCTGATTCTTCCCGATTCGCTTGATGAGTTCTTCGCTGATATCCGTTTCGTCCATGATTTCTCCGACGACCTCTTCCAGCAGGTCTTCAAGCGTGACCAGTCCCATGACGCCGCCAAATTCGTTCACGACGATGGCCATGTGACGTTTGTCGGCCTGGAACTGCTTCATGAGATCGTCAGCGGTCTTTCCTCGGGGGACGAACAAGGCCGGCGTGGCAATATCCTTCAAATGAGAATCATAGCGACCTTGGGCCAATCCCATCAGCGCCTTATCGCGATAGAGAATGCCGGTGATATTGTCCAGGATGGTATCGTACACGGGAATGCGCGAGTACTTCGACTTAAAGATCGCCTCTTGCGCATCCTTCAATCGTAGATTGCCCTCCAGCGCGAACACATATATTCGCGGTGTCATGGCATCCTCCGCCGTAATATCCTTCAACTGGAAGACGTTCTTGATCATTTTGACTTCTTCCGTCTCGATCATCCCCGCTCGTCCCCCTTCATCGAGCATGATCTTGACTTCTTCTTCAGAGACATGGGGAACGGTCACGCCCTTTCCGCCGGTGAGCGCACTAATGAGCGGTTCCAACACAAACAAAATCGGCTTCATGACCAGCTGGATGGCATACACGGGATAGGCCATGACCATCACCACGGTAAGCGCATGTTTTGCCGCCAGCGTCTTCGGCACGATGTCACCAAAAATTAGCAGCACGAACGTCAACACGCCGATGACGATGGCCATGGCTTCCGACCCGAAGAGCCGGAGCGCGAGAATCGTGGCATATGAGGCCGCCCCCGTATCCACGAGCCGATCGCCGATCATGATGATCGAGAGCAGGCGCTGAGGGTTTGACCGCAATTGAAGAGCGATGTCCGCGCGTTTGCTCCCGGCCTCAGCCAGGGCGCGCAATCGCGTTTCCTTCACAGAAAAAAAGCCGATCTCTGCCGCCGAAATAACCGCAGAGAAGGCAATGAGGCTCAAGAGTATGAGGAAATCCATTTATGCTTTAGGTGAATAGGATGTGCATCGAAGATTGAGATACGCCTCACGCCACGAGAGGCAGGCAAGCGGCCGGTCAGAGGAAGTAGAATCGGATCCACAGCACGAGGAACGTCTAGGCCCACCGTCATCCATAGGTGACATTCCTACCATACCCACTTCGGTTTAGGCAAGGCGACAGCATTAAACATTCGTTTAATCAATGCCTTGCACAATACATTTTTGGATTATGCCTTCTCTCGAACCACCAAAGATTCGACCTGAAATTGACGATCGATCCGGTTGGCCATGGCAGTCGCCTCCTGTTCTGTGGTGAATCGCCCGACTTGAACCCGGTACCGGATCCCGATCGGCAGTTCAATGGTGATCAGCCGTACCTCACGATAGGATTCGCTCAGCTTCGTCATGAATGCCTGGGCGACCTCGCGATCACCAAATGACGCTACCTGGATCCAGAGCGCACCGACTTCATCGGACGCGCCATGGTACGCAATGACCTTCAATTCCACTTGATGTGTTCCCTGCCCGATCATGCCGAGCTGCGAGGCCGCGCCCTGTGAAAGATCGAGCACGCGACCGCGCGCAAATGGTCCACGATCGTTGATGCGGACAATGATCCGCCGGTCATTGCTGAGCGACCGGACTTGAACAATCGAACCGAACGGCAACGTCCGATGCGCCGCCGTCAGCTGACGCATGTCGAATCGTTCGCCGCTCGCCGTTCGACGGCCATCGAACCCGGGACCGTACCACGAGGCCATGCCCTGTTCGTGATACCCCATAGGATATCCCGACGGGTGATCAGTGCCTCTTGGCGCGGTCCCCGCACATCCGACAAGATGAGTCATGAAAAGGAGGAGGCCGGCAAAGCCAAACAGTCGGTTGACATCACGCCGAACGCAAGGAGTCAACTGAGTCCCCACACCAGTAGAGAGGTTTCTTACGCCATCATAAATATTTTCACAACGACAGGATTCGTCAATCATTAAAAGACGTCGAGGGATTCTTCCTGCAGAATGTCCATGGCCTTCTTGGTATTGGAGACCGTGAGGATGACGACGGCCTTTCCACCTTGCCGGGAGGGGGTATAGTAGCCGCTGGTGATATTGATCTTCGCCTCCTTCAGGTGTTGGGCTACTTCGCTGAGAGCTCCCGGCTTGTTGTCCAGGCTCAGGAGAAGCGCGGGTTCTTCACGAAAGGGAATCTTCGCAGCTTTTAACGCGACCCGCGCCCTTTCCAAATCCGCCACGACGAAACGGAGTGTCCCCTTCCTGATTTTCGCGGTGCTCATGCCCTCCGCCGCGGAGAAGGCTTTGATGTTCACCCCTGCGGCTCCGAGCACCGTCGCGACACGCGCCAGAACGCCAGGCTTGCTCTGTTCTGTAATCACCAGTTGAGTCGTCGTTGGCATAAGCGGATCTCCTTGTGATATAGACCACCGTGCCGCGGTGGCGGCTCCTTCCTATCATAACGATCACCGCTAGTACAGAGGGGTATGTATTTTCGGGCCACCACGAGAGCCCTCGAGGGCGGCTCGCCATGAGGGCGTTATGACGCGATCCCCCCGGTATCGGCACCCGGTGAGATGGCTGCTCATCCTCTTCATCGGCAGCCTGGGTATCTACGGTTTCTACCTCTATGTAACGCTGAGCCTGCCTCGTGGCGAAGATCGGCAGTCGTTACGCATATTCAGCACGTCCTTTCCACTGGCCCCGGCAGCCCCGATCGAGAAAGCTCGGCTTCAGGAACGCCTGACGCACCTTGGCTACCGGCCGGTCTCCCGAAAGGTGCAGGCGCCGGGTGAATATCGATTCCTCTCTTCTTCCGTCGATCTCTATCTTCGCGACTTTCTCTATCCGGACGGCCTCATCCGTGGGCGCCCCATTCGCCTGACCCTGGAGGACAATCACATCGCACGTATCCTAAGCCTTCCTGAAGAACAAGACGCCGGGCCTGTCGCTCTGGAGCCGCAACTGATCGGCGGACTGTTGGAAACATCCCGCCAAGTCCGCGACTGGATCTCTTTGATGGCCATTCCTCCGCAAATCATCGATGCCGTCCTGTCCATCGAAGATCATCGTTTCTATGAGCACATTGGAATCGATCCGCGCGGGATTCTGCGGGCCGCATTCCAGAATCTCAAAGGCGGGACGGTCGTGCAGGGCGGCAGCACCATCACCCAGCAGTTAGCCAAAAATCTCTACTACACCCAGCAACGGACCTACCTCAGAAAACTGAAAGAGGCTTTTGCCGCCCTCATCCTCGAGACGAAATACTCCAAACAGGACATTCTCGAAAGCTATCTGAACGAAATTTATCTCGGCCAATCAGGCTCGATTGCCGTCTATGGCATCGGACAGGCGGCGCAGTATTATTTTGGAAAATCTCTGTCGCAGCTCAGCGTCCCGGAAGCCGCTTTGTTGGCCGGCATGATTAAGGGGCCCAACACGTATGCGCCGGTGCGAGATCCGAAGCGCGCGAAGCATCGGCGAGATCTGGTGCTCCTGCGTATGAAACAAGAAGGCAGGCTGTCCGACAAGCAGTATCAAGCCGCCGTGAACTCGCCGATCAGAGTGACCACCCTACAGCACGGCGTGACGGATGCCCCCTACTTCCTGGATTACATTCTCTCCCAGGTCGACGATTCGTCGGATGGCACACAGACAGGCCTCCGTTTATTTACATCTCTCGATCTGGAAATGCAGCGGATGGCAGAAGAGGCGGTCAGCGCAGGACTGTCCCGCTTGGAGACCAAACATCGCTTTCTGAAGAAAACCGCCGATCATCTGCAAGCCGCCCTTGTGGCCATCGATCCAAGAAGCGGCGCCATTCTGGCCATGGTCGGAGGCCGAGACTATCGGACGAGTCAATTCAACCATGCCGTGCAGGCGAAACGCCAAGCCGGCTCGCTATTCAAACCATTCGTCTATCTCACCGCGTTCGAGCAGAGCCTGACAGCAAAAGAGGGATCGATCACACCGGCCAGCCTGATAGATGATAGTCCGATCAGTTTCCCGGACGGAGCGTCGGCATGGACGCCACAGAATTATGACCGTCAATTTCATGGGCAGGTGTCCGTCAGAACGGCCCTAGAACAGTCTCTGAACGTCCCGGCCGTGCGCATTGCCCAATCCGTCGGTATCCCCACTATCTTACGCACCTTGCGCTCCGTCGGAATTTCGGGTCCCTTAGACGAACATCTGTCCCTGGCTCTCGGAAGCTCGGAGGTCTCCTTACTTGAAATCACGAGTGCGTTCGGAGCCTTGTCGCAAGCCGGTCAATACGTGTCACCATCGGGCATGACGAGCCTCGTCGAACAGGTCAATGATCTAGCCGGCCGCCGGATCCGCCAACAGAAGGTCGAGACGACTCAGGTCTTTTCTGCCCAATCGGCTTATCTCGTGACCTCCATTCTTCAAGGGGTGGTAAAACGTGGTACTGCCGCGCCGGCGCAACGCATGGGACTCACCGCGAAGATCGCCGGGAAGACCGGCACAACCGATGATCACCGTGACGCGTGGTTTATCGGTTACACGCCGGATCTCGTGGTCGGTGTCTGGGTAGGATTTGACGGAGGGGCCACGTTAAAGTTGACCGGCGCTCAAGCGGCACTCCCCATCTGGGTCGATTTTTTCCGAAAGGCCGTGCCCGTTGTATTGATCGACTTTCCAATTCCGTCAGGAATCGTCACCCGCACGATCGACCCCCACACGGCCCAATTGGCCACCACCGCCTGCCCCGACTCGTTGGAAGAGTCCTTCTTGGAAGGAACAGAACCGATCATATTCTGCGAAACCCACGATCCCGGCCTGCTGGAGCGACTGAAAAATATCTTCGGCATGTAGGTATCACTCCCCTACGTAGTACTAGACGTGTTATCCGGGATCGGCTGGAATGATGCTGCCTGGCCGAATCGGCACTCATCACCCGAATTCCTTTTTAGAATTTGAAGGGACTCGAAGGCATTTGTGGGAGAGCGCGATGATATCCAGAGCCTAATAAGGATCGATCATGATACACCGGGCCAGGCGTACCGCGCCACGAGGATCAACATCAAGTTTTGGCTGTCCAAAGAGGAGCAAGACGATCTCTTCATGGCTGCGAAGTTGCTCGTAAAAGAACTGGAGGATGATCGGCTCTTGCCGGGACCTGATTCGAAGCCGACATGTGATCGCCGGTCATAAGAGCCCGAGAGATATCGTCTTGCCAGCAATACTTGTCGCCAGACAGCCACTGCGATGTTGACTCACCGACATTTCTCACTGTATGCCGGACCGTCACTGGAATGAGCCGGTCTTCCCCGGGGGCTACAGCAGAAGCGCTCATGAAGAGGGGACCAGCCTGGTACGACGAGGTAGAAGCCAAGTTGCAACGCCGTAGACGTTTCGTTAAGGTACGGCGCGATGCGTTCACGATCCGCCCTTCAATTGGTATTAGCGGCCCTGACCGGCATACTGTATCCATTCTGCTTTCCAAACTTCGATCTCGGCTGGCTCGCGTGGGTGTTTCTTGTTCCCCTGCACGTCGCCATCGGTGAGGTTCCTCCACGACGCGCCCTCTGGCTCGGATGGGGCGCCGGCTGGATCGGCTTCATGGGCACGATGGGCTGGGTGGTCACGGCCATGCATATGTACGGGAAAATGCCGTTGCTCTGGAGCTATGTGGCTCTGGCGCTGCTGGCCTCGTATCTCGGCTTGTATGTCGCCGTCTATGCAATGACCGTGACATGGCTCCGAAGAACCCTGTCGCCCTATGCTCTCCTCGCTGCCCCTTTTATGTGGGTGACGCTCGAGTTCATCCGTACCTCGCTGTTCTCAGGACTCCCGTGGGCGCTGTTGGGCTATTCACAGTCTCAATGGCTCAGCGCCATTCAGATCGCCGATCTCACCGGTGTGTATGGTGTCTCATTTGTAATCGTCCTCGTGAATGTCGCCGTCGCGGAGAGCATCCTGTGGGTCATTTGGAAGTATCGCACACTGCCGCTTCGTCAACCCGTCACCTCATTTCCCTGGGTCACGCCGGCCGTAGCCCTCGTGGCCGTCACCGTCACGCTTGTGTATGGCTTCTTGGTCTTACGCGCCACTGAGCTCCCATCCACTGGTCTCACCATCGGACTCGTCCAGGCCAACATCGACCAGGCGCACAAGTGGGATGCCACCTATCGTCAGGAAACGCTCGACCGATATGCCCGTCTCACCGGAGAAGCAGCGGATAAAACCGATCTTGTCATTTGGCCGGAAGCCGCGACACCGTTTCTTTTTGAGCAGGAGCTCGTGTATCGCGGAGTCGTGGAATCAATGGTTCGCCACTATGGCGTTCCCTTACTCTTCGGCAGTCCGGCGTTACGCTACTATGCGAACGGAAAACCTTACTTGATGAATAGTGCCTACCTCTTCTCCCCGGAGGGCCGGATCCTCGGACGGTACGATAAACGACACCTCGTGCCGTTCGGTGAATACATTCCGCTGAAGTCCTTTCTGTTCTTTTTAGAGAAACTCGTGGAAGGGATCGGGGACTTCGAAGCCGGCACCGTGCCGACGGTGCTGGCGCTCCCCGCCAAGCCGGATGGTCAGACGGCGCCCGCATCCCGCGCACCGGCTAAATTTGGTGTCGTCATCTGCTTCGAAGTGATCTTCCCCGACCTTGTTCGAGAATTCGTGCGCGATGGCGCGGACTTTATGGTGACGATTACCAATGACGCATGGTTCGGCGATTCGGCCGCGCCTTACCAGCATTTCGGTATGGTGGTCTTCCGCGCGGTGGAAAACCATGTCGCATTTGCACGCGCCGCGAACACCGGCATTTCCGGTTTTATCGATCCGTACGGCCGCGTCCTTAATGCCTCTCCAATTTTTACCGAACAGGCGATGATCGGGCGTATCCCGGTCCGCAATGCGCCGACATTTTACAGCCGGCATGGTGATGTCTTTGCGTATGGCTGTGTTATAATCACCGGACTTTTTATTTTGGCCGCGTTGTGGCGTACCGGTGGCAATGTGCAACAACCGCTCGTCGTGGGAGCGACGACGTAGTCAGGTCGGTTTGACATCGCAACGAAAAGGATAGCGCATGCTTGATGAAGTCCGCACTCGGGTCAATGCGATCGGTGAACAGGTGCACGAGTTACGGGGGCATCTTTGACCTCCCCAAGCTGCATTCCGACCTGGAGCATCTCGACCAGGAAACGTCTCATCCCGATTTTTGGAAAGACACACAAGCCGCTGCCCGGGTAAGCCGAAAAAAAGCCGCCATCGAGCGCGACGTGAAGCGCGTAGACGACCTTGAGCGGCAGTACGGAGACTTGCGCGCGCTGGTCGACCTGGCGGATGAAGGGGTGGACCCATCATTGGAACAAGAGCTCGCGGCCGAACTGAGCAAGCTGGAAACCGCGGTCAATCAATGGCGAGTCGAGCTGCTCCTGTCCGGCGAGCACGATAGCAGCAACGCGATTCTCGCCGTCCATCCGGGCGCCGGCGGGATCGAATCGCAAGATTGGGCCCAGATGCTCTTGCGCATGTACGTGCGCTGGGCGGAACGAAAGAAATACAAAATCGACACGCTGGATCTTCAACCAGGCGACGAAGCCGGCATCAAGAGCGTGACGCTTGCGATCAATGGGCCATACGCCTACGGGTACTTGAAAGCAGAGGCCGGCGTGCACCGGCTGGTTCGCATTTCCCCATTCGATGCCAATAAGCGCCGCCATACCTCCTTTGCGTCTGTCTTTGTCTATCCGGAGCTCGAAGAGGATGGCGACCTCGTGGTCGAAGATAAAGACTTGCGGATCGACACCTTCCGCGCCGGCGGAGCGGGCGGTCAAAATGTCAACAAGGTGGAAACGGCGATTCGCATCACTCACCTGCTTACCGGTATCGTCGTCCAGTGCCAGAATGAGCGCTCCCAACTTCAGAACCGGATGGGGGCCATGAAGATCTTGAAATCGCGGCTCTACGAAGTCGAGCAGCAGAAGAAGGAAGCGGAATTTAATTCGATCGTTGGCGAGAAAAAGGACAATGCGTGGGGCAGCCAGATACGGTCATACGTGTTTCAGCCCTATCAAATGGTCAAAGACCACCGGACCAATGAAGAGGTCGGCCAAGTCGATAAGGTCATGGACGGCGATCTGGATAACTTCATCGAGGCGTATCTGAAGCAGAAACAGCTTGGCAGGGAAGCCATCAGTCGTCAGCAGTCAGCGTCGGAACCGAAAACGCTGAGCTGATGGCTGAAAGCTGGTAGCTGAAGGCTCCAAGACATGGATGAACTGAACGATCAGCGACAACAGCGCATCAAAAAACTCGATACCCTGCGTGCGCTCGGTGTCCAACCCCACGGCTCACGGTTTGAGATCAAGGACCGGGCCGGCCGGCTCGTTCGTCTGCACGGCGAGACCACTAAAGAAACGCTGGAGCAGGACAAGATTTCTTGCACGCTGGCCGGTCGTATCGTCGGTCTCCGACGCTTTGGGAAGGCCGCGTTCGCGGTGCTGCAGGACGGCGCCGATCGCATTCAAGTCTATTTAAAAAGAGACCTCCTGGGTGACCAGTTCTATAAGATATGTGAAGAGCTCGATCTGGGTGACTGGATCGGTGTCCAGGGTGTCCTTTTTCGGACGAAAACCAATGAATTGACCGTCGAGGTCCAGCAGCTGACGTTCCTTTCCAAAGCGCTGCGACCTTTACCTGAAAAATGGCATGGCCTCACGGATGTCGAGACGCGCTATCGCCAGCGATACGTCGATTTGATCGCCAACCCGGAGGTGCATCAAATTTTTGTGACGCGAAGCCGCATCATTTCAGCCATCCGCACGTTCTTGATCGAGAAGGGATTTCTCGAAGTCGAAACACCGATGATGCATCCCATCCCGGGCGGTGCGACAGCACGTCCCTTCGTCACGCATCACAACGCGCTCGCGACCGATTTGTATTTGCGGATCGCGCCGGAGTTGTATCTCAAACGCCTGATCGTCGGCGGTTTTCCCCGCGTCTTCGAGATCAACCGAAATTTCCGCAACGAAGGCATTTCGACCATTCATAATCCCGAATTCACGATGCTGGAGTTCTATCAAGCCTATGCGGATTACAACGACCTCATTGCCTTGACGGAAGAAATGTTGAGCCAGCTCGCGCAACAGATTCTCGGAACGACGACGTTCGACTATCAGGGGCAGGAGATTCGATTCGAACGGCCCTGGCGTCGATGGTCCTATATGCAAGCGCTGCTGGAGGTCAACAAGCTGGATCCCCTTGTGCTCAAGGACCGTACGGCTGCACTGGACGCGGCGCGCCAACTCAAAGTCGACGTGGATAGGAACGCAAGCCACGTGGCGATCCTGACCGCGATCTTCGAAGAAACGGTGGAACCGCAACTGACGCAACCCACTTTCATCACGGATTTCCCCACGGAAATTTCGCCGCTCGCCAAACGCAAAGCATCGGATCCGACGCTGACAGATCGCTTCGAGCTCTACATCGCCGGCCGTGAAATCGCCAACGCGTTCTCTGAGTTGAACGATCCGCTCGATCAACGCGAGCGATTCGACGCGCAGGTCGCGCAACGCGAGGCTGGTGATGACGAAGCGCATTTCCTGGATGAAGATTTCCTGCGCGCGCTCGAATATGGCATGCCGCCGACCGCCGGAGAAGGAATCGGCATCGACCGCCTCATCATGCTCTTGACCAACCAAGCCTCCATCCGGGACGTGATCCTGTTCCCGCAGCTCCGTCCAGAAAAATGACGATTCAGGATGTTCAAAAAGGCCGGCTGATCTCACCCGCCCAACCCCGAGCCTGCTCAGGCAGGCTCTTGTTCTTTCTCACCCGCCCACCCCGATCGCGCCGGGACGCGCTCTTTTCCCGCGGGACGCGCCCTCTCCCGAAAGGCCGCAGCGAGCGAAGGCCCGACGCGTCCTCTGTGCGGTACGTGGAGGGATTGAGCGAAGCGAGAACGAAGCCTGGGAGAGGGCGCGTCCTCGCGCCTGGCGTGGGCGGGTGAACTGGTGGCTTTTTCAACATCCTGACAGGCCGGAGAAGTAGTTGGCCGCACCCTACGAAATATATATCGGATTACGGTATCTGCGCGCGAAACGCCGCCAACGCACGATTTCATTAAACACCTTTGTGTCGGTCGCGGGCATCACGCTCGGCGTGGCAGCCCTCATCGGAACCCTCGGCATCATGACCGGCTTCAAGGAAGATTTGCAGGCGAAGATTTTAGGCACCACTTCCCATATCGTCGTGCAAGATCGCACCAAAGACGGGATGGCGAGCTACGATACGCTTGTCGGACAAGTTGAAGGCGTTCCTCATGTCGTGGCCGCCACCCCGTTCGTGCTTCGCCAGGTATTACTCACGTCACAATCCGGTGTGCAAGGTATCGTCCTGCGCGGTATTGAGCCGGCAAAAGAAGTCCGCGTGACTGACCTCGGCAAGAATATCAAGGCCGGACGCTTAAGCGATCTCACGACATCCGTTCAGGCCTCCGCAACCGACAAGCCTGTCGCCGATACCACGACCAACCCGGACCCCAAGGCACCGGCCCCATCCGAACATCCCGGGATTGTCCTCGGCAAAGAACTGTCGCTTCGTCTGGGCGCGTTCGTCGGCGACAATGTGAATGTGGTCTCACCGGTCGGCCCAGTCAGCGCGATCGGCATGGTGCCGAAAATACGTGTCTTCACGGTGGTCGCCGTCTTTGAATCCGGGATGTTTGAATACGATTCGTCGCTCGCCTAT
>JBDUAJ010000009.1:0-23837 GCA_040004695.1 Nitrospirales bacterium | reverse complement strand
TCAATGCACGCGTCCGGTCCGCGGCCACCGGTCATGTCCATGAGAGTGGCATAGACATTCGCCTCTTCATAATTGATGGTGTCGGCGTCGCCCTCTCTGGCCATGCATAAGCGTTCGGGAAAGCGGTCGATGGCGACGACCCGTTCCGCTCCAAGCAGATAGGCACTGCGGATCGCAAACTGTCCGACGGGGCCGCACCCCCAAATAGCAATGGTGTCTCCCGGCTTGATGTCGCAATTGTCCGCTGCCATGTACCCGGTCGGGAAGATATCGGACAGAAACAGGACCTTGTCGTCCGGCAATCCGTCCGGAATCTTGATTGTCCCGACGTCCGCAAACGGCACGCGCACATACTCCGCCTGTCCCCCGGCATAGCCGCCCAGCATGTGTGAGTACCCGTAAATGCCTGTGGTTGAATGCCCCAACATCTTTTCGGCCATCCACGCATTGGGGTTTGAGTTCTCACAGAGTGAAAACAGGTCTGCCTGGCAGAAAAAGCACTTCCCACAAGAAATGGGGAACGACGTCACGACCCGGTCGCCCACGCGTACGTTCTCCACGTCACTCCCCACCTCAACCACTTCACCCATGAACTCATGGCCCAGAATGTCGCCCTTCTCCATGGTCGGCATCAGGCCGTTATAAAGGTGCAAGTCCGAGCCGCAGATCGCCGTCGACGTGATCTTGATGATCGCGTCATGTCGGTTCAGAATTTTCGGATCCGGGACCTGTTCGACCCGCACATCGTTCTTGCCATACCAACAGATTGCTTTCATGCCATGTCTCCTTTCACTGTAGTCTGGCGATGCCGTTGATCAGCCGTGAGGCTCGAGAGGGCTTCCTCGCGAGAGGACCAGCGGTCACGGTCCTGCGACACTCATCACTCCAGACGACCGTCTCCCTTTATTCCTATGATAATGGTACGTCCAGTGCTATCGGGCAAAGACTCATCGCAATGTCGAGATATGCAGGAAAGATCAGTGCAAGGATGGCTGACACTCGAAGGCGGTCAGACACTGAGTCTGGTTATCGGTCTGCGTCCCGAACAATCCCGAGTTTGTGCATCTTTGAATTGAGGGTCGTACGTTTCATGCCGAGCCGCGCAGCCGCGCCGGATTCGCCGCCGATAATCCAATTCGATTCACGAAGAGCTCGGAGAATATGGTCGCGTTCTGCATCGTGAAGCGTCGGTATATATTGAGCGGCATGAAGGGGTGAGACCTTTAATTCGGCGAACGGCACATGCAGGGTTGTGCCTTGCGAGAGGATCACCGAGCGTTCGATGAAATTTTCGAGCTCGCGCACGTTCCCGGGCCAATGATACCGGGACAGGGCGTCCATGGCATTCGTAGGAATCGTCGTGATGGTTTTGTTCATACGCGCAGCATACTGCTGAACAAAATAACGAACGAGCAAGGGAATGTCAGTGGCTCGCTCACGCAACGACGGCATGGTCATGGGGAACACATTCAACCGGTAATACAGGTCGCTGCGAAAGCGGTTCTCGCCGACCATGCGGATGAGGTCTTGATTTGTGGCCGCCACGAGCCGAACGTTGACCCGAATGGTGCGAGTCGCGCCCAGGCGCTCGAATTCCCGCTCTTGCAGCACGCGCAGCAATTTCGACTGTAACTCGACCGGAATATCGCCGACTTCGTCGAGGAAAAGAGTCCCGCCATCAGCCAGTTCGAACCGCCCGAGCTTTTGTGCGATGGCTCCGGTGAAGGCGCCTCGTTCGTGGCCGAAGAGCTCGCTTTCCAACAGGCCGGTCGGGATCGCGGCACAATTCAATTTCACGAACGTGCGTTGGTGTCGCCCGCTGAGCCGATGGATGGCACGCGCAATCAATTCCTTCCCCGTGCCGGTCTCACCGAGGATCAGCACGGTGGAATCGGTCGGCGCGACCGTTTCCACCTGCTTCAGGACCGTCCTGAGCGCCAGGCTGTCACCGATGATCTCTTCAAAACGGTGTTCGGTGCGGATCTCCTCTTCGAGATAGAGTTTCTCCTCGGCCACTTTATTTTTCAATTCCGTAATCTGCTGATACGCCAGGGCATTTTCAACGGCAATGGCAAACTGGCTGGCGACCTGGCTCAACAACTCGATCTCATCCGGGGTAAAGGCCCGGCTATGCACCGTCGCGACGTTTAACGTGCCGAGGGCGCGATTGTGCGACAACAGCGGTACGCAGCACAGGAATTTGACGCCTTCCGCCAGCAACAGCCGGGCAATGTCGGCAGGGAAGCGCGTGAGATCTTTTTCATCGAAAACGACCGGCTTGCGAGATGTAAACGCGGCTCCTGCTGGAGTGCCCTCGACGGGGGTCAGGAGTCCGTCCGGAATCAAGCCGTTTCCATCCGGGAAATGCGACGCGTACAGTCGGAATTGGTTGCGTTCAGGTTCATACAGCACAAGACTCGTTCGCTCGTGCGGCATCGCCCCACGCAGCGCGGCGCCGATGACCGTAAAGAGCTCGCGGAGCTCTAATGTAGAGACGACGGAATTATTCACGTCCAGGAGCAGTTTCAGCCGATCGCGGTCGTGCGTCAGATCCTGGTAATGCAGGACATTGTCGACGGCTACGGCGATTTGCTTGCCGACTTGCAAAAGGAATTCCACATCGGATTCACGATAGGCTTCTTGCTGTATGCTGCCGAAGCCGATCGCCCCCAGCCTCCTGACGGCCGTGGTTAAGGGCACCACGCACAATGCCTGCGTGCCGTCCTCTTGCATAAGTCCCATGACCTTAGGCCAGCGACGCTCATTAGCGAGATTGGGGACGAGCAAGGATTGCTGCGTCTGCCACACCAACCCGGCCGGCGTTTCGTCAATGGCCTCTTCATGGCCACCGATGAGATCGGCCGGGATATTCGCTTGCAGGGCGTGTAGGCGCATGACCTTGCGCTGCGCATCGTGCAGAGATACGCCGATGAAATTGACCGGCACCACGCGAGGAAGTCGATGGGCAAGATCACGCAGCAACGTGGCTAAGTCGAGATGCCGCGCGATGGATTCCGACACCTCGAGGAGAGTCCGATATCGCTCGACTAAGAATTCGATGTTGGCGAAAGAAGGAGAGTCGCTCATGTGCGGCTATTCATCTCTCATCGATCGTGATTGATCGATAGGACAGATATCCATGCTAGTCATTCCGAAGTGAGAACTGCAGGGGTAAGCCTACTTCAGATAGTACACCGACGTAAAGCCGTCTCTATATGCCCGGCTCTCCCAGGCCGCCAGGAGTGTTCGCTGCTGCGGTCGTCCAGACGGTGCCGAAACTATAAGAGCCGGTTACTGCGGTGGGCCCTGTCAGATCATGATGGGGATCTTCGGGCCAGGACGGTGTGCATGTCATCGTCGAGTAAGTCACCGATTCGATCGATGCTGACATCCGGGGGTGGAAAACCGGCCAGAACGTCCCGGTCTCTGGCATAGTGCCCTTGGCGCGGAAACACCGTGGTCACACGAACCCCCCAGACTTTCTTCACCTCTGTGAGAATCCGAAGCTTGTCGTCAATCAGCACATAATCGTCGGCGGGGTACCGCCGTTCAATGTCGTCGAGCTCACGTTCCTTGTGAATATAGATAAGCACGTGTCCGTCCACGGCTTGAAACAGTCCTGACTGTTCGATCTTGCGAGGCTGAAAGACGACATCGCCATCGGAAAGAATCACCGGCTGTCCCCATTGCTTGACGTGAGTTACCACAGTAAGCGCCTGGGGAAATAACCGCTCTGCAAAGGGGTAATTCACCAGGAATGACGAGACGGTGAGCAGATGGGGATCGCGCGGGTATTCTAACCGGTAGCGCTGCAACGCCCCGAGATAGTCGACGTAGCCCAATTCCGCCCGCAACTGTTCAAAGATAACCCAATAGCGTTGTTGACGCTCATGGCCGACTTCCCGTTCAAGGTGTCCCCTCAAATCCTCGGTGATACCATCGTTGTCCAGCAACGTGTTATCGACATCGAACAGAAAGACGGTCATGGTCGGCGTTACGTAAGTTCAGCGGGTTCGCTACTCAGGGTGCCTCGCATCTCTCTGCGTCGCAGCGGACTCACTCTACCACCCACACGGCCAGACCGGTCGCCTCACGAAGCAACTGATCGGTGACACCGCCGCCGAACAATCGCTTCGTCCTGGACGTGCCATAGCGCCCAACCGCCACCGTGCTAAAGCCGCCTCCATAGGCTTCTTCGAGAATATTTTGGGCGATCCCATCCTCGTGCCCAAATTTGAGTTCTACCCGGTCGAGAGGAAATCCCGCCTTCCCCAATGCGTCACGGGCTTTCAGAAGATAAGGGCATTCCGCTTCCTGTTGAGAACGGATCCACTCTGTTTGTTCTTTCTTGAGTGCATCCTGTAATTGACCTTCGACCACCGGGCTCTCGCTTCCACCGTGTTCTAATAATTTTCTCGGCATGGGCCTGAGGACGTGAAAGAGCGTGACCCGTATATGAGGCGTCTCGCGGAGAAGGGCGCCCACGTACTGAACCAGACGGATGGAATAATCAGTCTCATCAATGGCGACAAGTATCTTCATGGTGATCTCCGTGCTCTGTCTCCTACCCGTTGGTCGGCGCGCGCACCTTACGACCGTGTGCGCTGACCAGCTCCTGCCCTACACCTTCCGAGTATAGGAAGGCGACACGTGCCCATCATGTCAGAATCAGGCGCGATTGGAAAGTTATCGTCAAGCAATCAGGAAAGACAGTAGCAACAGCAGAGAGAGGGCGCCACGATCCAGTCTTACAGGCAAGAGCCCGTGGCAGGGAACAGGAAGATGAATGGCGCGCTTCCAAGACAGTCTTGGAAGCGCGCCTAGAACCTTAGCCTTTGGTAGCGAGCTGGGCAAATGCCGGATGGCTGGCCATGGTGTGATAGAGTCCATTCAGCATCGTGACAGGGGTCGCATTCTGAGCTTGTAGGATCGCGTCGAAATGCTCTTGGACGAGGGCGAAAAATTGCGGCTGCAATTCCACCGGCACGCCCATCAGGGTCGCAAGGGACGAGAGATGCTCACCGGAGCCTTGGGCCATTTCCTGACTCAGATTGTCGAAATTGATTCCAGCAAACACATTGACCTGCTCGTTCTTCACAATCACGCCGTCGTTTGTGCAGCCTGACGTGCCGCTTGAAATAGCGAACGTCTGCATGCCGGTTCCGTTGGTCGTGGCGATCAATGATTGTTGAATGATGTGCTTTTTGGACGCTGAGTCCGCCCACATCATCGCCCCCAGGCCGCAGCCGGGACCTGACTCCATTGTACCGACCGCGGCGTGCGCGGCGATCGGTGAGCATGCCATTAGCATCGCGGCAAAAAACAACTGTTTCTTCATGGCTTTTCCTCCAAAGTTATAAGATAATTGCAGACTCCACATGGAAGACGTCCACCATACGGAGAGCAATACGGATTAACATCTACAGTGTAATCTGCTCGCACTGTAGCTGAGGTCTCTGCCGCTCCATATCGGTAAGGGTGCTGATTGTATGTACTAAAATCGGCCTTCAGTTGTAGGATCAGAGTAGACGCTACCAGCGCCTCATAACCCGTCTTTAATACGTTGCCAATCGAATGCAAATGTCCCTGGCGTGTGGCTGGGGAGAGCTTGTTCTTCCTTCTTCAGCCGGGCGGCACGCTCAGCGCTCATCGGATGGGTCGACAGCAGCGCCACCGGCGCTCCCTCCTTCCTTGCCAGGCGCTCAAAAAACCGGATCATGCCGGCCGGGGAAATGTTGGCCTGATGGAGTAAGTGAAGACCGTGTACATCCGCCTCTGTTTCTTTCTCCCGGCTGAACTTCATGGTGGTAAGCTGAATGCCAAGGCGCTCCAGCGCCCCAATCAGCCCCTGCTGATTGCCCAGCAGAACCATCACCAACGCCATCACGCCGACGGATTGCACCATGCTTTCCACACCATGACGCAGGAGCACATGATTGACTTCATGCGCCAGTACGCCGGCCACCTCTTCCGGACTCTCCGCCTGCTTCAACAAACCGGTATACACAATCACGGACCCACCCGGCAGGGCCATCGCATTGACCGCATCATTTCTAACCACCGTGACATCGAATCGATACGGGTTGCCGGGCACGTGATCGGTCAATCGCCGCGTCATCTCCTCGACGGCCTTCACGGCCGGCCCTTCCGTGACGACACGCTGCCCCGTGAGCATCTCCTGACGGGCCGATTCGCCGAGGGTTCGTTCCCATTCGATTGGAATACGATTCACCGCCATTCGCACGAGAACGTCCGAAGCCACCCAGAGTCCGGCAAGCACCGCGATGATCGAAACCGCAGCCACCCAGATCCACACCGTGGTCGCCTGGCGACCCCGTGCGGCGCCTTTCATAGACTGATGAGTGTGTCGGCTGACGTCTGGATGGGCTGAAGTTTTAAGCGCGTGGATGACGGCCGGATCTTTCACATACACCTGACGCTCTTCCCCATCGACCGTCCAACTCAAGATGAGGTGATCTTGGTCGAAACCGCCGCTCTTGACTGAGAGCCGTTCCAAAGGGAGCGTCTCGAAAGAAGATTCCGAGAACCGGATGGATAGCTCGTCGGGAAGCACTGCAAGATGGCACGGAAGTCCTGTCGCAGGAAGATCCCGGCCGAAGCAGAGCGCGTTTGCGGTTGTATCCATATTAGGAGGATGCTCAAAAAGGTTCGCCAGCAAGGCCGCAGGTCAGGCAAAGCCGGAGGCGTAGCCTCTGGCTACGTAGGACTTTGACTGGCCGAGAACGCAGTTGGAGACCTTTTTCAGCATCCTCACTCTGCAGCGGGGAGGAATTGGCGCACCCACGATCCAAAGCCACGCGGATTGCGACTTTGAATGTACACGACACCCGGCCCCCGAAATCGACAGACGAATCCTTCGCCTGAGGTCAAGCTTGCGATCCAGCCTGCCGCTGCCTTTTCAATGCCGTACGAAGTCGTCGCCGTCCAAGCCACAAGATGACTATTGTCGACGATGTATTCTTGGCCAGGCTGCAGCGTAATCGTGTGGATCGCGCCGAAACTGTTTAACGCTAATGGACCCGTGCCGGTGATCTTGAGGATAAAAAATCCCTCTCCACCGAGAAGCCCACGACTGAGACTCTGCATCTTGCTCTCGATCTTGATGCCCTCAGCTCCCGCCAAAAACCCGTCTTTCTGCACGAAATATTCATTCAGGCCGTCTAACACAAAGATGAGAATATCTCCGGGTACCGTCGGCGCTAACAGCACTTCTCCGGGTCCGCGGCTGGCCCGAAGGGTCTGAAAGAAAAACTTCTCGCCCGACAGTACCTTCCTCGACAGCGCGCCAAGAAATCCGCCTTCCATCTTGCTGTCGACGTCGATTGTGGGCGAGGAGGCCACCATGGCCCCCGATTCCGCTTTTACGCTTTCCCCGGCCGCCAATTCAATGCGAACCATCGGAAACGCACCCGGATACAAAATTTCAGATTTCATGATTGATCTCCCAACAAAACCCTCTTCGCTTTACCCCTACACCCTAAGGCGCGGCTGCCGGCTGGTCCAAACTGCGCGCGATGTTTGAAGCGGCGGTACACATTCTTCGTTGGACACGAGGCGGGTTGGAAGCGGTGCGGGAAAGACTCGCCCTTCTGGCACCGCGATGAACCACGTGAACCGAACAGACGGCCTCTCTGCAGAGGAAGAGATGAGCTGATTCTGTGGCAAGCCCTCGGGCCTGTCAAGCGAGTCGCTTCGAAACCTGGATTGTGAAAGCGTCAAGAGGATGGGCTACTGCAGAAAGGGGACGCTCACATCGAAAGTGGGATCGCCACCGTCGTCCTTATGATCCATGCCGACGCTATACAGCGTGCCTCGAGTCGCGTTGACCAGCATCGGGAGTTCGGTGAAGGGATCATAAAAGTTCGGCCCGGCTTGAGCAATCCGAGCTACAAGGCTTGTGTCCGATGACGGAGTACGAAGCCTTGCTTGCAACCCCGCAAGCCGAAGCCGGGCATCGGTTTCCATGATCGTTCCGATGATGGCATCCCAATCGGGCGTTGGATCGGCGCCGATCAGATTGTCTATGGGATTGAACAGATAATCGAGCCACGTGCGAGACGGCGTGTTGGCGAAATCATACAGTTTCGGCGTCGGTGAATGAGGCGACCCTGCGGCTTTTATTAAGACATCATAGTAGGCCGCATACATATTCAGCGTGCGCTGTTTCGGCAGGGACATCTTGGCCACGACGACGGCCAGCGAAGGATCGGAGTCAGCGTGAAGACGAACGCGCGTCTCCATTCGTTTGACGGCCAAGGCGAACTCGTTTTGCATTGGCCACCGAAGTGACTTCTCCTCCGGGTCCAGGGGGCGTGCCATTCTAGTCAGCCGCTGGACGACTTTGTTGTCAGCGTTCGTTCGATTGAGCAGTCCCGACATCACGGCCAGATCGTCATTGATGGCGTCAGCAGCCATCGCTTTCATGGACAATGTTTTGGCTTGCGCCAGGACTTTGCGCCATGCGGTGAAATCGGTTTCGAGGCGATCCAAGCCTGCATTGAAGGTTTGCGTAAATCCTTCCGCCACATAAAGCCGGTGCACAGCAAGGATCTGGGCGCAATCTGGGCTCCCCAGGTGATTGAACCCCCAATCGTCGAACGATAAATTCAGCCATCGTCGATATCGGCTCCCCAGTTGGCCCTGGGGATCGATGTCCTCTTTGACTCGTGCGCCTTCCACCGCGACCTGTGCCGATAGGTCAGGCGCTTTAAGCCAGTCAGCCGGCTGTTGA
This sequence comes from Nitrospirales bacterium, assembly GCA_040004695.1. Lineage (GTDB taxonomy): Bacteria > Nitrospirota > Nitrospiria > Nitrospirales > Nitrospiraceae > JAICXS01. Next base: position 15,085 of record JBDUAJ010000009.1, on the reverse strand, counting down.
TGTGCCACCGATCGCGCCTTGGCCATTCTATCCGAACAGCCATGAGACGATTCCGTTGCCACACTCAACCATCGATCGTAACCGACCTGCATGGGGTCCATTGACGGTGCGGCACCAAACCCTATCAGGAGGATGTATCCGTTATGCTTCCAGTCCTCCACAGACTTTGACGGCACTACGTTGATCACGCGCTGAAACGTCTCGGACGGTTTCTGTTCGAGCCCAAACCACAATGACGCTGCTCCTCCGATAATAAGCACCACCCATGCAACGATCGCGAGGGACACGAATACGGCCAGCTTGGTAAAAGAATTCGTGGTCGCAATGAGGCGCCGGATGATAATCCTCAGTCGGTATGAGAGCCATCGGGCGAGGTCTCGGCCGTAACGACGGCGCGGCTCGGAGCGGTCTAAGTCCATGGGAGTCCTCTCTTCAACATCGGCTGGCACCGATGGGGCTCCTTCATGGGACACTATGGATGTGGGCCCTCCCAGAACACGTTCCCAATACGCACCGTTTGTCGACTTGTTGCCATCACGCTTGGCCGGCTCGTTCGATTGCCCTTCTTCTGGAACCCCCTTTGCCTTGGGGCCTCTCAACGCGGCGTCTGATCCGGAGAGTGCAACCTCAGACTCTTCAGAATAGAGCTCCACGCGACTGGGCTCACAAATTGGCTCACTGCCAAACCCGATTCCGTCCGATTCTGGTTCCCAGTCCAGCTTATCTTCATCGACAGCGTCGTCCTTCGTGGAGAGCTGATGTTCAGAGATGTGGTTGACCGGCGGAAAGGGAACCTTTTCGTCCAGCTCTAATCGCGCGGGCGGAATCGCCTGTGCAGCGGAACTCTGAATGACCGGTTGCTGATGAATATCTGAAGAGCACTCTAATTCGTCAGCCTTAGCTTCTTCTTCACCTTTGCTGTCGTGAACATCCCTCGCGGCTTCGACACCTGTTTCTTTAGCAGCCTCCAATGAGACGGTCGCTGTGACTTCGACCTCCCGGCCAGCATCATCAAGGTCGTCTGGTGCTGCAGCAAGTACGGGAGTGCTCGGTTGCGCCGTCGTGTGCTGAAGTCTAGCTGCAACCCGGTTGGCCACAAAGCTGGATGGAGCCAGCTGTTTGATTTTCTCAAAGAGGTCCTGCGCGAAGGTCGGCCGCGCAGGATCAGGGTCTTCCAATAGAATGTCGATGGCTTTCTCATACTCGAACACGGCACCGAGGGGATCACCGTTTGCTTCATAGGTTGCGCCGAGCATTTCTATAAATGCCACACACCGAGGCCCGGCCACCAAATATTCGCGGAGCAGCGACTCGACTTCGGAGTAATCCCGGCGGTGCAAGGCTTCCTTGACAAGGGTTTCGAAGGCATTCTTCGCCGTTGCCAGGTTCCCGAATTTAAGAAGGAGTGTAGCGAGGAGGCGACGCCCTTCCTGGTGAGATGGATTCGAAGCCAGTAAATCCTTCAGGGTGGCGAACGCTCGGCTAAACTTTCCGTCGCCCATTTGGCGACGGACTTCGCTTAATAATTCCGCGCTCTTATCTTGTTTCACGGGTTATCGTGCCATCCTTAGGAACTGTAGTAGAAGTGTAGCACCGGATGGCGACTTCGTCGAAAAGGGGGAGAACGAACGGCAGTTATGAGCCGGTCATACAATCACCTGAGAACCACCCCATTGCGATATCTTGGCCTATTGTACTGAGTCGATGATATCTCTCACCTTTCTTGCCAATACTTCAGGGGTAAAGGGCTTTTGAAGAAATACGCTTCCGGAATCTAAGATCCCGTTGTCGATCATGGCATTCTCCGTATACCCAGACATGTACAGGACTTTCATCTCGGGGTGCATCTGTAACAAACCCTCCGCCAGCTCTTTCCCACTCATCTGGGGCATGACCACATCGGTCATCAACACATCGATTCGCCCCGCGCATTGACTGCCGATCAACTGCGCTTCAAAGCCATGTCGGGCTTCGAGCACGGTATATCCAAAGAGGCCAAGCGTATCCCGGATTAAAATGCGCACAATCGGTTCATCCTCCACCAGAAGCACGGTCTCTGAACCGTACGGCAGCGCGATATGAGGCTTGTCCGGCTCACCGGTCTGAATAGGCTCATCCACAATCGGCAGATAGATTTGAAAGGCCGTTCCCCGGCCCGGCTCGCTCTCGACCACAATATGGCCCTCACTCTGTTTGACAATGCCATACACCGTCGCCAACCCTAGCCCTGTGCCTTTGCCCTGCCCCTTGGTGGTAAAGAACGGCTCAAACATACGAGCTTGGGTCTCCCGGTCCATGCCACATCCCGTATCGCGGATGCTGAGCTTGGCGTAATGCCCGCCGCGGAGGGCCCCGTGGAGGGAATGTCCCATGCCGACCTCCACATTGACCGTCTCAATCGTCAACTTTCCGCCCTTGGACATGGCATCGCGTGCATTGACCGCCAAATTGACGATGACCTGTTCCATTTGTCCAGGATCGGCTTTCACATGTTCCAGGCACGGCTCTAAAATCGTCACCAGATGAATGTTCTCCCCGATAAGTCGTTGCAGCATGCTGTCAACAGTTTCCACGATCGTATTGAGGTTGATTACTTTCGGCACCATGACCTGATGCCGGCTGAACGCAAGCAACTGTTGTGTCAGTGCGGCCGCCCGAACTGCGGCTTTCCGAATTTCTTCAACATCGCCACGCAGGAGGTCATCCTGCCTGAGTCGACTCAAGACGAGTTGGCTATATCCCATAATGATGGTCAGGAGATTGTTGAAATCGTGCGCAATGCCGCCGGCCAGTCTTCCAACGGCCTCCATCTTGTGAGCTTGCTGAAGCTCAATGTCTTGTTCCATCAGGGCTTCTTCAGCCTGCTTAGGTTTCGTGAGGTCGCGAATGATGCCGAAAAAACCCGTCGCCTCACCGTTCTCGTGTTCCGGCGCAAGAGCTATTTCGGTCATGAGACAGGCACCTGATTGCATCACCAGCCGCACTTCGCAGAGGGAAGCTGTCTCTTCATTTAGAGCCCCTTTCATGCGTTCCACAATTAGCCGTTGGTCCTCATGATGGACCAAATGGAGCAACGATTTGCCGAACCATTCCGAGCGTGGCCAGCCGGTAAGCACTTCGAACGCAGGATTCAAGGAAAGAATCGTGAAGTCACAGGACAGTCGAAAGATCCCATCCCGAGACATTTGAAGGAGATGGCGATAGCGTTGGGCAACAAGAGAAGTCGGCGAGGCTTTATGAGCATTCGATTGAGCCATCGTCGCGATCCTGGAGTGTGTGTTGCATAGCCGATGCGGTGGGATGACACCCGCGGTCGCCGGCGATTGTCGAGATCCTCCGAGATTGAAAGATACAACGGAATGTGAAGAGTGTCCAGAACGGGCAGTAGGAAGGATGAAGGAAAACGGACAGCTGCACCGAAGCCGGGACGCCGTCGGCGTCCCGGCTGTCATTCAGCGACGTCGCCCATGATGCCTTAGCCGCACACCATTTCTAAGAGAGGTGGCTTGGCAACGCCTTCCCAGCCCCGAAGCGCCGCCGGAAGCACATCATCGATCGTCTCACCGAGAATAAACGTCATCTCCGCACGAACCTCCTCGGGAACCTCCTTGAGATCCTTCTGATTGGCTTTGGGTAGAATCACACGCGTGATCCCGGCCCGACGGGCCGCTAACACTTTTTCTTTGAGCCCGCCGATCGGGAGAACAAGCCCACTCAGACTGATCTCGCCGGTCATCGCCGTATCCTGGCGGACGGGCAGTCCGAGATACAGTGATGCCAAGGCGGTGGCCATCGTAATCCCTGCCGATGGCCCGTCTTTTGGAATGGCCCCGGACGGCACATGGATGTGAACACCATTTCGTTTAAAGCGATCCGCATCGATGCCTAACGCGTCGGCATGCGACCACAGATAGCTGCGAGCCGCCTGAGCCGATTCCTGCATCACTTCGCCTAATTGTCCGGTCAGTGTCAGCCCGCGGCCACCCGGCAAGAGCGACGTTTCGATATAGAGCACGTCGCCGCCCGTTTCGGTCCAGGCCAAGCCGGTTGCCACGCCAACCGGCAGAGCCTTCCGTGCTTCTTCAGGCATAAACCGTTCAGTGCCCAGCCAGTCACCAAGCTGCTCACGAGCAATAACCACAGGCGCCGATTCCAGTCCTTTCTCCGCCAGCTTCAACGCCACCTTTCGAGTCACTCGCCCGAGCATCTGCTCGAGTTGGCGAACACCGGCCTCTCGCGTGTACCGGCTGATGACGTCCTTGAGCGTCTCCTGCTCCAAGCGAACCTGTTCGGCCGTGAGACCCGCCTCCTTCAGCCGCCGCGGCCAAAGATACCGCATGGCGATCTCCAGCTTTTCTTGTTCGCTATAGCCCGGCAAACGAATGATTTCCATCCGGTCCAACAGCGGCTGAGGGATAGAATGGAGCGCATTCGCGGTCGTGATAAAGAACACCTGCGACAGATCGAACGGCAGGTCCAGGTAATTGTCCCGGAACGTATGATTCTGGGCTGGATCGAGCACTTCTAGAAGGGCCGCACCCGGATCGCCACGAAAATCGCGTCCCAACTTATCCACTTCGTCCAACATCAGGACCGGATTGTTCACCCCTGCTCGACGCATGGCCTGAATAATTCGGCCCGGCATGGCGCCGATATACGTCCGGCGGTGACCACGGAGCTCGGATTCATCATGCACGCCACCTAGACTCATGCGCTCAAACGTTCGGCCCATCGCGCGGGCAATCGACTGTCCCAAACTCGTCTTTCCCACTCCGGGAGGGCCGACGAGGCAGAGAATAGGAGCCTTGGCCGAGGGATTCAGTTTCAACACGGCCAGATGTTCGACGATCCGTTCCTTCACCTCCTGAATGCCGTAATGGTCTTCGTCCAGGACCTCCCGCACGCGTGTCAACTCCAGCTGGTCGGCCGACGCCTTCTTCCACGGCAACTCCAACACCAGTTCCAGATAGTTCCGAATCACCTGATGCTCGGGTGATGCCGGCGGCGTTTTACCGAGCCGGGTCAGCTCACGATTGGCTTCTTTGCGGACCGACTCAGGCAAATCGGTTTGATCGATCAGTTCCTCGAGGTGAGTCAGTTCGCTGCTGTCGCTGTCCCCTTCACCAAGTTCCTGCTGAATCGCCTTCAGCTGTTGGCGCAATACGTACTCGCGCTGAGATTTCCCGATCTCCGCTTGCGCATCATTGGCGATCTTATTGCGCAACTGCAGGACCTGCACTTCATGCGTCAACACGGCGTAGAGCCGTCGAAACAGGTCGCCCTGTGTCGCCGCTTCGAGCAACGCCTGTTCAGCCTCCACGGTAAGATTGAGCAGCGACGCCACCCGATAGGCCAGGGCCACCGGATCACGCTCTGCGTGCAAGGCCTGGACGACGTCTCGGATCCCGGACGACTGAAGGAGCCCGGGCAGTTCGTCGATCTTATCAAGGACCGCACGATGCAAGGCATCGCTTTCTGTCCCGGTATCGAGCGAGGCCGCCACCTGGCGCGTGCGAACCTTCAGGAACGGCGCCGTCTGTTCGACCTTCAGTAACACGACACGCTCGAGCCCCTGCACCAGGGCCTGAACGACGCCCTCCGGCGTCCGAACCGTTTGCTTGATCACCGCCTTTGTCCCGATCGTGAACAGATCATCGATGCCGGGCTCTTCATGATCGGGGTTTCGCTGCGCCACGACGACGACGGTCTTCTCTTCGGTCTCTAAGGCGGCTTCCAATGCCGCCACCGAGCGAGCCCGGCCGATCGTGATCGGGAGCATGACTCCTGGAAACAGGACCGAGCGCTTGATGGGAATCACGGGAAGCGTTGAAACGATTGCGTTCTCTTTCAAATTTTCCACATCGCACCTCAAATGGTGTTGGCTGGTTATCACCATACATAACCACATTCTGTGCGAGGGAAAGGGGGGCCTTCAAATGGCTGGCCAGACGTCTCCTAGGAGGCCATGTGTCTTAGCCATTCGGGGCTGCTTGAAGCATCTAGGAGAGAGCTATCCGATGGACCTAGGGAAAGTCACAGCTGCTCCAAGACGGTGATCAAGCAACGCCAGGGTGCCTAATCAGCCGATCGACGTGCAATGAGATTCAGCCACCGTCCTTTTCGCTCCTGACCGGAGACCGTCTTCAGCTCAACGACCGTCCATCCGGCTCGGCCGATGACAACGGCCAATTCCTGCTTGTGCCAACGGCTGATGAACCGGTCTGGAATCCAGCCGCTCTGTAACGTGCCTGAGCGCCGCCCATGGATAAAGGTCGCAGCCAGTATCCCTCCGGGTGTGGTGAGATGGGCCAAGCCTCGCAGGCTGGCTTGAATGGAAGACTTAGGAAGGTGGATGAGTGAGGCCGCCGCCCATATGCCGTCAAAAATGCCGGGGACATACGGAAGGTGTCGGATATCGGCTTGCACCAGGTTGAGGCGAGGACTCCGACGACGCGCATAGTCGAGAAGCGGGTGGCTCACGTCGAGTCCGACGACGCGAAAGCCGGCTCGCCTCAGTGCGCGGGCATCCTGCCCAGCCCCGCATCCGAGATCGAGCAGACGCGCGTTCTTTGGCACATGCTGCAGAACCTCTATTAATAAAGGTGGCCCTCGATAGGGGCGACGCCCCCACACCTGGAGAAGGGTTTCCAGATGCGCATGATACGCTCGAGAAGTGCGAGCCACGGCGTCGCGTGGCGAAGCGATGATCTGACTCCTTCAACAGAGCGGGAATTGCGGCACACACCGCAATCATAGGCATTACGGAGATGACTAGCGGCGGAATAAAACCCGCGGGCGGCATGGGTAGCGGTGCCTTCTCCGGGTTCCACCCAGAGAAAGCACTGAAAGTCTGATTGGGGTCGCTAGCCTATCATACGTTTGGCATTGCCGGCCGCTTGATTCGCCTGACGCGCCTCCTCGAGATCATGCACTTGTGCACCCGTCATCTCGCAGGTGCCGTCAAAGGTCACGCCTTCCTCAATGGAAAACGTAGGCGCCTTGACCGAACCGCTCAGCATGGCCGGGGACATCAGTTTCACGCGTTCTTTAGCCACGACGTCTCCGGTAATTTTTCCCTTACTCACGATAGTCCCGGCATGGACTTTGGCGGTAATGACCGCTTCCTCTCCGACGATCAGCGTCCCGCTGGTTTCAATTTCTCCGTCAACTCGGCCGTCGATACGGACAGTTCCTTCATAGGAGATGGCGCCCTTAAAGGTGACGCCCTTCCCTACAAAAGCAATGATCTCACCCTCTTTCGCGCCTTCTGTTGACACATCCTTTGTGATCACCGTGTCGCCCTCTTTTTTCCACATATGTCCCCCTATTTGGCCTCTCTACTCCGGAAGATTTAAGATGATAGAGATCTTCAGCCTGAGATGGCATCAGCCGATTATTCACGTGCCATCAGACGAACACCTACGAACTAATGGACCATGCAGCATGAGGACGTCGGTCAGTCCTTTCATGTTACGTACGACCGCAGGAACGGTTCAGCGAGGAGACCCTGATGTTCGGTGATGATCTGAAATCGCTTTAGCACACCTGGAAGATAAAACATTTGAGATAACGCGTCTCGGGCATGGCAGCCAGCATGGGATGATCACGGGACTGTGAACGGCTTTCGACAAGCTTCAACTGCCGCTTGGCGTCTCGGGCGGCATCCAATATCGTCTGCCACAGACTCTGCTCGCTCACGTGATACGAACACGAACACGTTGCCAAGAATCCTTCGGGGCGAATCAATCGAAGGGCCTGTAAATTAATGTCCTTGTAGCCCGCCAACGCGTGCGGCACAGCGTGCTTACTCCTGGCAAACGCCGGAGGGTCCAAGATGACAAGGTCATATCGATGTCCGGCCCGGTCCACCGCGCGCAGGTCTTCGAACGCATCGGCTTCTCGGTACTCGCATCGCCCCCTCAACCGGTTCATGTCGGCATGCCGCCGAGCCATGGTGAGCGCGTCGTTACTGACATCGATCCCAAGGACAGACGTCGCACCTTGCAAGGCCGCTTGAATCCCGAACGCGCCCGTATGGCAGAAGACTTCCAGAACGGCGGCACCCTGCGCCACCGAGGCGACTGCCAGACGATTTTCACGCTGGTCACAGAACCAGCCCGTCTTTTGTCCCCGCTCCACATCCACCTCAAACCGGGCGGGTCCTTCCGTGATCTCGAGCCGTGTCGGAGACTGACCCCGGAGGAAGCCTTGTGAAATGGGTAATCCCTCTAATGTTCGACTTTTTGCATCGTTGCGCAGATAGATGGCATCAGGTTTGATTTGCTCACTGAGCAGGTCCGCCAACAGCTCTTTTCGACGGTCCATTCCAAAGGCCAGGGTTTGCATCACCAACAGATTGGCGTAACGATCCACAACCAAGCCCGGCAAAAGATCGCCTTCTCCATGGATGAGGCGATAGGCATCGGTCCCCGAGACGACTCGCCGGCGCAGCTCAACCGCGGTTCTCAATCGTGTCGCCCAAAACGTCTCGTCAATCGGTTCTTCCTCAAACGTGAGAAGGCGCACACGAATTTTCGAGTGGGGATTGAACAAGCCACGTCCGTAGAACCGGCCTGCATTCGTATAGACGTCCACCAGGTCGCCGGCTTCAGGCGTGCCCTTGACGTCATCAATTTCCCCCGCATAGAGCCACAGATGTCCTGGGAGAATCCGTAGACTTCTCGTCCGCTGCAATGTCACTCGAGCGGTCGCGGTCTCTTGCGTCATACGTTTATCTGTCCTTGTCCTCTCAACGGGTCAAGCCGCCGCAGGGCTCACTGGTCCCTCGATCTTATGATAGGGAAATAAGGAAGAGACGGCTCAGACGGTTGTTTCTCTAATGCCCGACGTCCTGCTTTAATTTCATAATGACTCGAATCAGTCGATCCCGTTGGGCGGCTTGCAGGCTCACAAATTCCAGGCCGAACGTGCGGCCTTTTATCCCGCACACCACCGCTCGATCCACTTTCATTGGCCACGAGTAGTCCGATAGAATGAGCTCGAGTTTTAGGTCAATGCCTTTTGACGGCTGCGTGTCGCTTTGCACCCGGCATCCGGTTTTCGACAGGTCGGAGATGGTTCCCTCCCCCTCGACGGTCACGTCAATGCCTGAAAACAAGACACGAGAACGAAGGGGAAAACGTTCAGCTGCCCGTGGTTTCATCTATCCTGCCAGAACTGAGAACTCCCCGCCACATCACTCATGACATAATGGAGCGCTATTCATAACATACTTGCCCTGCCAACCCAACCTCAGAGTCGGCATACAGAAATTGAATTAGAAGAGGCGTCGTCTTACCATCGCTGCATAGCTCGCCGAAGCGCATGAGCAGTGCGCCAGACCCCGATGTCGGATCGGGAGGCAGGACTATGCCCAATGGGCTGACAGACAATTGCCACTGTTGACGGCTTCACCGGAAGATTAGAATCCAAGTCTCACTGTGATGACGAAAGAAAGGAGGGGCACCATGACGATCCTGACCCTCTTAGCCACCATCCTACTCGTGACCGCTTTATATGCTTTTGGAGTGTTCGACACACCCTATATCGGACCGTTCCGGGTCGCCTTTTATTTTTTCCTGTTCTTTTTCGTCGCCACGCTGGTGGTCGGGGTCATGACGAAGTTCCAATATGGCGGGTATGACCCTACGCCCAACAGCCCAGAAAACATCGACGAGAGAGCATCGTCGCATTGATCGGCGGCAGACCAAGGATGTTCATGCCACAGAAGAGCGTCTGGATGACCATTGCTCTCGTCGTAGGAATCCTCCTGCTCGTGCTGTTTTTTGGGGATTACCTATGGATCAATTTGATCCACAGTGGAAGCGCACCTTCTCCCTAACCACCATACAGTGCGCAACCCGCAGCGGCGGCTCCTCCGGAACCGGTTTTGTGCCCCAAGATAAAAGTGCAAATCATACGCCGTGGTGACACCACAATTTCCTTGGAACAGAAAGTCTGATCTTTTCTGCGTCGGAATCGCGCGATAGCGCACTGCCCGCGCAGGCCCATTCGCCCAGTTCGAACGCGCCGCGCCGACTTCCTACTTCTGCCCTCCGTGCGACTGATAGAAAGCCGCGGGCCGATGATGGACGATACCGGAGGATACAATGCATCGAAGGGTGTATGGAAAATGTTGGGCACACGCGCTGGGCAATTGCGAAGGCTATATCCCACCTTAACAGCCACGGACCAGAGCCGCAATTCACCAGTCATGAGACCGCGTGCCTACTCAATGTGTCCGATCGTGACGCACAGATCCAGATGACCGTTTTCTATTCGGGACCGGGACTCGGTGGGACCCTATCGCATCACGGTACGGCCAGACGCACGCGGCACATTCGCTTTAACGACCTCACCGATCCGGAGCCCCTCCCGCGCGGACGGACTATGCGCGTGGGATTGAATCGGACGTGACGATCATCGTGCAACATACACGGTTGGATTCGCGCCAGGCCGAAAATGCTCTCCTCAGTACGATCGCCTTTGCAGGCTGAATGAGAAAAGGACGGATTATGGCTAGAACAGTGGCAGAACTTCTGGTCGAACGGCTCCGCGCATGGGGAGTCGATACGATCTTCAGCCTCCCGGGTGACGGCATTAATGGCATTTTTGAAGCATTACGCACCCATCAAGACTTCATCAAAGTCATTCAGGTGCGCCACGAAGAGGCGGCCGCGTTCGCGGCCTGCGGCTATGCCAAATTCACTCGCCGGTTAGGTGTGTGCCTCGCCACGTCGGGACCCGGCGGCATTCATCTGCTGAACGGCCTCTACGATGCGAAGCTTGACGGACAACCGGTCCTCGCCATTACGGGACACACGTTTCATGATCTGACCGGCACCCATTACCAACAGGATGTCGACCTGAACAAATTATTTATGGATGTGGCCGGCTATACCGAACGCGTGATGGGCGCCGAGCATGTGACTAATGTCGTGGATGAGGCGATCAAGACGGCCATCTCCAGGCGGACCGTCGCGCACATCACCATTCCAAAAGACGTTCAAGACTGGACGGAAAATGGGCACCGTTCCCCGACCAACATTCCACAGCACAGCGGCGACCTCTACAGCGATGCGCTGCCTCTTCCGCCGAAAGTGCTGCTGGAGAAAGCAGCGGACATCATCAATGCGGGGGCGAAGGTGGCAATTCTTGCAGGGCGCGGGTGCCTGACCGCGCGCAATGAATTGTTGCTGCTGGCGGAAAAACTCGGCGCACCGATCGCCAAACCGTTGCTGGGTAAGGCCGTCGTCGCTGACGACAGCCCCTATACCACCGGCGGCATCGGCTTGCTCGGGACCGCGCCGTCCCAAGAGATCATGGAGGAATGCGACACGCTCATCATTGCGGGCAGCAGCTTCCCCTATATGGAATTCTATCCCAAGCCGGGTCAGGCCAAGTCCATTCAAATCGATATGGATCCGGCACGCATCGGGCTGCGCTATCCCGCCGACGTGGGGCTGGTCGGACAGTGTTGGGATGTCCTGCGAGCGCTGCTCCCTCTCATTCACCCGAAGACCGATCGCAGCTTTCTCGCGACTGCGCAAGCGCGCATGAAACAATGGAATGAGCTCATGGATGAACGCGGCACGCGGATGGATCTGCCGTTGAAGCCCCAAGTAGTTGCCCATGAGCTCAACAAGCTGTTAGCTGACGACGCCATTATTTGCTGCGACACCGGCACCATCACGACCTGGGCGGCACGCCATCTCAAGATCCGTGGCGACATGCAATTTTCCGCGTCCGGGACGCTCGCCAGCATGGCCAATGGACTGCCGTACAGCGTCGGTGCATCGATCGCCTTTCCCGGCAGACAGGTCGTCTGCTTCACGGGTGACGGCGGATTCACCATGCTCATGGGGGAGTTGGCGACCATGGTCAAATACAAGCTGCCCGTGAAAATCATCATCATCAAAAATAACGTCCTTGGCATGATTAAGTGGGAACAGATTGCCATGGAGGGCAATCCGCAGTATGGCGTGCAACTCCAGCCGATCGACTTTGCGGCGTTTGCAAACGCCTGTGGCGCGGCCGGCTTTACGGTCGACGATCCCAAGCTGGTGGGTTCCGTGCTGCGTGAGGCCTTCGCCCATCCAGGACCGGCCGTCGTGCAGGCCGTGGTCGATCCGAACGAGCCGCCACTGCCCGGCAAAATCACCACGGAACAGGCCTGGCAATTTGCAAAAGCGCTCGCGCGCGGCCAGAAGGACCGGTGGGACATCATTAAGACCGTCGTCGAGAACAAGATCCGAGAGGTGGTCTAGGCAAGTCGTGCAAGCGATGGTTTCTAACTTCAAGGAGGCATTATGAACCTGTGGCTTCTCAGTGGAATGGCAGTGGTCGGGATGGGATTGTGCAAGTGAATGGAGCCGTTGGGGCGGACTCTGCGAAACAAGGCAAAGGCATGGTGAACGAGCGCAGCACCGGCAATGAGCCGTTCACAGGTCCGGACGCTTCAGGCGGACCTAGTCACAGCGCGCCTGGTGCGACTGATCGAACAATCCAGGGAGGTGCAAGTTCACAGAGCGGAATGGGAAATGCCGGGGGTGAAAAAGGCGCCGGGACCGGCAAAAGCGACACATCCAAAAAGTCTGGCTCTGGCGCCCGAGACGGAGGCGGAGGTCGATAGTTCAGCGGGATGGCAGAGGGACTCATGCAAGATGATAGGGGTCGATCGCGATGAGCTCCCACAGTCATCGCGTGCAGCAAGTCCATCGTGGAACAGCGGCGCCGCCAACACGTCGATGTGCCGTTCGAACACATCGACGTGTCCGCGTATCTCATTCCTACTGATCGTCCCGAATCAGACGGCACGCTCGAATGGCGACACACGACGCTCGTCGTTGTCGAACAAGCGGCGGGGACCGGGCTGTAGCTGTGCGATCTCGGCACGGCTCAACTGATTCGCTTCCATGACCATTTCCGCGGTCGATGCCGCGCTGTGGGATTTGAAAGCGCGTCTGCTCAACCTTCCGCTGGTCCTTTGTGTGAAGCCTGTCCCATTCTCCTCTCCGCGCACTGCGCATCCTCCTTACGTCCATCGGGGCTGCGCGCTGACTCCCATTCGGCACATCGAATATTTTCACGACCATGCGCGAATCGAACTATGCTGTTCGATGGAGCGTTGACACCCGTTTTCTGGAGAGCTCAAGCCCGGCAATGGCCACCGTACGGATGACATTCGGTATGGTCGACCGATGAGGCAGGAGGCACGGGGAACATCATTCCGCATCCGATACCTCACAAAACGCAAGGTTGCTCAATGAGGTCAAAACGTAATCTAGCAATCGAGAAATATCAGCCTAGCTGGAACGACCTGCTACCATGGAAGAAGGATGGACACATACAAATCGGCGTATGCTATGGAATGAGCGGGCCATTCTTATGGCCGGATCACGCTTGTTCCTCACGGCGCGCGCTCGGCCTGATAGGTCGACTGTTCATCCGTCAAGTTGAATTGTCCATAGATCAAATATCCGTTGAAGGCCCGGGCGGTCTCACGAGCCCAGCCCATGGTGAGCATGATGAGGATAGAGCAGACCGTCAACACCATGAGCAGCGAGGATGTCCGATTCTCACGCGCCGAGTGTTCGACTGAGCTTTGCCACCAGTGCGATCGGAACGATCGAAAAAAATACAGCCAATTGATCAGGCCAAACATGACGAGAAACGCGATCGCGAAGTATTTGTTGGGCTGCATTTTCCCCCAGGGATTAATGTCCTGGGTGGTGAACCGCGAGACAAACGGAATGTGTTGAAGATGGTACGGCAACGTCAAGACGATTCCCGCCACAACTAAGAGCCCAAGCGAGAGTGGGAGCACGACACGACCAGGACTCTCGGGAGAGAGGCTCGGCCACACCGATCTGAGCATATAGATGGACCCGGTAATGATCACCAGGCTGTACAGCAAGGCCACAAGGTTGAACAACCAGGATCGTGGGCCGAGCATGAGCGTGTAAAAGGCCTGCGGCTCGACATACCGAATTTGCAATAAATATTGATAGCCGATGATCGGCATGATCAACAGGGCCCCGAACCCAACCAGAAAGCAGGCGCCTCCCGCCCACCGATAAAAGTCACGGTCCTCCTGCGCACGGGCTCGCAGATAGGCGACCGCACAGATCCCGGCTAACCCGAATCCTGTCCACGCCAGATTGCCGACGATTCGGTGACTATCGAGATAGAGCATGGTGGGGTTAAAGATCATCTGCCAGAAGGCACTGGGCGGTCTGGGGGTAAGCATATACGAGGCGACGATATCGATCATCACCATCGCAATCAGCGACGATCCCGCAGCCAGCCAGCCACACGCGATGTGGAGCTTCTTTCGAACACCGGTCGACGCCCAGTCCCACGTGTAATACCAGATATAGGCAAAGACCGCCTCCGCAAGAAAGAACGACGCCTCCAGAAGAAGGGGCCAAAACATAATCCGAAATAAGGCGCTCCAAAACTGCGGCCAGAAGATGTTCAGGAAGAACACCAGGATGACGCCGAAGAATGACACGGTCGCCGTGCTCAGGATCAAGGTGAATGCAATGAGTCGCGCCAAGCGTTCATAGCGCGCCTTTCCGGAGACCTGTCCCAGCGTTTCGAACGAGGCCCCGATCATCGACGAACCGACGATAAAAGTGGCAAAGAGGGCATGAGTCAGCGCCACAGATGCAATGGCAACGCGCCCGTACATCATCGGAATGTGAAGCGGTTCAATGTACATTTGCTGACCCTCTCAACTCGTTCCGGTTGCCGTCATCCCACCTTACTCCAGAATGACGGCTGACCGTCGTACTAGCCCAGATTTCATGAACACCTACTACAGCGGCCGATCCTCTCGCCCGGTGTGGCTTTTCTCGTTCGGTCTCCTCGACGGACCGCCAGTACGCCTGTGTCGCCTCACGTGCGAGAAGCCCACGGGAAGGGCGTGCGTCTTGGCACGCCTGAGGTGGGCGGGTGAAATGAAGGCTTCGGTCTCAGCCGCTTCGCGACGGCATTCATGAATAATCCAAGCTAGCGCCCCTCCCGAAAGGCAGCGGGATGGCGAGTTTCATCTTGGAGAGAGATCATTCCTCGAACCGTATCG
>JBDUAJ010000162.1:0-7285 GCA_040004695.1 Nitrospirales bacterium | reverse complement strand
AGTGGGGGAATCTTGGACGATCCCAGATTTGCGAATGCCGATTTTAAAGCGTCAGGGTACCAGATCGCCCGCATCACCGTGTCTGCCGTTCCGGAACCATCCACGCTGCTCCTGATGATCTCCGGCCTGATCGCACTGGCGGTCCGATGGAGAGCCTCGCTCCTCAAGACCTAATCGGCGGAATGCAGGAGCGACCGGCGCGCTGCACAGGACGGCGCCGATCCTCCATCCCGCCGGAGCTCCTTGCCGCTCGCATTGCTGTTGGCGATTTTGACCCGCCCCTTTTTCAACAAGTAGACCGTGGTGCTGGGATCGCCCGGGAGGTAAATCGGTTGCCGCTTTTTCACCTCCTGCATCCGCGTAATGCGGTCAATCTCCTGGAGCTCGGGCATGGTGAGGGCGGAGAAGAGATTAATGTGCTTGAGGTACCACAGTTTGTTCAGTGCCACACCCTGCTCGACCATGTCGCCGCGCCCCTTCAATCAAGTTCCTTAGCCTACTTGACAGGACGACCACAGCGCAACCGTTATCAAGAGCCGAGGAACTTGCCACCTCTCGGAAGCACGTCATCTATTGCAGGTCTGACACTGGCCTCTTCGTTGACATGGGCGGAAGCCTTATTTAGGATACTCATCATGAGGACCCGCCCACCGCTCATAACTCCCCTTCTCTGCTCGTTCACGACCATCGCATACCTCTCGCTTGCCGTGTGGATGCATATCTGGACTTTGGAGGCGGGCCCGCCTGTTCCGGGTGAGCACGGTCAATCGCACCATCAGGTCTGTACCTGGATTGGAACGAGCGGCGAGGCGGCATTCACCGGTTCCATACTTCCGCTTCTCTCCCAACCGACTTGTGCCCCCTCTGTCGAGGGGACGCCTGCTCTGCCAATGTTCTCGTGCTCCATCTGTACGGCCCCTGCCCGCGCTCCTCCTGACCTATCCCTGTAAGACCATAGTACGTTCCAGCAGACGCAATAGGTGTCCTGAACGACGTCGCTCGCCCTCAGCCGGGCGAACGATCTCCGATCGGAGCACCATGGCCCCTTTTACAAGGTCTCGCGGAGGAACTATGCCTAGCATCACGTTCAACGGTAGAACTCTGTCCGTGAATTGGACACGCACGTTCGGCATCGGCGCAGTGGCTCTGATCGTCGGCACGGGACTCGGAGGAACGGTCTGGTGGCAGACTCGCTATAACGGCGCCCCGGAGCAGACCGTTCACTTGACCGCTTTCGGCAATAAGGAGTATCCGGAGGATCCCGAAGAGCGCAGTGCCGAATTTGGCAACTACCCGCATCGAAGACTGAGGATTCAGCAGCGCGGGGAAACCCGCTTCCGTTTCGTCATTGAACCAGGCTCCACGCATTCGACCACGATCGAGCTATCCGACGTGGATCTGGCTCATTTCGTCGCGGCGGTCCCACCCTGGGTCAAATCCGACCCGGACCTGACGAAGGTCGGGCTCATTGACCGCGAGAGGAATCGCCAACAGGTCAGTTTCAGGAGAGGCGGACACATTCAGGTTCACGACGGTGGAGATGGTTTCGAGCAGCGCGCCTTGAGTCGCGTGGACTTGGCTCGAAACTGTTTAAACGCGGGATTGTGGGAACTGCTGCTCTTCACCGTCGACGACGGTGTGGAGCGGGTGTACGCCCATGTCTGGTTCACGTTTCCGCTCGGCCTGTACAAGAGCCTGTTCGAGCGCGTGAACGGCCTCTCGTATTGGGATTACTGGTGGTCATTGGAACACTGGGTCGATCCGACCGGCACACCCATTGTCCTCGATCGATTGCGGACGGTGGAACAGGAGTGGGAAGTCAACGCGACAGCCCAGTGGGACGAACATCCGGCGGTCCGCGGCGAGCAGATTCTCAAACGCAAGAATGTTCTGGCCGGGCCGGTCCATACCTATCGAGACTGGTATACCCAGCCGGTTCAATTCGCCAGCTTCATTCCGCCGGGCCGGTACTCATTGAAGCACTCGCGTGACACACAACTGCATTACCTCGCTGAATTCGTAGGGGCAAAGCTTCGTCAAGTCCGGATGCAAGCCCGTCCCCAGCCACTCTTTGAGATCGAGTTGGTCTTCAGGGATAGCGGCACGGGTGAGATGAGCCATCTGGTCTTCGGCGGTCTTGACCTCGGTACGCTGCCCGCCACGATAACGGAGCACTATGAGCAGGGGTGGCAAGCGCCCATGGGCATCGCGAATCCGAGCTTTTTCGAGAGCTATGAAGACCTCCTAGCGGTCCCTCCGAGCCAGCGGACGTTCTACGGGTTTCATCTCGACGCGCGGGACTACTGGATGGACCATCATGCGGTGGGGGTCGACGGACCGCTGCTTCATCGCGACGCACGCGACCCAGCCACGCTGCATCTCTATCTCTTGAGCTACGAACGGCACGCGCTGCTCAACCACTTTGTGGTGCGCTGCCCGGTGGACGTGTGTCGTGGATCGTGAAGGGCCATGGATGCGCGAGCTCGGCTACCCGTGTGTTATTCGCGTATGTTATGCAATGGATCGCCATCCGGATAGGGCAGATATCGTGGCGTATGCTGTGAGGTGCACAGTTAACTGTATGGCTGGGTCATTTTGTAAGCAACCTCACAGATCACCCGTTGTATCTCCTGTATTCTAAGTTGTAGCTCCTCGCGGTGCTTATTCTTATAGGAGGGCTTGATATGGATCGAGTCGCGATCATTGTCTTGGCGGATACTGAATCACACGGCGATCTTGGCCGCCTAGCCAATGCGCTGGAAGCGGTCAAGGAGTTCAAGGAGGCCGGGGATGACGTCCAGCTCATCTTTGATGGAGCCGGAACCAAATGGATCGGCGAATTGTCCAAGTCGGATCACAAGGTCAAGGGGCTGTATGACGCCGTGAAGGCTCGCGTCACCGGAGCCTGCCAATTTTGCGCGGGAGCATTCGGGGCAACAGAGTCTGGGAAGAGCGAGGCGATCTCGCTGATCAGCGACTATGAGGGGGCACCCAAGTTTCAAGAAGCTCATCTCCCGAGGCTATCAGGTTATCACGTTCTGACGGAAACGAAGAGGTCACCGTGGATCGAAGAAGATGAAGATGCCACTCAGCCTACTCGCTCGTAAGAATCCATTGGCATCCTCTAAGGAGCAGTGCCGCATGCTGAGCCAGACGCGGGCGTGCCCGCCGTTTGAGCAGCGACTGGAGAGCGCAGGCCTGACTCCACTCTGCGCGACAGGCCTCACCGTTTTTCAAATCAATCTCGGTAAACTCTGCAACCAGACCTGTCGGCATTGCCATGTCGATGCCGGTCCTGATCGCGCGGAGCAGATGACCCGCGAGACCGCCGAAATCTGTATCCGTGCATTGGAGCAGACCACTATACCGACAGTGGATATCACCGGCGGCGCGCCGGAACTGAATCCACACTTCCGGTGGCTCGTCGAGCAGGCGCGCCCGCTTGGTCGTCACGTCATTGACCGCTGCAACCTGAGCGTCTTGCTGCTTCCATCGCAAGCTGATCTCGGCGAGTTCCTCGCCTTGCATCGAGAGGAGGTCGTGGCCTCTCTTCCCTCCTATCGCCCGTCCCAGACGGATGCTCAGCGCGGAGACGGCGTCTTCGACAAATCGATCCATGCCCTTCAACTGTTGAACCGCTTCGGGTATGGAGTGGAGGCGAGCGGCCTCGTCTTGAATCTCGTGCACAATCCGGTAGGCGCCTTTCTACCACCGAGGCAGGAGGCCATCGAGACCCAGTTTCGACGTGAACTGGCACGCCGGCATGGGGTCGTCTTCAACCGGCTCTACACGATGACCAATATGCCGATCAGGCATGGGGGCCGAAACCTCGAACTAATAACGTCGGGAAGGGAGACGTTCACGATACCACCCATCGGAAGTTCGCCAGTCCTGCCCGGTAAGGAAGTGAGGGGAAAAGCGGAAGAGCGCCCACCATTAATTTTGTTTGGATGAAATCAATGGCGGGGATTGATGAAATCCCCGCCGCAAAATATGCCGGCAAAGTTCATATGTCGCTTATGGCATTTCATCAATTAACAGTCTCGTCCGGCATACAAAGTTCCTTTGGACGGCAATTCCAAGCCATTGCAATTTAACGCACGTCGCCGTTCTTGTGGCACGTCTGACGGTATGGTATAGGTGACTTGAAATATGGCGCAGGATCTCTCCACGACGATTGCCGGGGTTTGGTTCCCCACCTGCTTGATGAACGCGGCCGGAGCGCTGTGTGTGACGGAAGAGGAACTCCGCCGCTTGGGCCGTTCGCATGGCGGCGCCATTGTTACCAAATCGATGACTGTTGAGCCACGTACGGGGAATCCAGAGCCTCGCTACCATGGCTTTCCAAGCGGGTCCATCAATTCGATGGGCCTGCCCAATTTGGGGTATGCGGCGTATGCGAAGTTGATCCCCGCGCTGCGTGAATTCGGGAAGCCCGTCATCGCCAGTGTGGCCGGTCTCTGTGAAGCGGATTTTGTCAAGATCGCGACGGTCATTAACGAGAGTCGTCCGGACCTGATCGAGGTCAACCTCTCGTGCCCCAATATCCCCGGCAAGCCGCAGATCGGGTATGACGCCGAGGATTCCGAGCGGTTGCTTGAACAAGTGCGCCGAGTCATCACTGTGCCCATGGGAGTCAAACTGCCGCCGTATTTCGATCCGGCTCATCATGAGAAGATGGCGCGCGTTATCGAACGCGTCGGCGTGGAATTTTTGTCGCTCATCAATTCCGTCGGCAATGGGCTTGTCGTCGATCCCGAACGAGAATCGGTCGTCATTAAACCAAAGGGCGGCTTCGGAGGGTTAGGCGGACTATTGATCAAACCGATTGCACTGGCCAACGTGCGCGCATTTTGGAAACTCTTGGGGGGACGGATACCCATTATTGGCGTCGGCGGTGTCGTGACTGGAACCGACGCGTTTGAACATTTTCTGTGTGGCGCGTCCGCAGTGCAGATCGGGACGGTGCTGGTCGAGGAGGGCGTGGGGGCGTTTGAGCGACTGAACCAGGAACTGTCCGCGGTGCTCTCGCGAAAAGGTTACGCCTCACCGGCTGCGTGTCGAGGAAAACTCAAGGAGTTGTGAGCTACTTGGAGAAATTCTTGGGCAAGAGGCGCAGAAGGAGCGCTTGGCGTAGGAGTTGAGCCACATTGCGCACACGCAATCGTCGCATCAGGTTGAAGCGATGCACCTCAACCGTTCTCACGCTGATGTCCAGCTGACCCGCAATTTCTCGATTCGTCATGCCCTGCGCCACCAGGCGAAGGATTTCCTTCTGACGCGGCGTAAGCGAATGCGTCGAAATGGTCCTTCCCGGGAAGGATCCTCTTTCCATTTTTGACACCCCGCTTGGCCTGGTCGTTGTACGTGTTCTCGGCATCGGCTATAGTCTAACAAACCAGCCTTTTCCTGTAAACACTAACGTGAAAAGAATACGTTCAATTTTGGATGATACAGTGTAAATGCCTATAGGATCGTTAACGGCTGACACGCAGCTTCAGCAATCCTGACCATGACGAGAGCGCTCTACGCAATCACTCGACGCCATTTATTGGCGAGCCCTGTACGTACGGCTTTGACGGTGGTCGGCATTGTACTCGGCGTGGCAGTCGCCGTGGCCATCCAAACTGCAAACGTGGACGTACTGAAGTCCTTCGAACAGAGTGTGATCGCGATAGCAGGTCGTGCCACCGTGCAGGTGTCGGGCGGTGAGCTGGGGTTCGATGAAGGCCTCATCCAAGACGTGAATCGGCATCCCGATGTCGTGTCGTCGATGCCGGTGATTCAGTTGACGGCTCGTGTCGTGGGAGGTCCCAATCAGGCCCGTCTCTTGTCGATCATCGCACTCGATTTACTTGATGCAACGGATCAAAAAAAGGTTCGGTTTCGCGGCCAGGATGGAGCGCGGCCATCATTGGATAAAATGCTCTCGCCGCAGGCTCTCTTTGTCGGTACACGATTGGCGGCTGAATGGAGCCTCCACGTAGGATCCGAGCTTCGTATCACAACCGGGATGCGGCACTATGACGTCGTCGTGGCGGGCCTCATCGAATCCGATTCGACGCAGCCTTCCGTCTGGGACACGATTGGGATCATGGATGTTGCGGCCGCCCAAACGCTGTTCGGGTTGATCGGGCGGCTGGATAGAATCGACGTCGTCACTGAACCAGGCCGTCCCGTTGAAAAGATAATCGACGAACTGCACGCCGCGCTCCCTCCCTCGGTGACCGTGAGCCGTCCTGCCAGTCGCACGGACCAAATTGAGCACATGAC
Source organism: Nitrospirales bacterium (assembly GCA_040004695.1). Taxonomy (GTDB): domain Bacteria; phylum Nitrospirota; class Nitrospiria; order Nitrospirales; family Nitrospiraceae; genus JAICXS01. Next base: position 1,012 of record JBDUAJ010000162.1, on the reverse strand, counting down.
GCGTGCCTTTCATCTTAACCTCACGGTCTTGAGCATGGTGAGTCTCCTGGTCGGCTTATTCCTTGTCTACAATACTGTGTCTTTCGCCGTGGTGCGACGTCGACGCGAGATCGGCATGCTGTCCGCGATGGGGATGTCGCGTCGGGCCGTGACCGTCTTGTTCATCAGTGAGGCGGCAGCCATGGGACTGTTCGGCGGACTCCTGGGAGCCGGCTGTGGCGCACTGTTGGCGAAGGGTCTCATGTCTCGCCTGAGCAGAACAATCTCAGATCTGTATGTCTCCGTCGATACGACGGGTGCCGAGGTTTCGCTGGTCCGCTTTGTGTTCGACCTGCCTCTCTCAGTATGGGTAGAAGGAGCGGCGTTAGGCGCGATCGTATCCATGTTAGGCGCCCTTGTCCCGAGTTGGGACGCCGGACAAACAGCCCCGGCGAAAGCATTAGCGCCCGGCGATTATGAGTCGACTCAAACGGCGCGGGTGTCGTTCCTTGGCTGGACAGGCATACTTCTCATCCTTCTCGCCGGAGTGTTTGCATGGCCCGGTCCCGTGTGGGGAGTGCCCATCTTTGGGTACGGGGCGGCCCTGTGTTTATTGCTGGGGCTGTCGTGCCTGATACCCCTGGTCATCCGTCTGTTCGGGAAGGTGTGGTTGGCGGCTGGTCAGTCGCACGGTCTTTCAGGCGGTCGAATAAAATTGCCACTTGTGGCTCGATTGGCGGCCGACCAGATATCCCGCGCGCCAGGCCGGAACGCCGTGACGATCTCTGCCATGATGGTCGCGATCTCCATTATGGTCGGAGTGGATACCATGGTAGGCAGTTTCCGTGAGACCGTGCGTGAGTGGATCGATCAGACCGTCATGGCCGATTTAATTGTAGCCCCGGCGAATTGGCTGCATGGACATGAGGTGGGGCAATTGGCGAACCGAATTCCTCTCTCGTGGGTGGAATCGCTCTCAGCAATCCCGGGCGTGGCCGCTCACCCGCCCGCAGCAGTACCAGGATCTCCCGGC
>JBDUAJ010000161.1:0-7307 GCA_040004695.1 Nitrospirales bacterium | reverse complement strand
AATAGCGAATGGCGTGAAGCGGGAGCGCCGTCACATGTTTGACCCTGACAAAGCGCTCTTCTTCCACCGCCGCGATCACGCGACCGTTTTCGACGAGCACCGCCGAGGCATCACGCATATTGGAAAGACCGAGCACGAGCATAGGAATAGTCCTGAGTCCTGAGTGAGTCCGGAGCAGATCGTTTCAAACAACTCAGCACTCAGGACTCAGCACTGAGCACTTTTATCTTCCGCCTAGCATAGAGAAGCCGACCGCTTGTCACAACCCGTGAGCACGTTGCATTCCTTTTTTAGTTCCGGTAGGGTGGCGCGCACGTTGAGGGTCCTGAACATGCGTTTTATCAGTCTTCTCTCCCTTCTCCTCTTGTGTTCGCTACTCTACGGCTGCGAGCGATTCTCAAAAGCCTTTCATCAGTCCACGCTTCCCGATATGGGCCCCCGAATCCCGTCATCGGTTCGCATGACATTCGACCCCTCGCTCACGACCGCCATTGCGCGGTATGCGGATGCCTGTAATCATCCGCAAGAACTTCTCATTGGAGCCGAGCTTGAAGACGTCCTGGTCGATGCCGCCCATCAGACCTTCCAATCCGTTCAGGTGGCTGGACAGCGTTCATCGGATATGCCGGCCGATGTGGAAGCCATCGTCACGTTGCAACAATCCGGACTCCAAATCCAGACCGATGGGGTCTATGATCGGTTACCGACTGAGCTCACGCTCGAGTCCGCCGTCACATTTCGAGACCGTTCCGGAAAGGTGTTGGGGGAGCGGACCTTGAAGACCACGCGGCGTGAAAAGATCATCCTGGAGGCCACCCAGAAGCGGTGCGCCTATGCCACCATGGACTCGTTTCTCCACGATACGGCGGTCGTGCTCGGCACGCAATTTATGCGCGAAGCGCGAGGCGTTTTCGAACCATCGCCACCGACAGCCGGACCGGTCCCGTCCTCTTCTGCCCCAGGCGCGGCTTCGACGAAGCCGTCGTTACCAGCTGAGGGCACGGGTGAGACGACCGCTTCGATCGGGCCTCACGCTGTCCAGCCGCCCGCTTCGGTGACGACGCCATCCGTGTCAACGTCGGCGATGTCTCCATCGGATACCGTCGATCGGGTGCCGACACCATCGACGACATTTCAACAGCCTCAGACGTTCGTCATCGCTGTCGGGATCAGCACGCACCGCGATCCCCAATTGTCCGTCAGGAAATATGCCGGCCTGGACGCCGAAATGGTGACCAATTACTTTCACGCCCTCGGCGGCGTCCCGGCTTCGAATATCCGGCTCCTGCCCGATATGAAAGCACTTCGGCCGGACATTGAAGAGACCCTCCTCGATTGGCTGCCGACCCGCGTCACCGCCGACTCTGTCGTGATTGTGTATTTCTCGGGCCAGGCTAAAGTCTCTGCATCAGGCGAGACCTTTCTGATTCCCTACGAAGGCGGAGCCTCCATCTCACGGCTCTATCCGCTCAAAGATCTGCAGACGGCCCTCTCGCGATTGAAGGCGCGACAGATCGTCTTCATCTTCGATGGCTCGGTGTCCAAACTCAGCGTGGACCAAAAAGGCAAGCACAAGGAGCCGCAGTGGGATCTCGGGGGAAGCCGCATTACCCGCTTGATCGGCACAACCGGCCTGCACGACGGTCTGGAATCAGAAAAGTTGCACCATGGATTGTTTACCTACTACTTGCTGCGCGGACTGAAAGGCGAAGCCGACGATAACTTGGATGGCGACGTGACATTAGGCGAAGTGAGCGCCTTCCTCGCGCGATCCGTGCCGGCTGCCGCAAAAAGCGCCTTCAATCAAGAGCAGCAGCCACAGGTTCTGCCCGCTCTTCAGCCAGGCAGCAAATCCTCATCGCTGCTACTGACCAAACCGACGAATTAACACACACCGCGACGGCATCGTCCTTCACTTTCGGCATGGACGATCACCCATTTCGGCTGGGCTTCAGCACCAAATAAAAAAAGCAGAGAGGGCCTTCCCTCTCTGCTTTTGAATGCGAAAAATAGTGAGGCTTATTCGCTGGCCTCTTTCTTACAGAAGCTCCGCTCGTAGTTGATGATCGTCCAGGCTTCCTCTTCGTTGATCGCGGCTGGGATCAAGGGAACCATACCGGTTCCCGCGCTGCCGTTCTTGATCACCCAGAAAAGCTCGCCGTCTTTCCGCTTCTTGTGGAATTTGCAGTTGGTGAAATTACGCGGGCTGGGATTGAGAATTTGGCCGGCCGGGCCGTCTCCCTTGCCTTCTTTACCATGGCAGTTAAAACAGGTGCCTTTTCCCTCGAATAATGCCTTGCCCTTGGCAATGCTCTCCGGCGTCGCCTCGACGGGATTCTTCATCGCTTTCGCATCGGCCATTTGATCCGGTGGCACACGAGGTTTCAATGGATCCTTCTCTTCAGCGACCGCCACGTTCGCCATAAACAGCAACATTGACAGCACACCAACCGACTTCACAAGATACCCCATCACCGTTCCTCCTTTGTGAGAAAATCGCGGAATGTAAAAACAGACTCTAAGATACTGACAGAGACCCGACACGGCGTCCTACTCACCGATTTTTAAGCGAAAACGGCGGCAATATAGCAATGCCCTAATAACTTTGTCAAGCCAACGTCTTGCATATCGTCATGCTGATCCTGCCATTCTTGGCTTGGGCACACGCTCCCGTCACCTTTCCTGCCGCGTGTCGTTTTCCCACTCTCGATGCTACTCAAAGTCCGTGCCATGGACCGTTCACAAGAACCGTATGGATTGTACGGGGATTTGGAATCGGCAGGCACAGACGGTGTCTTTGAACATTTACGTCATGGGACGTTTTGGTCTCAGGCTCATCATATTCGCCTCACCTGATAAGTCCACGTGGTTCACGCTCCCCGCTTGAGCACAATGTCTCGAGCGACTTTTCCGCTGTTCCCAAACGGCCCTTGTTCTCTTCCGTTCAATTCGACTCGAACACCACCGGCATTTCCCAGGGTCAACGTAAAGCGATCGGATGCTTTCCATTGCACCCGCTCCCCTGGCCTCATGAGCGCTTCTTCCGGACTCCCGCTGTCCACCTGCACGACGACCCAGGTCAATTCCAACGCTTCAATCGCTAACACCATGGACCCGTCCGTGGGGATTCCTCCCAACATGGGATCAGTGCGAACCGAGCTAGGCGAAATCACTTCTTCTCGCGCCGCTGGAACGGCGGTCACGGCGGAGATGGACGGTGGGGGCAGAGTACTCGATGCCGGCTTGGAAGCAGCCAGGGATCGTTCTTTTTCCAAATCCTGAACGTGGCTGTCGGCTTTGTCCGATGGCGCGGATGAAGTCGGTCCACGGGGGGGCTTGGTCGCTGGAGGCTCCATATCCAGGGCCGGCCGCGGAGGAGCGACCGGCGTGTGCTCGCGGGACATAAGCAGGAAGAGTCCCAGCAGGGCCACGGCAATGGCCGCCAAGACAACTTTTCGGTTCGTCTTTTTTCGTCGATCGTCCTCAGCCTGTTTCAGACGTAACACCTCGCGTTCCGCCTGCTTTTCATAAAAGGCACCGGCCGACCCTTCAAAACGCCGCATCGCGTCTTCTTCATCCAACCCCAGGGACCGGGCATACGACCGCACGAATCCCTTGGCAAACACCTGATCGGGCAGTTTGGTAAAGTTGCCTTCCTCAAGTGCGATCAAAAAGTCGGGATGGATACGAGTCTTCAACGCGACGTCGTCGAGCGTCAATCCCTTGGTGTCCCTGACCTGTTTAAAAAAGTCGCCGATGGATTCCATAGCGTAATTACGGCTTCAGGTGTTCCAGCAGCTTGCTGGCCTCCGCCGCATATTGTCCTCCCTTATCCTGAGCCTTCACCCGGGTCAGCGTCTCCTTCGCTTTCACTTCATAGCCGAGTTTGTAATAGGCCCGGCCCAGCTCCAGATTGAGCACCGCCGGTGGAACAGTGGGTGGGCTGATGAGGAGCGCATCCTCATACGCTTGCGTCGCGCCTTCCAAATCACCCTCATGAACCAACGCGCGTCCAAGGTTAAATCGAGCGAGGTCAGGAGTGCCATAGAGCGGGTTGCTCAGGGCCTGACGGTACGCTCGAATCGCATCAGGCCAGCGATTCTGCCGCTCCAACACTTGCCCAAGATAGTTGTGCGCCTCCGAATAATCGGAATCGATGCGTACGGCTTGACGAAACTCTTCTTCGGCCTGGGGATACTTCGCCTGGAGCGCATACAAATGTCCCAGCGAGTAATGCGCCTCTTTATGATTCGGATTCATTTTGACGGCTTTTTGAAAGGAGACGAACGACCGCTGACGGTCGACGTCGAGATTGGCCAATCCCTCCTGGTAGTAGCCTTTAGACTTTTGCAGCTTCTCTTCCGATGCGCATCCCATGACCGCCAGACAGCACATCAGGACGGCAAGTCCTGTCACTCGGCGCCTGAGGCGACCCACCACCATTGCGAACGGTTCAGTCATGACAAGTCCTCAAAATGTGTGAGACGCTTGAACTCGCGAAACCGCGCCTCGATCTCTTTGTAGTCGAGAACTCGCAGGCGGTCAAGGCTAAAGGCTTCGACGGTAAACGACGCCATGACGCTGCCGAAGATAATGGCTTGACGGATCGAGGACTCGGAGAGATTCCCGGTGGCCGAGAGATAGCCCATAAACCCACCCGCAAAGGTGTCGCCGGCTCCCGTAGGATCTTTCACTTGCTCGAGCGGAAAGGCCGGCGCTCCAAACACTTGCTTCTGATTGAACATCAGCACGCCATATTCCCCGCGTTTGATGATGAGATGCTTCGGGCCCTTCGTCAGAATCGTCTTGGCGACCTGCACGAGATTGGAATCCTGGCCCAGGAGCCGCGCCTCGCCGTCATTGACAATGAGGATGTCGACCTTCTCCAAGACACGCCAGAGCGCCTCGCGCTTGCCCTCGATCCAGAAATTCATGGTGTCGCAGGCGACCACGGATGGCCGTTGAACCTGATTCAGCACGTCCAGCTGCAACTCAGGATCGATATTGCCGAGGAACAACATGCCGGGCGAGCGATAGCGATCCGCAATCTTCGGGCGAAAGGTCTCAAAGACATTCAACCGGGTATCCAGCGTACGGGCCTCGTTCAATTGATAGCTGTACTCCCCTTTCCACCGAAAGGTCTGACCCGGACGCTTTTCCAACCCCGCTATGTCAATGTGGCGGCTTTTTAGAAAGCTCAAATGGGCCTCTGGAAAATCCTCTCCGATGACGGCAATCAGTTCGACATTGGTGAAATAGCTGGCCGCGACGGAAAAGAAGGTCGCTGAGCCTCCCAACACCTCAGTCGCCTCCCCAAACGGCGTGCGGACGGTATCGAGGGCCACTGACCCGACGACCAACAACTTTCCCATCTCAGCGGCCTCCCTTTTTCTTCGGCAGATAACGCCCGATCAGCAGATCCAGTTTCGTGCGCGTCGCTTTGGGAATCATGTGCGGCGCCGTCACAATCGCGTGTTGCAAGGCCGTACCGCACATGCAGTCCCGCGGTTCTCGCGAAATGGAGAGCACCTCGCGGATGACCCGCTTGGCAAGCTCCACATTTTTCTGGAGTGTCGTCAAGATCATCTCCACACTGACCGACTCTTCACTCTCGTGCCAGCAATCATAATCGGTCGCCAAGGCCATCGTGGCGTAACACAGCTCCGCTTCACGAGCCAATTTCGCTTCCGGCATATTAGTCATACCGATGACATCGACGCCCCATTGCCGATAGAGTCGCGACTCGGCTTTCGTGGAAAACTGGGGGCCTTCAATACACAGATAGGTCCCGCCTTCATGACACGTCGCCCTCACGGCACGTGCGGCTTGAACGAGCGCCCGCCTGATATTCGGACAGACCGGATCGCCGAACGCCACATGAGCCACAATGCCCTCCCGAAAGAACGTGGTCACCCGCTGCTTCGTCGCATCGATAAACTGATCGGGGAACAGCAGATGGCCGGGCTCAACCGTCTCTTTCATGCTGCCGACGGCGCTGACCGAAATGATCCGGCTCACACCGACGGATTTGAGCGCGTAGATATTCGCCTGGTAATTGATCTCGGTCGGATTAAAACGATGGCCTCGACCATGCCGAGCCAAAAAGGCCACACGGATGCCGTCTATCGTTCCAAGGAGCAGCGCATCGGACGGACGCCCAAAGGGAGTCGTTAAGCGCCACTCTCGGACACGCTCCATCCCGACCATCTCATACAGTCCACTGCCTCCGATGATGCCGATGTCCGCCTGTGGCTTAGCCGCTGAACGCGCCAAAGTTCCTCCTACGCTCCTGCCATGAGGGCCGCCGATTGATGGGCAGACGCTGCCGAGGAACAATTAGTCGGATCCGCTAAAAAACGTTGCACGAGGACCATCAGGCGCACGACGACGGCCTCAGCGGATTCGCGCTCGTGCATCTCGATCCAGACGATGCCCGGTTCTTTTCGAAACCAGGTCAATTGACGTTTAGCAAAATGACGCGTATCCCGCTTGAGCAGACGGACCGCCTCTTCATAGGGATAGTCGCCGTCTAGATACCCGGCGATCTGCCGATAGCCCAATCCCTTCATCGAACTCAGGTGGCGATCGTACCCTTGGGTCAATAGCCGCCGCGTTTCTTCGACCAACCCATTCGCTAACTGCTCGTCGACGCGAGCATCGATACGCCGATATAACTCATGTCGGTCCCTGGTCAGACCGATCAAGAGCGTCGAAAACGGCGTCTCCGCGAAACCATGCTCACGATGAAGATCGGACAACCGTCGCCCTGTGACGTAATACGCCTCCAGCCCGCGAATCATTTTGATCTCATCGCGCGGATGAAGCCGCGCCGCTAACTCAGGATCGACGTGAGCCAGCTGACGATACAGTGCCTCCGCTCCTTCTGCGCGGGCCAGATCCATCAGACGATGACGATACTCCCAATCGGCCGGCGGTCCATCCCACAACCCACGGACGATGGCCCGCACATACAGCCCTGTCCCGCCGACCATCAAAGGCACGCGTCCTTCCTGATGCAGCCGCGCCATCTCTGCCAGAGCCAGGCGACGATATTCGCCCACGTTAAAGGGCTGGTCGGGTTCAACCAAATCGATCAGCCGATGAGGCACGCCACCACGCTGCTCCACCGGCGGCTTGTCCATGCCGATATCCATGCCACGATACACCTGGCGCGAATCCGCAGTAAGAATGTCCGTCCTCAGTGCTTGCGCCAAAGGAATGGCCATGTGGCTTTTTCCAACCGCCGTGGGGCCCACAACCACAATCAATGGCTTACAAAGGCTGTCCATAAATTATCTTCTATGACA
>JBDUAJ010000160.1:0-7310 GCA_040004695.1 Nitrospirales bacterium | reverse complement strand
GGGGCTTGCGCCGCTCATACTTCGCCTTCGCCATACCCTCCTCCTTCGTCCGATTGGATCACTCTATTTGCTAGACTTACACCGGCAAAACGGTCGCGACCCCGTAATCAAGCGGCCCCTTGGTTTTTCGCGATAATTTGCTCAGCGATCTGCTTCGGAACCTGTTCATACCGATCAAATTCCATACTGTACGTCGCTCGTCCTTGCGTACGCGAACGCAAATCGGTGGCATACCCGAACATGTCGCTTAAGGGAACGGCAGCCTCAATGGCCTGCGATCCTGCACGGACCTTGATCCCCTGGATCTTGCCGCGTCGACCATTGAGGTTCCCAATGACGTCTCCCATATATTCCTGCGGTACCAAGACTTCCACCTTCATAATCGGTTCTAATAGTGCCGCATCGGCTCTCCGGCAAGCCTCCTGAAAGCCCATCGATGCCGCGATTTTAAAGGCCATTTCATTGGAATCCACGTCATGATAGGAGCCATCGATCACGGTCACGCGCACATCGCGCATGGGATATCCCGCCAACACACCCGTTTCCATCCGCTCGCGAACACCTTTTTCAATGGCCGGAATGTACTCTCGCGGAATGGATCCACCCACCACTTTGTTGACAAATTCGAATCCCTTCCCCGACTCACTGGGCTCCACGGTCAAGACGACATGGCCATACTGCCCGCGTCCGCCGGTCTGTTTGATGTATTTTCCTTCGGCCTCTGCGTGGCGTCTGATGGTCTCGCGGTACGCCACCTCGGGCTTGCCGACGTTCGCTTCGACTTTGAACTCGCGCATCAACCGGTCGACAATGATCTCCAGATGCAGCTCGCCCATCCCAGCGATAATCGTCTGCGCCGTCTCTTCGTCCGTTCGCACGCGGAACGACGGGTCTTCCTGCGCCAACTTCTGGAGCGAAAATCCAAGCTTCTCCTGATCCTGCTTCGTCTTTGGCTCAATCGCCATCGAAATTACCGGCTCCGGAAATTTCATGACCTCCAGGAGAATGGGATTTTTTTCATCGCAGAGGGTATCGCCGGTTGTCGCACCCTTAAGTCCGACCGCGGCAGCAATGTCACCGGCATACACTTCGTCGATATCTTCGCGCTTATTGGCATGCATTTTCAGCAGCCGTCCGATCCGTTCCTTCGTATTCTTCGTAATGTTATAGACCGTTGTTCCCGTTTTGAGGGTCCCCGAATAGACTCTGAAATAGGTTAATTGGCCGGCGAACGGATCAGTCATAATCTTAAAGGCCAAGGCGGAAAATGGCTCGCTGTCGCTCGCTTGACGCAGCAAGTCTTTTTCGGTCGACGGGTCCACCCCCGTCACTGGCGGAATATCCAACGGTGACGGAAGGAAGTCCACCACCCCGTCGAGGAGCTGCTGCACGCCCTTATTTTTGAAGGATGCTCCGCAGAGCACCGGCGTCACTTTCATACTAATTCCACCGGCACGAACGGCCTTCTTCACTTCCTCTTCAGTCAACGTCTCGCCATTTAAATACTTTTCCAAGACGTGCTCGTCATACTCCGCCACAGCCTCCAGCATCTTCTCGCGATACTCGCGAGAGAGCTCGATCATATTAGCTGGAATTTCTTCAACCTTATACTTCGCGCCCAACGAATCGTCGTCGTAGACATACGCCTTCATCGTGATCAGATCGACACACCCCTTGAAATCACCCTCACGACCGATCGGCAACTGAATCGGAACAGGAGTCGCTCCCAGGCGGTCGACCATTGATTGCACACTCGTGAAAAAGTCGGCGCCGATACGATCCATCTTATTCATGAAGGCAATGCGAGGCACATGATACTTATCCGCCTGACGCCATACGGTTTCAGATTGCGGCTCAACGCCCTGCACAGAATCAAAAACCGTGACGGCGCCATCCAATACGCGCAAGGAGCGTTCGACCTCAATGGTGAAATCGACATGGCCGGGCGTATCAATGATATTGATGCGATAGTCCTTCCAGTAGCAAGTCGTCGCAGCGGAGGTGATCGTGATCCCACGCTCACGCTCCTGCTCCATCCAGTCCATCGTCGCAGCGCCATCGTGCACTTCTCCCATCTTGTGCGACACACCGGTATAGAACAGGATGCGCTCAGTCGTCGTCGTTTTCCCGGCATCGATATGCGCCATGATGCCGATATTTCTGGTCCGATCCAGGGAAACTCGCCGAGCCACGTGAAACCTCCGAAAATAACGATGCTGCAGCAGACATTCGCCCGCGATACAGGTCGACCTACCTGCAATTCGCAGCACGGCCAACTGCAGCACAAAGACTGTTTCTATGAACGCTGTTTACCAGCGGTAATGCGCAAAGGCCTTATTGGCCTCGGCCATTCGGTGTGTGTCTTCTCGCTTCTTAACTGATGCCCCGGTATTGTTCGCTGCATCAAGCAGCTCACCAGCCAATTTATCAGCCATGCTCTTTCCGCCACGCGCCTTGGAATACTCGGAGATCCAGCGCAACGCCAATGACATCCGACGAACTGGACGTATTTCAACCGGCACTTGATAGGACGCCCCGCCGACGCGACGTGACTTCACTTCCACAATGGGCTTCACATTGTCTAGCGCCGATCGAAACACTTTGAGAGGGTCGTTGCCCGTCTTCTCCTGAATGACGTCGAATGCGCCATAACACACCCGTTCAGCGGTACTCTTCTTTCCGCCATACATCATCACGTTGATAAACTTGCTCACCAGCTTATCGTGATACCGTGGGTCAGGAGGAACCTCTCGCTGTCCAAATATTCGTCGTCTTGGCATCTTCGTTTCTTCTTTTTATGAATGTCAGTGGAACTTATTTCGGCCGCTTCGCGCCGTACTTCGACCTGCTTTGCTTGCGATTGGCCACCCCAACGGCATCCAACGCACCACGAACGATGTGGTAACGAACGCCCGGCAAGTCCTTGACGCGGCCGCCACGGACCAACACGATGGAGTGCTCTTGGAGATTGTGCCCCACACCCGGAATGTAGGAAGTCACTTCCATTCCGTTCGTCAGACGCACCCTCGCCACCTTCCGCAACGCCGAGTTCGGTTTTTTCGGCGTTGAGGTATAGACCCTGATGCACACTCCGCGTTTCTGCGGACAACGCTTCAGGGCTGGACTCTTTGTCTTGCCCTGCGCCTTCCGCCTTCCCTGTCGCACTAATTGATTGATCGTTGGCATTTCAATTTCCTGTTGGCTACTCGCCCAAAGCCGACGGATTATAATGAGGTGCGAGCTCTGTGTCAAGCAAGCAGAGAGCCCTTTTACGCCCCGGTCGACCCAGTTTCCACTTTTTGTTGAGTCTCTTGTCCAATACCGACCGGTTCGCCGGTCAACTCAGGGACTTGCGCTTCCTGCTTAGGACTAATGACAAACGTGTCGCGATATTCATCAAACCCTGTCCCAGCGGGAATCAGACGCCCAACGATCACGTTCTCCTTCAATCCCAAGAGCTGATCTTCCTTTCCATTGATCGACGCTTCCGTCAAGACACGGGTCGTCTCCTGGAAGGAGGCAGCCGAAATAAAGCTGTCCGTCGTCAAGGCCGCTTTGGTAATGCCCAACAGTACGGGCTTCCCGAGCGCTGCCTTGCCGCCATTGGTCAAGACCCGCTCGTTTTCGTCTTCGAATGCGAACCGGCTCACTTGGCTGCCTGGCAGGAACTCCGTATCACCTGGATCCTCAATGCGAACCTTCCGCAACATTTGGCGGACAATGATCTCGATGTGCTTGTCATTGATCGACACGCCTTGCAACCGGTACACATCCTGCACTTCGTCGACGAGATATTTCTGGAGTTCCTTCGGACCCAGTACGTCCAGAATGTCATGTGGATTGGCCGACCCATCCATCAACGGCTCACCGGCTCGAACCCAATCGCCTTCATGCACATTGACGTGCTTTCCCTTCGGAATGGAATACTCTTTCCGATCCCCCACTTTATTGTCGACGATGACTCTGCGCATACCTTTCACAAAGCCTTCATAGGAGACCTCACCATCGATTTCGCTGATAACCGCCTGTTCTTTTGGCTTCCGAGCCTCAAACAGCTCAGCGACACGCGGCAAACCTCCGGTGATATCTTTTGTCTTCGTCGTCTCACGAGGAATTTTCGCCAGCACGTCACCCGGATGAACAGTGCCGCCCTTTTCGACGAGAATGTGCGCGCCGACCGGCAGAAGATATCGTGCAACTGCGGCTGCGCTTGAGACCTTCGCCGTCTTGCCGGAGTCATCCTTAATGGAAACGCGCGGCCGCATCGTGGTGCCGGAATGCTCAATCACCACTTTCCGCGACAATCCCGTCACCTCGTCAAACTCCTCTTTCATGGTCACGCCTTCAGTAATGTCCCCATAGGCGATCTTACCGCCAACCTCCGTCAGAATAGAGAGCGAATAGGGATCCCATTCGACCAACCTCTGACCGATCTCCACGCGCCCGCCATCTTTGACCTTGATGCGCGCGCCGTACACCACGGGATACTTTTCGCGTTCCCGACCGTTTTCGTCATAAATCGCAATCTTGGCATTGCGATTCATCACGACCCACTCGCCATCTTTATTTTTCACCGCAATGCCTGGATTAGGATGATCGGTGTTTTTCTTGGCATCGAAACTCATAAATTTCAATGAGCCGGCGTGCTTTCCCTCTACCACCGTCTGCTCGACCACCTTGCTCGCCGTTCCACCGATATGGAAGGTTCTCATGGTAAGCTGCGTACCCGGCTCTCCGATCGACTGCGCGGCGATGACACCGACTGGCTCGCCTTTTTCGACCAGCCGACCTCGAGAGAGATCGCGTCCATAGCACTTAATACAGACCCCGCGGCGCGATTGGCAGGTGAGAACCGAACGAATCGTGACCCGATCCACTCCAGCCTCGACGACGCTCTTGGAGCGTTCTTCGTCGATCTCCTCGTTGGCCTTGACGATCATCTCGCCCGTTAACGGATCGCGGATGTCTTCCGATGCCAGCCGACCGAGGATACGATCTTCAAGCGGCTGGATAATCTCGCCGCCCTCAATAAGGGCCGTCACGACAATGCCATCTGCCGTTCCGCAATCCTCCTCGGTGATGATCACGTCTTGACTGATGTCGACCAGTCGACGAGTCAGGTATCCTGAGTTCGCCGTCTTCAAGGCAGTGTCCGCAAGACCTTTGCGGGCACCGTGCGTGGAAATGAAGTATTGCAACACGGTCAACCCTTCTCGAAAATTCGCGGTAATCGGCGTCTCGATAATTTCACCCGATGGCTTGGCCATCAGACCGCGCATACCGCCAAGCTGCCTGATCTGCTGAGAGCTTCCGCGCGCGCCCGAGTCGGCCATCATGAAAATGGGGTTGAAGGCCTCCTTGGATCCGCCATCCGCCCCAAGGCTCAACTCTTTCATCATCTCGTTGGCCACCTGCTCGGTGACGTGCGCCCAGATGTCGATCACCTTGTTGTAACGCTCGCCGTTAGTGATCAACCCTTCGCTGTACTGCTTCTCGATTTCGTTGACTTCCCGTTGAGCTCGATTAATGAGCTCTTCCTTTTTCAACGGGATGTGCATGTTGTCGATACAGATCGAAGCGCCCGCCTTTGTGGCATAGTAAAATCCGAGGTCTTTGATTTTGTCCAGCAGAGTGACCGTTTCTCGGTGTCCCGCCTGTCGATACACGGTATCGATCAGCTTGGTCATTTCCTTCTTGGTCATGACCTGATTGGCAACCGAGAACGGCGTGGTGGTCGGCAACACTTCACCGAGGAGTACGCGCCCCACGGTCGTCGCCACAAGATTACCTTCAATACGGACCTTGATTTTTGCGTGCTCTTCCACTTCCCCGGCATCGTAGGCCATCCGCACTTCTTCCGGAGATGCGAACACCTTACCTTCACCTTTGGCTCCTGGTCGTTCCTTGGTCAGCCAGTAGCAGCCCAACACCATATCTTGCGACGGCACGGCAATTGGCTTGCCATTGGCCGGCGAAAGGATGTTGTTGATCGACATCATGAGCACACGCGCTTCGATTTGGGCTTCAATGGAAAGCGGCACATGCACCGCCATCTGGTCGCCGTCAAAGTCGGCATTAAAGGCCGCGCAGACCAAGGGGTGCAGACGGATGGCTTTGCCTTCAACCAGCACGGGATCGAACGCTTGGATACCGAGTCGGTGCAGCGTAGGCGCGCGATTCAGAAGAACGGGGTGTTCACGGATGACTTCATCTAGCACATCCCAGACTTCCGGTCGCTCCTTCTCAACCAACCGCTTCGCACTCTTGATCGTGGTGGCAGCACCACGGGCTTCCAGTTTGTGGAAGATAAACGGCTTGAATAGTTCGAGGGCCATCTTTTTGGGCAGTCCGCACTGATTCAACCGTAGCTCCGGGCCGACGACGATGACGGAACGACCGGAGTAATCCACACGCTTTCCGAGCAGGTTTTGCCGGAATCGGCCCTGCTTGCCCTTGAGCATGTCGCTCAACGATTTCAACGGTCGTTTATTCGGACCACGGATGGCCCGTCCTCGACGTCCATTATCAAACAACGCGTCAACCGCTTCCTGGAGCATCCGCATTTCATTTCGGATGATCACGCCGGGCGCTTTCAATTCCATGAGTCGCTTCAATCGATTATTCCGATTAATCACTCGTCGATAGAGATCATTGAGATCCGATGTGGCAAATCGGCCGCCGTCCAATGGCACCAGTGGACGCAGTTCCGGCGGGAGGACGGGAATGACATCCATGATCATCCACTCGGGCTTGTTTCCGGATTTCCGGAATGCTTCGAGGACCTTCAAGCGCTTCGCCAGTTTTTTCTTTACTGCGACCGACGTAGAGGTCTTGGACTTGATATGGAGTTCGTCCCACTGGGCATTGATATCGACTTTTCTAAGCAGATCGCGGATGGCTTCTGCGCCGATTCCTGCCTTGAAGGCGTTCATACCGTGTTCTTCCTGAAGGCTGCGAAGCATGTCCTCTGTTACCAACTCCTGCACCTTCAGCGACGTGTCGCCTGGATCAACGACGACATAGCTTTCAAAGTAGAGAATTTTTTCCAGGTGCTTGAGACTCATATCGAGCAGGGTGCCAATCCGGCTCGGGACTCCTTTGAGGAACCAGATATGGGCGACTGGAGCGGCCAGCTCGATATGCCCCATCCGCTCACGCCGCACTTTAGACTGGATGACTTCGACACCGCACTTATCGCAGACGATGCCGCGATGCTTCATGCGCTTATATTTGCCGCAATTGCACTCCCAATCCTTGATCGGACCGAAAATCTTCGCGCAAAACAGTCCATCCTTTTCCGGCTTAAACGA
>JBDUAJ010000159.1:0-7328 GCA_040004695.1 Nitrospirales bacterium | reverse complement strand
GGCGAACTCTATGTCGCCGGCTTTGGCGGCTACACGTTCGGTGGATCCTCCTTCACGAATGCTCAGGTGAACGGCAACCCCAGTGGCGGGTTTAATCTGAAGGACTCGGGCATTTACGGTTTGAAAATCGGGTATTTTATGCCGGATCGTCTGAACTGGCTTGGCTTCGAAGTGGAAGGCTTCAATACGAGCCCCAACATGAAACAATCGTCGAACGGTCCGCTCGGCACCACGCTTCCCGGCGCCTCTCTTCGGGTGACCACCGTGGCGTTCAATGCGATCATCCGAGGAAAGTTCGCGTGCGGGCCATCGCAGAATGAGCCATCCCGACGGACGACAACAGAAACACATCGAACGACCGTAGAGACGAATCGGAACGCCTAGGGCCATCAGGAAGATACGTTCTGTCCGCTGCAGCCGTATGTCGGCGCAGGCATCGGCGTGTTCTTTGCTCATACGAACGGATTCGGCGGTGGGCAGAGCGCATCCGATAACGCCGTGCCCGGTTTCAATGGGCTGGCCGGCGTTCGCTATTTCGTGACAGAACATGTCGCAGTTTTTGGGGAATATAAGTACAACCGCGCCACCTTCAACTTCAATAACGTGGGCGCGGCCCTCGGACCCGGTTCCTCCGGCGGAATCAGCGGAGATTATTCTGTCCACAACGTCGTCGGGGGCCTCTCCTTTCATTTTTAGTTTCAGGAGAGCCGGGCATAGGCGATACAGCGACGGGCGGGACCACCGCTCGTCGCTCTGGCAAACGCTTCGTTGCAAGCACTGAGGCGCAACGATATTGACATGTTCCTTTAAGTGAAGAGTTCGGTTTCGGAGTTGCGTCCGCGTGCTTCGGCGGCGTAGGCTTGGGCGACGTTCACTCATGCGCAGAGCCTCATGCCCATCTCGCAACGGTGGCCTCTTCAGTTCGTGATCGCAATTGCCGGCGTGCTCACACTGCTCGTCAGCTTTGCCCTGCAGGCTTTCATACCTATGTGGCGCGGGCATCAAGCGCCGCTTCATTCAGCCATTGAGGCGGTCGGCGGACTCTGCGCCATCATGATGGCCATCGTCCTGTTTCAACGAAGCGACGATCGGCTCAGTCGACAGACGCAAGCGCTGGCCATCGGGTTCCTGGCCATGGGTGGGCTGGAGGAATTTCATGCCGCCTCCACGCCGGGAAATGGCTTCATCTTCCTCCGGAGCCTGGCGAGTTTTGTGGGCAGCGTCGGATTTGTGCTGGTATGGCTTCCTGACTCTTCATTGGACCGCACGCGTGCGAACACGCTTCCGTGGATTGTCGCGACCGCCTCCTTCACCATCGGCTGTCTCGTGCTGCTCTTTCCAGACGCGATCCCGACCATGATTCGGAATGGGGAATTTTCGCCGACGGCGGTAGCGCCGACGAGCCTCGCGTGCCTGTTCTTTCTCGCCGCCGCGTACCGATTATTCTTAGCCTACCGACAGTCGCCGTCGGCCGATACCTATCTGTTTACCTGCCTTGCGCTGATGTTCGGGCTCGCGGAACTGATCTTCGTCTATTCACGACTGTGGGATGGGGCGTGGTGGTTCTGGCATTTGCTCCGCTTAGTGGCCTACCTGCTGGTCCTCGGGTACATGATCGGCGGATATCTCCATACGGTGGTAGATCTCAAAACTGCGCTCGCACAGACGCGGCACGCGGAAGAATCGTCGCGCCGGAGCGAGCAGCATCTTCGGCAGGCGCTTGAAGATCGAGAGTGCATGGCGCAGAACCTCCATGACGGCATCATCCAATCCCTTTTCGCGCTTGGCCTTGCGCTGGAGCGCTGCCAGAAACTGGTCGTCAAGGATTCGAATGAAGTGATTCGTCAGCTCGGGATAGCCATCCCCGGTTTAAAAGCCGTGATTCGTGAATTGCGGTCCTATCTCGTTGGACAGGACCCGCACATCCTGAATGGGCATGCATTGGAAGCCGCGTTAGTGCTGGAAGTAGGAACCGTGCAAAGCTCGCAAGATCTCCAGATCACACTACAGATGGATCCGCACGCGGCTGATCTGGTGACGCCTGGCCAAGCGACGCATCTCCTGTATATTGCACGGGAAGCCTTGAGCAATAGTTTGCGGCATGCCAAGGCCACGCATGCGACGGTATTACTGAACAGACATGAAGGGCGGGTGCGATTCGTATTAGAAGATGATGGCGTCGGCTTCGATGTCCTGACATTATCCTCCGGCGAGGGCTTAAAAAATATGGCCGCCCGCTCGGCCAAGCTGCATGCTGAATTGAACATTGTCTCCAAGCCGGGACACGGTACCCGCGTGATGATCGAACTGCCTCAGGAGCCCGTCGATGCCTGAGTCACACACACATCCGATTCGGTTACTCATGGTGGATGATCATGAGGTCTTGCGGCTTGGCCTGCGAACCTTGTTCAGTGAAGCCGGCGGATTTGAGGTCGTGGGAGAGGCGGGGACGATGGCCGCGGCCGTCTCCAACGCACAAGCGCTCGAGCCGGATGTCGTCCTGATGGACGTGCGCTTGCCTGATGGCAGTGGAGTGGAAGCCTGTCGTGAGATTCGCACCAGACGGCCACAGACCCGCGTGCTGTTCTTGACCTCCTATGCTGATGACGACGCCGTCCTCGCGACGATTCTCGCAGGCGCGCAGGGCTTTCTGCTGAAAGAAGTCGGCAGCGACGAGTTGTTGCGCGCCGTACGAGCGGTGGCCAACGGCCAGTCCATTCTCGATCCCGCGGTGACGCAGCGGGTACTGACGCGTGTCCAAACACTGTCGGCCTCATCCACGGAACCGAAGGAAGAGGAACTCTCGCCGCAAGAACGCCGAGTTCTTGCATTGGTGGCGGAAGGCAAAACGAACAAGGAGATTGCCGTCGCGCTGAATCTCAGCGAGAAGACCGTCGGCAATTACCTCAGCCATGTCTTTCAGAAGCTCAATATTACCCGCCGGTCGCAAGCCGCCGTGTATTTTACACGCCATTTTCCCTACTAGAGGCATTCCCCCCTAGCGGATAGGGGAGCAATTGTTTCCCCGCCAACGGGACTCTCCTCTTCTGCAGACGCCATGGGGCAAGTAAAGTATGGCTAGTGTTGCAATGTCCCTAACCAAGGAGGATCCCATGTTGCTCGCACGTTGTTACCGTTGGACAGTCTTCTGTTCGTTGGCTCTGCTTCCGCTACTGTGTGTGGCCCTGAGTGGGACGCCGTCGTTTGCCGAACAGGCACGCGGTAACGCCAAGATCAAGGTGCTCTACCACGTGGATAGTAAAGATCCTGACGTGGTCAAGTATGCGCTGGCATTGATTCACAAACACATCGAGGCCGAAGGCGGTCCCCAGAATATTGATATCAAACTCGTCATTCATGGCCCGGCACTTCCGTTGTTCGAAAAGGAGAAGATCGATCCGGAATTGAAAAAGAAGTTCGATCTGGTTCTTGAGGACGGAGCGCATGCCGAGATGTGCCAGGTCTCAATGAAAATTTTCGGCAAGTCTTTGGAAGACCTGTTGCCGGGTTTAGAGCCGACGCTTCACCCCGTGGCGGTGAAACGCATCGCCGATCTCCAATCGCAGGGGTACCTGTACATCAAGCCGTAGGAGTGAATCATGATGCGCGTCGAAGACAGCCGACTCGGGGTGACCTGGCTATGGGGCCTGATGTTGACATCCATCGTGGTGCTTCTGGGCTTCTTTGCCGGACCCGGAGACGCCGGCGCGGCAGAGGTTCCTGCTCCTGAGTTCAGCGTCGGCACACTCGCCGGCGACACGTATACATCGGCGATGCTGAAGGGTCAGCCGACACTCCTGGCCTTTTGGGCGCCATGGTGCAAGGTCTGCCAGCGGGAATTACCGGTGCTCGCCGAGTTTTCCCAACATGAGAAGCCCGCGCAACTCCGCATTCTCAGTATCGGGTTTGCGGATAGCCGTGGACATGTCGAGGACTTTGTGAAAGCGCACAGTGCCGTCTTCGTCTTCCCCACCGCGTTTGACGAAGGCAATCAGATGGCGCGCAGTTATCGGATCAATGCAACCCCGACGTTCGTATTGGTGAATGAGCAGGGATACGTGGTTCTGGTGCATCGTGGTGGCGGGCTGTGGCAGAATGTGCAGTTCCGAGAATTTCTTTCTACCTTGAAAGGCTAAGTTGTGAGGAGGGGTGAGCGGGTCACCCCTCCGGCTACGTCGACCGATGTTTGCGACTCTGTCCGAGACATCCTTGATCGCCGCGTTTCTTGCGGGACTCTTGTCATTCATCTCGCCGTGCGTCCTGCCGCTCGTGCCTTCGTACCTGATGTATCTCAGTGGACTTTCGTTTCAGCAGTTGGCGCACTCCGGCGAACACGCCGTGGTAAAGAAGGCCGTCCTGATGAACGCCCTGCTGTTCATTGTCGGATTTTCAATCGTATTTATCGGATTCGGCGCCTCGGCGAGCTTGCTGGGCCAACTGCTGTTGGATTATCAGGATGTCATCCGTAAAGCCGGCGCCGTTCTCATGATCGTCTTTGGATTACACATGTCGGGCATGATCAAGTTGAAGTTTCTGATGATGGAGAAGCGCGTCGCTAGGACGACCCGCTCGGCCGGTCCTATGGCCTCCTTCCTCATTGGAGGCACATTTGCGGCCGGTTGGACCCCATGCGTCGGGCCCATACTCGGCACGATGCTCTTGTATGCGGCCACGACAGATACCTTGCTCGACGGCGTCATCCTGCTGGCTTTTTATTCGTTAGGGCTTGGCGTGCCGCTTCTGATCGCGTCGTTAGCGTTGAATCGCTTCCTGTCGTTCTTTCAACGGATGAAAACCTATCTGCCCATCGTGTCCGGCGTGAGCGGCGTCTTTCTGATCATAATGGGAATGGTGATGTATCTCGATCGCTTCTCGCTGTTGACGGCGTTTTTCGAACGATACGGTGTCGGTGTGTATCTAGGGACGAATGGAGGGTAGGCGCCCAGGGGAGACCTGCTATGAACGACTTCCGGCTTGAATGACGAAGCGCCCCTGGTCAAATAGGGCTATGCCACTGTCGCCGCTCATCCACCGTCCGGCTTTCTCGCCTGCGCCAAAGCGTGGGAAGGAAATCACCGTGCCGGTTCCCGACATGCGCAAGGACGCCATCAGTTGATTGACCAGGCCGTCGGCGATCACGTACGGGGCCGCGTCCTTGTCAACAATCGTTCAGAAGGAAGCGCTCCTCTGACGGTTCAAGCGCTGGTGGATCAGCTGAAGGGTGATGCGAGGACTGTGGCGAAGCGCTCTCTACTGAAATGATCACCTTTCACTTTACCGTCATTCGTCTACAATAACCTGGATGAAGGCACCCAGGGTTCTCTCGTTCGTAACGGCGTTGGTGGTCGCTCTAGCCGGGTGTGCGGTACACGATTATGGGATACCGCAGCGGGATCACACGGTCTCGCTGAATTGTTGCAGAGCGCAGGCAGGCACTGAAATACAACACGCCATCGCGCAGACGGCGTCCCGGCTGGTGGGCGCCCGAACGATTCAAACAGGGAACCGGTTCATTTCTTATGACTGTGCCGGAGTGACCCGAGCGATTTACCTCAGTCAGGGGATCGACCTCATGATCAATCTCCATGCGTCAGACGGGATCTGTGACAGGTGTTCCCTTGGCAGATCTTTCTATCGAATGCGCGAGTTCCCGGGGGTTGGTCGAGGCATTGTCCCGGCGTCAGGCATTATCGCAGGATTGACCTCTGTGTCAAAGCCGACGGCAAGGGACTTTGAGGGAGGTCTTTTTTGTTCCCGTTCATCCATGCCTTTATCCTAGCCGCCAGTTCAGGAAAACCGCATCGGCCAATTGCTTCTCTGTCTGTCGGTGTGATCCTTCAGCAGGCAGGCGGCGCCTTGCCCTTATGAATGTGCTTGTGTTACGGGCTACCATTGGGTAGGATGCACGACTATTTCGATGAAGGAGGATGGCATGAAGCAGCTCAAGCGCCATGCGAAGGGGCATGTGGATTTAACGCAGGAGGAAGAGGAGGAGCTCCGGCGCAAGTTGTTGAAGCGTGCCCGGAACGGCGATGGCAAGGCTCAAGCAGAGTTGATGGCGTCTTATGGAGTCCGGGTCTATTCGGAAGCGGAACGCGCTTCATTAGTCCATTACACAATGCCTAAGAGTCCGCGAAGTAGGAGCACAAAAGTCGCTCGAAAGAAGTAAATGGTATCGGCGGCGAGGCAGTCGCGGAACGACTGCGCCGCCTGCTACCCCCTGCCCGCCTCATGGTTTATCATCACACCCATTTGGTCCTACACCAGATTCAGTGTCTTGCGGACAGGCAACGCAGAGCGCATTCGCTACGGTACTCATCCTAAGTACCGCATCACACTCACGGAGGAGGATCTTATGAGCCGGATGGTGAAAGAAAAAGTCGGTAACCAGCGTTCAGGTCCGGCGCTGACCCCCAGGCAACAACAAATCTTGAGATTGATCACTGACGGGTATACGAGCCGTGAAATCGGCAAGCAGTTGAAAATCAGTGTCCAAACGGTAGAAGTCCATCGCTTTAATCTTATGCGACGGCTCGAAGTGCGTAACGTCGCTCAATTAATCCGCCAGGCCCTGGTCCTCAAATATCTACCGAAGTCGTACCCACAACGAACGATGACGCCTGCTCATTCATAGGCCACTGTCTGAAGACTGTGGAGAGGTGCGAGAGTGGCTGAATCGAGCGGGGAGTCATCTCCGCTGTCCGGGAAACCGGACCGGACGTTCGAATCGTCCCCTCTCCGCCACCAAACAGTGATGAGTGCTGAGTTGAAGAAGCTGAGGCGGTTGACGACTATTTGGCTCGGATCAGAAATAAACTGATGTGAATGATGACCAATGTGTAAAGCATTTCAAATGAGGCCGGCAGTTTCCGGCCAAGGAGCGCTTCTTCATAGAACAGAGGAACAAGACCAAAGCACAGAATGAGTGCACTCAGTAAGCTCGGCCGACGCAGGCCTTTCATCCAGCGAAACGCCGCGGTTTTCATGTCGCAACACCTCATGCCGATAGTCACGTAAGCAGTCGACAGTGTAGAAAATTATCACTTCAAATGCAATGAGACGAAAGTCGAGTGATCAGGCAAGATGATAAAGAGTGCGGGTGTGTAAGCGACTTTACTAGAGTGGGCGGTTTAGGCGATTGTTGGTGCCGTACTGAGGAATCGATTAACGACTTCTCGGAGTTGTTTGGTTCGGATAGGTTTTTCGAGGAAGACAGTAGCACCTGCCGTCATCGCAGCCTCACGGACAGAGTCCCCACCTAGACCGGTGATGACAATAATAGGACAAGGCACGTCTGCCCCGCGAAGATTGCCCAAAAATTCAATGCC
>JBDUAJ010000158.1:0-7484 GCA_040004695.1 Nitrospirales bacterium | reverse complement strand
GATACGGTTCGAGCCTCGAACCGTATCGGGTCTCCGGGCCGTTTCACGGATCGTCCCCATCGTGAGATAGATCAATACCGAGAGCACTCCGAGTCCGATGGAGAGATGCCGAACGCTTGGCCGGACGACGCCGGTGAATTGACTCTGTCCGAAGCACCGTAAGGAGATGAGCGCCCCTATGGTCAGCGCGACCAAGAGGTAAAGAAACGTCCGTCGTAGACCGGTATGTCCCACGGATCCCACCATGAGCAGCACACCGGCCACCATGGCGCCGTCCATCCAGTGCCACGATGTCGATGCAGACTGAAGGTGCTTCGCAAGACCATAGTTGCCGAGAAACAGGAGGCCGATAAGCGTGAATTGCACATAGATCAGGCCTTTATATGGCCCGCGGACAAGCTGTTCGTAAGCGGCCGGCGCCGACTGCTGAATAAATTCGGCGTACAGGAGACCGGAAAATGGTTGGAGGACCAGACTGACGAGCCCAATCGTCCAACCGGCTTTGAGCAGATACCGATAATATCCATGCTCCGGCTGGTCTTGGCGGCGTCCCAGACGCCACCCGGCATACGCGGCGGTCGCATATCCGGCCATGACGAAATCCCCGATTAGACGGTGCACCACTAGCGGAAGCCACGTGGGATTCAGGACGTTGGCCCACGTACTGGCGCCCTCAGCGGAAGTCAGCATGTATGATCCCATGCCATCTAACACGATGACCCAGACCAACATGCCGAATGCGGCGACCGCCCCCAATGCGATATGCAGCCTCGCATGACAGCGGCGAATCGCGTCCCAATAGTGATAGTACGGATAGAGAGTCAAGAGCTGTACCACGAACGCCGTCATTCCAATGGCAAGAGGGCCGCGAAACTGGTTCCAGACCCACATGGTCGTGACCGGAAACAGACCGATGAGAAGCTCCACCATAATGACCGCCAACACCGAGCTCGCGCTGAACACCACCACGGTGAATCGGGTCATGGCATGAGCGAGATCCGTTTCAAACGGCCTGTTGAGGCCTCTGAGTTCGAAGACAGGCGCGAGGAGCATAAAGCCGACGGACAATCCCGCCAAGGCGATGTGCAGGAGACTGAAGACGCCGACGACTAGACTGTTTCCGACTAGCGGAAAATGGATCGGTTCAAGTTGTATCCCGAAGGCCGGCATGATGCCCCGTGTCGATTCATAGTGGCGGCAGTGACTTCACAAAATAGGCCATCGTCCATCGGTCTTCCGCCGAGAGCTCACCCCGGAACGGCGGCATCATATCCTTCCCGTGCGTGATGATGCTGAAGAGTTCGGCCTCCGGCTTCTGGCGCACCCGTGCCGCCCGTAAGTTCGCCGGCAACTCTTTGAGATACCCGGCCGCCGGTCCGTCTCCCTCTCCACCGGGTCCGTGACAGTGGGAACAATTGATTCCGAATAATCGCTCGCCTCGCTGAAGCCGTTCACTCGTTCGAGCGGGCGGAGCCAGGACAACGGCTCGACTGTCACGTGGCACGCTCGTCGGCGGCGAATGAAGACGCGGAGCTTCCTGCGATCGAAAGGACGGCTGTTCTTGCATGTCCTCCGAACAGGCCGACATCGTCAGCAACAGCGCAGTCAGGCAGGATACCACCGCCAATGGATATCGCTTCCCCTGACGACAGACGGCGTTCATACGCGTTCATCTTTCAAGACAATATTTTCGGCGCCGGCTTCTTCCAGCAGCGCACGGAGAGATGACGGTCTCATCGCCACGTCCGCAAGAACGATGGACAGGCCTACCATGCCGTCGTCGATGCGCGGATCATATCCAACCCCTCGGCGATGCCCGCGTCGTATCCGCCGCACCACTACAAGAAAGGTGGCAACGATAGCCAGCAGCATCATTGTTTCATAAGAAATAATGCCTACAATCGGCCAGGAGACAATGGGTTTGCCGCCAGTCATCAGGGGGTACATAACTGCCGTCCCGACCGCAAAGAAGAGGCCGACACCGATGCCGATCACTCCTGCAAAAATCGTGATCAGATAAAGAGGAGTCTGTACAGAGACGCCGTGAACGAGCCCGGATAGCGGCAGCGGAGAGACAATGTCCGTGGCATGGTCCGGCACACCCTGCGCACGAAGCCCGGCCAAGACAGCGTCCAGACGAGTCCCCGGTCGAAAGAGCGCAAGGAGGACGGGCACGTTCGTCGTGCGGTCATCCATGCATCCGTCCTTCCTTTTCTTCCCAAATCGAAATCACCGGCACAAATTTCACCGCTAAAGCGTACAAGAGAATCGCGAGTGCGAGCGACCCGATCATCAGCGTCAGTTCCACCCATGACGGGAAGTAGGTGCTCCAATTATTGATGAGGCGGGGGTGTGCGAGCGGCGGGATGAGGATGAGCATCCGTTCGATATACATGCCGAGATTGATGGCAATGCCGACGACCATGACGCCGAACGGCCAGACACGAAAGACGGGAAGCGTGAGCGTGGCGATCGGGATGAGATAGATCAGCACGATCATCGTCAGAAACGGGGTGGCGTAACTGCCGGTTACGAGGGACCGAAGGACGGCCATTTCATCAGGCACTTTGCCGTACCACACGGTGAGTTGATCGGCAAAATAGAGATAGGCCAAACTCAACGTCGTCACGACCATCAGCTTTCCCAGTTTGTCGAAATGTTCAGGGCGAATATAGTCCTCCAGGTGATAGGTGCGACGGATAAAATACAGGCCGACGGCCACCATGCCGAGCCCTGAATGAACCGCGCCGACCACAAAGTACGGTGCGATAATCGAAGAATGCCATCCGGGCACCAACGACATGCCGAAATCCCACCCGACGATGGAATGCACCGACACCATGACCATCACGATCAGCGGCGTGATGATCCGAATCGCTGCATTGAGCGTGCGCCACTCGTTCTGCGAACCACGCCATCCCAAGGATAAAAGCGAATACAACGATTGTCGCCACCCGCCGATGCGATCCCGCGCCAGAGCCAAGTCAGGGATCAGCGGCAAATACAGATAGATCGTGCTGGCTGTCGCATAGGTGAAAACGGCGGTCGCGTCCCACATGAGCGGAGAACGAAAGTTCGGCCAGATCTCTCGTTGATTCGGATACGGCACGAGGTAATACCATCGCCAGACGCGGCCCAGGTGATAGAAGACAAACAACGTGGCGATCGTCACCGAGATGATGGTCATCAGCTCGGCGACGCGCGTCACCGGCCGCCGCCATTCGGCCTTGCTCAACCGCAACACACCTGAAATAAACGTGCCGGAATGGCTGACCCCGATCCAGTAGACAAACGAGGCGATGTATGAGGCCCAAAAGATGGGCTTATGCAAATTGGTCTGGCCGATTCCCGTTTCAATCTGGTAGGACCAGGCGCCGGCTCCCACGGCGACGATCACCCCCAGCGTTCCCACTAAGACAAAATAGGGCCACGTCGTCGTCTGCAAGGGCGCCAACAGATCTTGATTGATCTTCGGCATCTGGTCCCAAGCGGTCCGCTCAGATTCCATCAGTCCAACCGTTTCAAATAAGTAATGGCAGGATGCGTCCCGAGCGATTCCAGCAGATGAAAGCCACGAAAGCTCCCTGCCATCTTCGAGACACGGCTCTCAGGATCGTTCCGATCGCCGAAAACCAGCGCCGACGACGGGCAGGACTGCACACAGGCCGGCGCAATCTCTCCATCGTTGACGCGCCGCCCTTCCTGCTCCGCCGTTTCTTTCGATTTGCGGATCCGCTGGATACAAAACGTGCACTTTTCCATGATGCCGTTTTGTCGCACGGTGACATCGGGATTCAGTTGTTCCTGAAGCGGGGCATCCCAATGCGGGTCAAACCAGTTGAACTGACGCGCGGTATATGGGCAGTTATTGCCGCAGTACCGCACGCCGATGCAACGATTGTAGACCTGGGCGTTGAGGCCGTCCGGTGTATGGTACGACGCATAGACGGGACAGACCGGCTCGCACGGGGCATCGGCACAGTGCTGGCAGAGCACCGGCACAAATTTCACTTTGACGTTCGGATAGTCGCCTTCCCAGTGTCGTTCAATCCGAATCCAATTAATCGCCCGGCCCTGTGCGGCCTCATCTTCCCCCGAAATGCGGATGTTGTTCTCCGCATGGCAGGCCACCACACACGCCTCACAGCCGGTACACCGATCGAGATCGATCACCATCTCCCACTTATAGGGAAGTCGTTGTTGAGCGCGTGGTTCTTCACCGGCCATGGCGTGCTCCTTGTGTGTCCTCAACCCTTATGACGATCGATGGTGATCAACTCATCGCTGCCGTTCTTATTTCCATGCTCGAGTAAAACGAGACGGCCTGTGCGGCCTGTTCCCTGAATGCGCACGCGCGTACTGCCCATCGCCAAGGCACCCGATTCCGAATCGAATGCCGGCGCCAAAAGACTCAGCGGATTGACGCCTCGGTCTTTGGCATACCGGCCATAGGTCCGATGTCCTTGGCCAATCGGCATCGCAATCACGTCGGGACGAATGCCAGGAAACAAGACAAGGGGCGCCTCACACGACCCATACGGCGAGGTGACTTGCACCAGTTCTCCCTGCCGCACACCATACGACCGCGCCGTCTGAGGATTGATCTCGATCCAGGTTCCCCACATGGCCGTGGTCAGCGTATCAGGGAGCTCTTGTAACCAGGGAAGATTCGCTCCCTCGCCATAACCGAGGCCCATCGAAGGATACGGATGAAAGTGAAACGGAAATTCCTGTTCATCGCCGTAAAACTGCGCAGGCTGATATTCGAAGAGTACCGGATGAGTCGCCGGGTCGAACGGTGTCGCCGATGCATTCCACCAGCCGCCCTGCTGCAACCGTTGTACCCACGCCGTCTCAAACCAATCGGATGATCACTCGGTACGCGATCCACTAACAACGTCTCCCATTGCGCTCTCAGCCGTTCGTAGAAATCTTTCGCAGGCACATCATGGGGATGGGTCGGCAAGAACCGGCGCATGGCTTCCAGTAATACATCTCCAATCGCCTGCGTGTCATGCAATGGTGTGACGACCGGTTGCCCAAGCCCGATGGTAGGCATCGCTACCACGCCGGTCTGCACATGATCGCTCCAAGACTCGAGTGGAGAATGATCGGGCAAAATAAGGTCGGCCATGGCCGTGGATTCATCGAGAAATGAGCTGAAGCTCACAATGAACTGAGCCCGGTCGAACATTCCCTGAATCGGTACCGACGGAGGGACGGCAAACAAGGGATTGGTCCGATAGAGGTGCAGCAGAGAATACCGGCCCTGCGTGAATTCCTCGGACAGCCTGGAGAGCGTCTGTTCGGAGACCGACCGACTCGTGTCCGACGAGGCAGGAAATTGCGCCGGACGAAAGAACCGAACGCCACCCTCGCGACCAATATTGCCGACCAATAAGTTCAGCGCATTGATCGCCATGAGCGTCATGGTTTCATTGGTCTGGGCGCATGACGATCCGCCGCCAATAGCCAGCGGCGCCGCCGCCTGTGCAAACTCCCTCGCCAGGTGAACGATCTCATCGCGGGACACATCGGTGAGCTCCGCAATCGACTCGAGCGACCGGCGAGCATACAATGGCTTGATCTGTTGCTGATCTCGCGGCGACAGTTTGACGAGGCCTTCATGGAGCATGGCCTGCCCGATCCCCAAAGCCAGTAAGCCTTCCGTACCGGCCTTGATCGGGATCCACCGGTCGGCATTGGCCGCCGTCAATGAAAGCCGTGGTTCAAGGTGCACGAATCGTCCTCGAATCATGGGCCGCCCCTGACGCATATGTCCGTAGGCCACACCGAAGAACACAGGCGAGAGCCATCGCTCCAGAAATGGAGCGCCGAAAGAAAGCAAGTAATCGCAGTGGGCGATATCGTACTGCGGGACGCCATCTATCCCGAAACATCGGCGATTGGCCGCACGTAAGGAGTGACTGTCCGCGGGATCATAGAAGACCAGCCGTCCATTGCCGGCCTGCATGAACTGGGACATGAGAACCGCTAATGATCCTGAAACAGGCCGGCTCACCATGGCCGTGCGCCCTTGATGCGCACGGAGCTGCGCGCCCCAGATTGCGAAGCCCTCTTCCCACGTAATGGGCTTGAACGTGCCGTCACCGCGCCGGCCATCACGCTGTAACGGACCACGGATGCGATCCGGATTGTAGAGGCCTTGCAAGGCCGCCTGCCCGCGTGCGCACAGTTTCCCCTGATTCACCGGGTGCGTGGGATTCCCTTCGATTTTCTTCGCGCGGCCTTCCATGACACGGACAAGAATGCCGCAACCGGCGTGGCACTCCTGGCAGATGGAGGCGTACCAGTTATCGACCCCGGGCACGATCTCATCATCCGGCAGCAAATAGGGAATGAGCCGATGGACCTCCCGCTCACATCCGGGCAATACCGAGCCCGCCGCCGTCAGACCCGCCATGTGTAAGAACGTGCGTCGGTTTAGATCCATAGCTCGAACTACTCCAAGAAAAGCATGGCGGCGCTTGTCACGGCTTATTTGTGACAGGTCCAGCAATCACGCGACGCCCCACGTTGCGCATGGCACGACAAGCACCAGCCCATTTCATAGGTCGCGGCGCGCGGCGTATACCGCATGTGTTCCACCGTTCCATGGCACTCCGCACACTTTAGGCCCGTCCCCAGATGCCTCTGGTGGGTGAAGTAGACAAAATCCGGCAGACGCTGGAGCCGGACCCATGGAATCGGCTTACGCTCTTGCCAATATGCCAAGAGGGCGTTGGTGTCTGGAGTTTGCGCGTCGAGGTTACGATGACAACTCAGGCACAGTTGCACGGAAGGAATCCCGGCCGTGGCGGACTGCTCCGCAGCGCGATGGCAATAGACGCACGCGACGTTGAGTTGACCGGCGTGGAATTCATGACTGAAGGCAAGGGGCTGGCGATCCTGAGTTATAAGGTCAGCACTACCCGTGGAATAGAGCGTGCCAAGGCCGACGGCGATACCGGCGGTCATCGCCACCACGATCATGCCGACCCAGAAGGTCTTCTTCACAATAACCTTGCTGAGAGCTCGGTTACACCACTTGAGGTCGATTGTGATGGATGGTTAATCGCAATCTGCCGTAGCGAAGCGGCTTCTCCGGGTCACGCGTATACTTCGCGCCATCCTCGCCGACCTCCACCTCCCCTAGGGGAATCGTAATGTCTTGCCGAAGATGCGGAACGGTCGTCTCCAGCGCGAGGGTGACGACTTCCGCATTGCATCCCGTCACTTCCGCATTGAGATCTCTCGCATCGTCGAAGTCCACCGTCACACGTTCTTCCGGATCGAGCCACTCACGAATCGTCTTGGCTTTAGTTTCATTTTCCATGAACCCTTGACCTCCAATAGCGCGCCGCCGATATGGATGGCAGCGACCCTACAATGCAAGGCAGGACATATGCCGTTCGGTCGACCACTTACCGCTTCTCAAAGGGCTCATTATCAATGTGGGCTTTCCAAATATGACCGGCGCGTCG
>JBDUAJ010000157.1:0-7501 GCA_040004695.1 Nitrospirales bacterium | reverse complement strand
CCAAGCGGAAGCCATCGCGCGGAACCTCTTCGTGATGTCACGCCTCGCCGTACCGATCATCGCGGTGGTCATCGGTGAAGGCGGCAGCGGCGGCGCGCTCGCACTGGGTGTCGCAGATCGTGTGCTCATGCTTGAACATTCCATTTATTCGGTCATCTCACCAGAAGGGTGTGCGGCCATTTTATGGGATGATCCAGCGAAGGTCCAGGATGCCGCTGCGACGTTAAAAATGACCGCTGACGATCTTTATAAGCTCGGCGTCATCGATGAAGTGATCCCGGAACCCATCGGAGGCGCCCATCGCGATCCGGAAACCGCGGCTAAACGTATTGCCAAATCGTTCACGACACATCTCAGTCACTTGGTTGACTTAAGTACGGAGACACTGCTCTGCAGGCGCGATGAGAAATACAGAAAGATGGGCGTGGTGCTGGACCCGGCCGTTCAGAAAGTGTGACTCCCACTCCACTCCTACCGGCACGGCCGCCGACATTGATGTGGTGCTCACTTCATCGCTTCACCTCACTTTTTAAAGAGCCCCCGACTCGTTCTTGTCCTTCGCGGTCCTGAAGTCTTTTTTCTGAAGTTTTTTATAGGGCACATCAATAAGGGAGGGTCCGAATGCGTTTCATTGCGCTGCTATTCTTCTTACTCTCACTACCGACGAGTGCGGCTGCCTTTCCAGTGAGCGATGCAGCCTGGCCCGACTCCGAGTGGGAACGACATTGTCGAGACGTGAAAACGACGTATAACCCGGACCAATCCTTGTCGATTGAGCGACTGACGCTCACGCCACAGGACCCTCGCTTTCTTGATTTTCTGTACTGGGTGTGGGCCAATAAAATTTTAGAGCATCAGGTTGAGCAAGTCGGCGGAACAGAATGGCAAGGTCCCCGCAACGGAGTCATCTTTCACTGGGCCCCTGGGTCACGCTGGGAAACCCACACCGTGGCGTCCTTTGACCATGCCATCCACCACATTGCCGATGAACATCACTGGCAGGACAACATGTTTAAGGAGTTCTTTGAGAAATTCGGTCCTGTGCAAGGTATCACGATTAAGAAACGACTCTCCATGGATTCACCTCCCACGTGGGGACAATTCCTCCAGCATATTGGCGGCCCGGAGAGCATGTATTATCGGTACGTCTTTCATCAAGAAAGCTCAATCGATGCACGCCGCGGTGTGGTCATTCTGTTTGGAGGGCAAGGGGTGCAGTTTGAATATTCGTATGAACGGTATCTGGGAGAGGCGGCGGCAGTCTTAACCGACTGCAAGGCCTATCATTTTTTTCAACTGTTTGATCTGTATGGACAGGGATTCTCGTCGAAAATGGGATGGGCGGGACAACCACTTCCGAACCAGTAAGGATTCACCAGAGCCGTTGATTAAGGATTATGCCACCGTGCGCCGTCAAAAATAGGGTTCGTCTGGTGGGTGAGTTTAATGGTATCGCCGTCGCGGATGGGGGAATCTATGACGGCGACCTTCCGATTGACGGTCACGAGAACCTCGCTTTTCGCCAGGAACGTCATGAGACCTTCGAGTGGATCGGGATGGGCATCGATGAGACTCTTTAAAGTTGTCCCCTCCGTAATCTCGAATTGCAGCTCAGATGCTCCAACGATATCTTTCAACGATTGGCCGAACAACAACACGGTCACCATACCAACTTCCCTCCAATTTCTTTCGAATATCTAGGAC
Source organism: Nitrospirales bacterium (assembly GCA_040004695.1). Classification (GTDB taxonomy): domain Bacteria; phylum Nitrospirota; class Nitrospiria; order Nitrospirales; family Nitrospiraceae; genus JAICXS01. The sequence continues at coordinate 5,797 of JBDUAJ010000157.1, read as the reverse complement.
GCATCGGCCCGGCGGTGGCATTTAAAACAATCCTGTCGTTTCGGATGTCGATCAGGGAGCGGTCGGCTGGCGTGCATCGCATGACACTGTAAACATTCCTTCTCTGCTACCAGTGCTCGATGTTCCTGATTCGCGGGAATCATCGGATTCCGTTCGCGTGGTGTGGGCAGTAACGAGACGAACAGCACCACTGCGACCACGGCTATGATAAAGGCCCAGTCCCCTTTTCCGGGCGTCCATCTCATCGGTCAGGGGGCTTTCCGGCGCCGGGCTGTGCGTTTACCTCGCAGGCGTCGCTCATCAATTCGGCGACGTGCTTGACCGAAACCTTCCCTCGGAGTCCGTTCTTCAATTGAATCATGCAAGCCGGGCAACTGGTCGCGACGACATTGGCGCCGCTCTCTTCAATCGCTCGGCGCTTTCGATCGAAAATCTTCTGAGACGTGTCGTAGTCCTTGAGCACATACGTGCCGGCCCCGCCTGCACAACGATCGGCATCTTGCATCTCGACGAATTCAACACCAGGCAACTGAGAGAGCACTTGCCGCGGCGCTTTCGTGACGCCTGCTGCGCGGAGGTGGCAAGACGAATGGTACGTCACCTTACAAGGCCGTGCCGTTGCCATGTCAGACTGACTCGGTGCCCTTGGCGGGGACACCATTTCCGTCACATGCTTTACTTTCTTTGCAAGCCGTCTCGCAGCCTCTTCTTCCGGCTCCCCCGCGAACAGCTTGGAATAATCTTTGAGCATGAGCGTACAAGACGCGCATCCCGTCACCACCGTCTCAAACGGTTCAAAGGAGGCCAGATTGACGCGTGCCCCATCCTTCACCAAGTCAACGTGCCCGTAGGTTTGGATTGGCGTTCCCGAGCACCGCTGGGGTGGAAGCGCCGGTTCAATGCCCTGCTGTCGCAACACACGAATCACGGCATCACCCACTCCGTCATCGAAGTACTTCGCGGCGCAACCATGAAAGTAGGCGACCTTCGACTGGATAGGCCCCGTGCTGACTAATTCCGGATAGCGCTCCTGGAGATGCTTCCCTGCCAATTTGGGGAGCATCATATCCTGAGGTATTCGGGCCGTCGCTGCGATGCGCCTCATCAGAGGTCGTGTCACATATTCGATGAACGCCCGAACGGACGGCCGGTCCCATAACGATTGCGTTCTGCCAAGCAGCTTCAGGACAGGTTCAAAAAGAGATTGGCGCGCCTGAAATTTGAAGACCAACCCGGCCATGTAGTTGGGATGTTCGGCTCGCCGCTTGAGAATGAGATCCGAGACGTCGACATCCGCCGGGCAAATAGTCCGGCACGACTTACAATTCAAGCAGGCCTCCACAACCCGCTTGGAGTTCAGATAACTGTAATCCTTAGCGGTAACGATTTCGAACCATCCACGTGAACTCATATCCTCAGACTGAAACACATCGTAGACGGGACAGACGGAGTTACATTTGCCGCAGGTCGCGCATTCTTTCGATAAGCGTGTATAGTCGATGTGCTCCGTGAACGGCGTCTCGCTGATTTTCACACCTGGATTCAACACGCCACGTGGATCGAAACTCTGTTTCACTTGTTTGAATAAACCGTATAGCTCTTCACCGAACATGCGACGGACATATTCGGCACGCACGCGGCCATCGCCATGCTCCCCACAAATCGATCCGCCAAACTTCGTGAGCACGGCTTCATGGATCGCATGATACCCTTCCACCATGCGTGCAAAATCCTCTTTGTCGTTGACGTCGAGCAGCGGGACGATATGGGCATTGCCGTTTCCAATGTGTCCAAAGATCGCAACCGGTACCCTCTGAGTCTTGAAAAACCCTTCAAGGTATCGGACGAGTTCACCGATGCGCTCAGCCCGTACAACAACATCATCGACATAATTGATCGGCTTCTTACCGTGTCCATAACGATAGAGTGTCGGATACAGCGCCTTGCGCGCTTTCCATATCTGCTCACGTTGCTCGTGAGTAAATGCCAGCACCGGATCGGCCGAGAGGCGGAATGCGCGGCAGATGACGCCTATGTCGCGCCCATAATCCACGTGGGTGGACTGCTCATCGGTCTCATCAAACTCGGCAATGAGCGTCGCTTCGGCGTCGGCAGGAATTCCATGAGCTTCCCGTCCGATGAGATTGAGCGTGTTTCCGTCCATGACCTCCAAGGCACTGGGTGATAAGGGCAGCAGTGTGAACACCGCCTCGCCGACTTCATCCAGACTACGCAAGTGTATGAGCGCAGTGGTGGTGGCTTTCGGTCGAGCCACGAGCCGGATCGTCGCTTCACTCATTACGCCCAGCGTGCCTTCGCTTCCCACAAACAGCTTCGGTAGATCAAGCACCCTTCGATCGAGTCCATCGAGCAAGCCGAATAAATTATACCCGCAACTATTCTTGCTGACCGTCGGGCGCTTTGCCCGAATCAAATCTCCATGCATGCGCACTATGTTGAGGACCTCGCCTACGGAAGGATGAACCGCCTGGATCGCGTTCAATCGCGGATCATCGAGATCATAGGGCTGCGCATCCAACCACTCGCCTGCCTGCAGATACACACGTAGCGCCTGCACGTTATCCGTGACCGACCCATAGCGGAGGGTATGCGGTCCGGCCGAATTATTGGCGAGCATCCCGCCGAGTTTGCACATGTCCCCGCTGGATGGATCCGGGCCAAACATGACCCCGCTGCCGGCAAGCCGTTGGTTGAGTTCCGCGAGCACGATGCCGGGCTGCACACGAGCCCACTGTTCCTCACGATTCACTTCGAGGATCCGGTTCAGGCGAGAGATATCGAGAATAATGCCGGGGCCGATGGCTGAACCGGTAAGATTGGTTCCGGCCGCGCGGGGAGTCAGTGGCACGCCTGAGCGAACGGCATAGTCGACCACGCGTTGAATATCTTCTTCCGACTCCGCCAGTACAACCGCCTTCGGAACAATCTTGTAGATGCTGGCATCGACGGCATAGGCGGTTAAGGCGGGGGCGTCATCACGGACCTTTTCAGATCCAATGAGGCGTCGCAGGTCGCTGGCAACGGGAAGGTTCTTTTCAGGCAATACGAGAGTCATCGTGAGACACCCGGCAGCGGTCTACACCATTGTAGGCGGGGTTACGAAACGAGAACAAGGCCCGCGGTATGGAGACTTCCCGAGGAATCGGCTAGGACGACAGCTGTTCGGTCGTCTCATCCGAGGTGGAAATAAGCAACGACGCATCGCTTCCGGGATCGACTGCCGACGCTTCCTCACCGATTTGAAGTGGTTCATCTCCGACGGGCAGCATCGCCTGCTCGGACTCGCCGAGTTCTTTAAATTCTCGCAGCGGCGGTAACTCCGCAAGGTCCCGGAGACCGAAATGCTGGAGAAAGAATTTCGTGGTCCCATACATAATCGGACGGCCGGGCACATCTTTTCGACCTACAATCCGTACGAGCTTGCGCTCGAGCAAGGTCCGCAACACACCGGAGGTCTCTACCCCGCGAATGGACTCCATCTCAGCACGGACAATGGGCTGCTTGTATGCAATGATCGCTAACGATTCGAGCCCGGAGCGTGAAAGCTTGGCGGACGTCTTGGTTTTCCCCAGCATCTTAACCCAGGGAGCATATTCGGGTCGTGTGGCGAGCTGAAACCCGCCGGCGACCTCGTTGACCTGCAATCCCCGCTCGCTCTTCTCATAGTCGGACTTCAGATGCTCCAAGGCTTGTCGGACCTCTAACTTGGTCACGCCGCCTAATACCGCAATCAATCGGTCCACCGTCACCGGCTCGTGTGAAACAAACAAGAGCGTTTCCAGAATCGCTCGCAATTCCCGTTCATCGACTGGTCCGGACTCAGGAGCGGGCGCCTCGGCTACCATCCCTTCAATCGACGGCTCGTCAACCTGATTGGGCTTTACTTCCACCATCTCAGGATCCGGCGCAATGTCGGGTGATTGTTCCTTCATGCTGTCATGTTCCACATTGTCAATCGATGTGCTCATAGTTCCTCCCAGCCATTGTCCAGGACTGAGCCGGCGTCTTGCTCATTCACGGGCGAAAACGCCCGTGTGAGCAGAATGGGTCCAAACGCTTCGCCTTGAAAAATACGGAGCAGTTTGACGCGGATCAATTCCAGCAGAGCCAAAAATGTCACGATAATGACCAGGCGGGACTGGTGTCCTTCAAACAGCGACACAAACGTCATGGATTCCCGCTCTGCCACTAAATCGAGAATCGCGTTCATCCGATCTTTGACCGTCAAATTCTCCGGGATGATTTCGATCTGCCGCTTGTCGGGTGTTCTATCCAAGATCCCTTGTAAGGCGTCCACCAGATCGAACAGCGTGACCTCATCCATGAGCGATTCGTCCGACCGCACGTGAACGGATACCGGCTGCTCTCGCGCAAATACTTGGCGCCACAACCGTTCTCGGTCATCCAGACGTCCGGCCGCATCCTTGTACTGCTTGTACTCTAACAGCCGGCGAACAAGATCTTCCCGTGGGTCAGGCCCATCCTCCTCATCTGCTTCCGTCTCATCCACTGGCAGCAGCATGCGCGACTTAATGTGGACCAAGGTGGCGGCCATGACGAGAAAATCACCGGCCACTGTCAGGTTCAATGAGGTCATCAAGCTGACGTATTCGAGGTATTGCTGTGTAATCAACGAGATGGGAATATCGTAAATATTGATCTCGTGTTGTTTGATCAGATGAAGAAGAAGGTCGAGGGGGCCTTCAAACTGTTCTAGCCGGACATGGTAGGGAAGTTCGATTTGCTCTGGTTCCACTCATCCTCCCGATTTTGGTCAGTTTTATACCACTATAGGGGCATCGGTGCAAGACAAATTCTATATATTGTGGTGATAGGATTGAAGTTGATACTAGCGTTTTCTGCGAATCCATACGAGTAGGACAGTCAAAACCAGGAAACTGACGGCAATCCCATACAAGATAGTGAAATTATGAATGTTCCTCCTCGTAGGCAGGGAACCGGCGAGCTTGGTACGCTGGAACACCGGATCGACCGTGAACGAGACATGAGAGAAATCGTCCGTCCCGCGAAATTCCGCGTCTGAAAAATCAGCCTGACCTCGAAACGCCGCTTGAGCAAAATGGGCATCGCCGGCAAAGCGTGTGAAGAGAAAAAACACGTCTCGCTCAAAGAGCGCCCCCGAAAAATCCACCTTGCCGGTAAATTGAGCGCCGGAAAATCCCGTCCCCATCTTAAAACTGCTGCGGGACAAATTGGCTTCCTTGTCGAAGACAACTTCGAGGAACTCTGCCAGACCATTGAACCTTGCTCCCTCGAATGTGACCGTCTCACCAAACCGTGCTCGGTGAAATCGTGTGTGCACGCCAAAGACCACCTGTTCGAATCGTGCAGGCCTATTGAAGACGGTCTGTAGAAACAATCCTTCGCGCTGAAAGACGGCATCTGAAAAATCTACGTTCTCACTGAACATTGTGCGCGAAAGATCAACCATGTCTGCAAATGTTGTCCCGACCATGGTGACCGGCCCTCGGATCAGCAGGTAGCCCTCCTTCAGCTTGGTCGCGATCACTCCCTTGATCCGTGCGTCACGGATCGATACCGGTTGTGAGACGATTCGCACTTCCTTGACTCCACGTGACGCCAAAAGCTCCCCAGTCAATGCGGGGAACTGGTCTGACGATGGCACAGTGCGCAACGGGAGTTGATCAAGGAACAAATCCCCGACGACCATCACACCGACGAGATCAACCGCTTGTCCTCGTTGAATCGCCTGCAATACTTCTTCGGCACGGACCGCATGAGCAAGACGCTCGTC
>JBDUAJ010000156.1:0-7503 GCA_040004695.1 Nitrospirales bacterium | reverse complement strand
AACGTTCGAGGCGGTTAACAATCTCACGCTCACGCATGAAGTAGACGTAGTCATCGCGAAGGCGTGAGCCGGCGCGGACACATCGTCAGTCCATTCCTGAAACGATTCCCGGCACACGCCCCGACGCCCAGTCGTACTAGCCTTCCCCCGCTCACGCGGTATGCCCATCTCGAATACCACGGCACGCGGCACATCGTGGGGTATGTGGAAGCCAGCCGAGGCTGCCTGCATACCTGCTTGCATTGTCCCATCGTGCCGGTCTACGAAGGCCGTTTTTTCGTGGTACCGGAGGATGTGGTGCTCCGGGACATTCGGCAACAGGTCAAGGCCGGCGCGACCCATATCACGTTCGGTGACCCGGACTTCTTGAATGGGCCCGGACATTCGTTGAGCATCGTTCGCGCGATGCATACGGAGTTTCCCCTTCTGACGTTTGATTTCACCGCCAAGATCGAGCATCTGCTGAAGCGTCGGACGATTTTTCCGGAACTGGCCGCATTCGGCTGTCTCTTTGTCATCTCTGCGGTGGAATCCTTTAGCGACACCGTGCTTGCCTATCTCAAAAAGGGGCACACCGGGGCCGATGTCGTCAGCGCGCTGGACATTCTGCGTGGCTCAGGGATGACCCTCCGCCCATCATTGGTCGCCTTTACCCCATGGACGATGCTCGATGATTATCTGACCATGTTCGACATTGTAGAGACCAATGATCTGATCGATGCCATCGATCCGGTGCAGTATGCCATCCGCCTCCTGATTCCGCCTGGCTCAGCCTTGCTCAATCAGCCGGCACAGTATGGGTCCATTGAAAAGTTCGTGGGTCCGTTGGACCAAGGGGGCTTCCAGTATCCCTGGACGCACCCTGATCCCCGCATGGACGAATTGCACCAGGACATCAGCTCGGCGGTCGAAGACGCGGCCAAAGCAGAGGAGGATCCTATTGAGACGTTTTATCGCCTGCGAGCCATGACGTATAGAAAGGCCGGGCGAGCAGTGCCCGCCATTCAGCGGTCCAGGCGCGCGCGCCAGAGCCGCCCGCCTCGGATGAGCGAGTCTTGGTTTTGTTGTGCGGAGCCGACGAAAGAGCAATTTGTGGCGCTTCAGCCGAATCATTCACAATGAATCTGATCCTGTCCGCACTTCTAATCGAACACGTGGTCAGGTGCTTGGGTTATTAAGGAGAAAGAACGAGATGAGCCTCACGACATCAGGCACGGCATTGCAAGCACTCTTGGGGCTGCGATTGCCTCCAGTCGCGATCGCATTTCGCGAGTCCGCGCCGGCGAACATGCAACGCATCGAGTCACCGGCCCCGGCTGGCTGCGGATACTGGCTCCTCGCGGCAGAAGGACGCGTGTTTTACACAGAAGCCTCGGATCACTATACGTGCCCGGTCGGCGCCCATACGCATGGAGTCGATCTTCCCGCCGATGTCGCGCAAGAGCTGAACGGTCTCGTGCAGACGATGGTCCAGATGCGGTACATCAAAATGGAAGAGATTCCGACGATCCCACGGCGGCAAAGCCCGTTCCGTGTGGCACTCTATGCCCGGTTGGCAGAGGCTTCATTTGAACCCGATGTCGTATTAATCCGAGGGACAGCCAAGCAACTCATGCTGGTGGCCGAAGCGGCACAAGCCGCCGGGATAGCTCGCGGCGGCGCGACGATGGGACGGCCGACCTGCGCGATCCTTCCGGAGTCACTGCAATCCGGTCTGGCCACCGCCAGTTTCGGCTGCATTGGCAATCGCGTCTATACGGGCCTCGGAGATGACGAGGGTTACTATGCGATTCCCGGCGCCAGCGTTCCTGAGGTCGTGAATAAGCTCTCAACTATTGTTGAGGCAAACCGCCAGCTGTACCAGTTTCACCAGGCCCGGGCAGCACGCTCGTAAGGCTGCTGAAAAGCCCTCCAGCGGCGTTCTCGGATCGAAAAGCTCCTCGACGTACTCCAGCGGGAAGGAGCGCATCACTCGGGAACAGCGCCTGTCTTGGCAGGTGCGGGGTGGGTGGGTGAAAAGGTCTACGCCTGCGGTTTTTTCTTCCCTGCGGCCTTGCTCGGGAGGGCGCGTCTTGGCGCGCATGGGGTGGGCGGGTGTAATTATCAGGTTTTTTGAGCAGCCTTGAAGTTCAGCGAGAATTTAGTTTCTCTATGATTAGTGATTTCCATGCCGCGGATTCTTCTCCTACTGCCCTCGACAACCTACCGAGCCGAGGCGTTTCTTGAAGGCGCCCGCAAGCTGAGCCTCGACATCATATTGGGCCTGGAGAGAACTGCTGTCCTCATCGATCGCCCCGAATACGATTGGCTCTCACTGAATTTTAGTGAGCCTGAGCGTTCAGTGGATGCCGTGGTCGAGTACGCCCATACCCATCCGATCCATGCCGTCCTGGGCGTGGATGACACGACGGCCGTGTTAGCAGCACACGTGGCGGCAGCATTGAAGCTTCCACACAACTCCGTTGACTCGGTGTCAGCCGCTCGCAACAAGTACCGGATGCGGGAGCTCCTGCACGCGCATGGCGTGCCGGTGCCGCGTTTCGTCCGGTTTTCCATCTCCGATGATCCTGTAGCCCGTGCTGAGCAGGTCTCCTATCCCTGCGTGCTCAAACCACTGGCGCTCTCGGCAAGTTGTGGGGTGATCCGGGCGAACAATCCTATCGAGTTTGCCTCGGCATTCCAGCGCGTGACATCGCTCCTTCACCGATTGGGATCGCCCAAGACCAGTGAAGCGGGACGCCAACTTATGGTGGAAGATTTCGTACCTGGGCAGGAAGTGGCCTTAGAGGGCCTTCTGACGGCTGGATCGCTTCGCGTGCTGGCTCTCTTCGATAAGCCGGATCCGCTCGACGGACCCTTCTTTGAAGAAACCATCTACGTGACCCCCTCCCGTCTCTCACACACGGTTCAGGCCAGGATTGCCGCGTGCGCAGAACAAGCCGCTTCCGCACTGGGACTACGAGAAGGCCCGATTCATGGTGAACTACGCGTCAACGATAAGGGACCATGGATCATTGAGATGGCGGCGCGCTCGATCGGCGGCCGATGTTCAAGCACCCTCCGCTTCGCGGCTGATTTCGGCTTAGAGGAGTTGATCTTACGACATGCCCTCCGGATGGATCTGCCGTCAGTGGATCGCGAAGTCGGTGCGGCGGGCGTCATGATGCTGCCGATCCCACGAGGCGGTGTGCTCCGGGATGTCCGTGGACAGGAGGACGCGCGCGCAGTTCCCGGCATCGAGGACGTGACGATTACGGCCGAGTTGGGTGAGGAACTGATTCCGCTTCCGGAGGGAACTCGTTACTTGGGGTTTATGATTGCCCGATCATCCACCCCCGCCGATGTTGAAGCAGCGCTCCGGCTAGCGCATGGGCGATTGACCTTTTCGGTTGATGAGGCGAAGAACGCACCAGCCGAGGGAACTACAGCCCAACTGAACAGCGGGGTTCAGTCGATTCGGTTTTGAACCGTCTCAGGAAGGTTGTTTTCGAAGTTCACTCGCCATCTTTTTCGTCCATGCCTCCAGGCTGCTTCCTTGAGCGGCAAGATCTGTCACGCTCGTTAAATCATGCACCCATACGCCCTGCACTTCTTCGCCGCTGTCCTGGATTGTCTTCTTAATGGTCTCGATTTCTTTGTCGAACCGCTCAGGTTTCTGCTCCAGAATGCGTTGGATGCTCCACTTGGTGGTAGGATTCCCCTCGTCGTCGAGCGTGCACCCATAGCGAACGAGATCCAGCTTGCCCGTACTCAAGGTCTTAGCCAGTTGACGGTAGACAGACCCCTTGTTCGATTGGATGAGCGCCGCCTTGTAGAGTCGTTCTCCTTTTGCCGGATCCACATCCATCTTGGTCAGATCTTCAACGGCCCTCGCGGCAACTTCTGGCTCTGCACTCGCTTCTCCCATGGTGTGTCCTCCTTTGCGCGGCTGACAAAATCGCGACGGGTCGAGTGTAACAGAGCGTTCTTCATCTGAGCAAGGACTCCTACATTCTGGCAGCCGTCTGAGGCACGCGAAGGGACGCCATGAAATATCATTGATTAATCTGGTTGACGATGGTGCCGAGATCCTTAGGATAGAGCACAATCTCGATCCGTCTATTTGACGCGCGGCCTTCTTCGGAGTCATTGCTCGCGCCCGGCCGCGTGTCTGCATAGCCCCCTGCGGAAATGGCTGTCCGATTCACACCGCTGTCCTCGATGAGGTACCGGATGACACTCGTGGCGCGCGCGGTGGACAATTCCCAGTTGGTTGGAAAGCGATCTTTGATCTTCGGTCCGATCGGCACGTTATCGGTGTGGCCTTCAATGCGAATCTGCTTATCCGCGACCTGCTTGAGCACGTCGCCGACCTGTTTCAGCACTTTCAGTCCAGCCGGTTTGATGTCGGCCTTGCCCGAGTCGAACAGGACGCGATCGACCATATTGATAGTGAGCTGATCGCGCACTTGTTTGATGGTGATGTTGCCCTTCTCGATGTCGTCCTTCAAAGACTTGGTGAGATCCTCATGAGTTTTCGTCAGTTGCTGGATCTCGGCTTCCTTCGCGGCCCGTTCCTGTTCAAGCCGCTGTTTTTCGGCAGCTTCATGTTTGAGCCGCTCCTGCTCCTGTTTCAGGACATCTTGGAGCCTGTCTTGATCTCGACGAAGCCGATCCACTTCCTGATCGCGCTCGGACACCGTCGAGTTCAGACTGGCGAGCTTCGGCTCCGCGGCCTTCAGCAAATTTTGATGTTGCTGAAGATCGGCCGCTAAGCGATCGCGTTCTTGCCTCAGACGCTCTGCCTCCGCTTCCAGCGCTTCGAGGTTACCGCTGACCGTCGCGGCCCGCTGTCGATGGTGGTCGATGTCCTTTGAGAGTGAGGCCACTTGTCCCTTCAGGGCGTCACGATCCGCGGCCGCCTGTTTCAGGCGATCAATTTCCTGGTCGCGGTCAGAGAGCTGCTTGGTGAACTGTGATTCCAGATCGCCATTACGTTTCTGCAAACGGGCCAGCTCTTCCTTCGCCTGATGACGAGTACCCTCCAGATCGGCAGCGAGCTGGTTCTTGTCCTTTTGAACGGTCGTCTGGCGGGCGTCGGCATTCGCCAAGTCGGACTTGGCGGAATCCATCTGCCGCCCCAAATCATCCACTTGGGCTTGTAACGCATCGGCGGCAGTCTTCAACCGATTGCGCTCTTGATCCAATTGGGCATTGGTGTGACCCAACCGCTGATGTTCATCCTGCGCCTGCTCAAGTTGCTTTGCCATGTTCTGCTGACGATCGCGTTCGCTTCCCATCTCGCGCTGCACCGACTCTCGGTCTTGCTTCTCGCGGGCAAGCGCCTGCTGCGTCCTGTTCAGCTCGTCGGCAAGGCGCGTTTTATCCTGACTGAGGCCGTTGATCTGCTGAGTGAGCCGCCGTTTCTGGGACTCCGCGTCAGCCGCCGCCTGCTTTTTATATGTTTCAAGCGCATCTGAGTTCTTGAGACCGACCTTACGGGCGTCCTCAAGTTGGGCAAGGGTATCGAGGTGCGTGGACTTACTGACACATCCAGCGACCATAGGCACACAGAGGAGCATCAACGCTGCTACGTTTTTCATAGCACTCTCCTTTGAGGCAATTGGACGATTGAAAAAAGATAGAAGTATCTGCTGAGCTGGTGAACCCGTCAATTCAAGATCGCCCTTAGTGTGAGTGCGTTTTGGCGAGGGACCGTTTACGGCACAAGTAGTGTGTGACGGGCCTCCCTGGCCTCTTCTGTCGTCGGAAATTGCACGACAAGAAGCTCCAAAAGACGTCGGAAACGCTGAACTTGGCCGAGCTTGGCGTAACTGCTGCCCATTCGCAAAAAGGAGGCGGCCGCCAGCTGTGGATCGAACGGCGTGCGAGACAGCGCGCGGTCGAGGGCGTGAATTGCGTCCTGATAATGTCCCAATTGATATTCGCACTCGCCTAACCAATAGTCGGCTTGCGCCGAAAGAGGTGATGTGGGATGCAATTCCAAAAATAATTTAAACCCCGCGGCGGCCGCCTCATAATCCTGCCGTCGCGCTTCCGCGACGATCCGATCGAAAAATTGCCGTTCCGGATCGTGAGGCCATCCGGGCGAGCCATTCATGATCCCTTCAACAGCATTCAGCCAAGGCTCTTCGACCCCCTTGACGTGTCTATTGACGTCTTGTTCGTGGGCTTCTGACACGGACAGTCCTAGCGGCGCGGCATTCAGCGCTAACCATAACCGCACACAGGCTACGAGAATAGCGACGGCAAAGAAGTTTCGCACGGCAGAACTCCCCTAACATGGCACACTGCACGCTAGGACTTTCACCTGAGTAATTCAGTCAGGTAAAAGGTTAATGGCGTGTCCAGGAAAAGGAGGTGCGGATGTCAGTGGAAGTCGGACGTGGACAACGAGCATCGGACCGACCGAAAACGCTCGATCCACGTAATAATCGGCGTGAAAGCCCAATGTGAAGACCGTACCGTTGACCGTACCACTCGTGAATCCAAGATCAGTTCCAAAGCCCCATCGATTTTGGGTCTCCTGTGCCTGCAGGACCGACGTCACCGCACTGACCCATGCAATGACGAGGACAGCCGTGAGTCGGGCCGCTCGCCGCGTAACGTTCATCTGTATCCTCCTTAAGCTGCAATTGGGGGCGCACTGTACCATAGCGCATTCCACGCAACAAGATGATTACTCCGAAACATTTCGCCGCCATTGTTCCTCCCTCCACATTCAGTTATTCTGTCCAGCACACAACTCTGAGACAACACTCTTATTTCTGGATGGTCGATGGCTCACACGCCTCGTGAAGCCGCTGAATCCTTGTACGCCGCCATGCCATGCGCCATGTCACTCGACCTGTTGCGCGAGTACGCCCTCGAGGTCACTCCCGAGCAAGCCCGACACATTACCGAGGAAGTCTTGTCGCTGAACCTCTACTGGATCCATACCGCCTTACAAGCCAGTCTGTGAGCCGGCGAAGCCGAACGCGTCTCAAGTGAATTAGCGCAGTGTATTGCGCGTGGCTGGAAGGACTTCGACATGCAGGGGCGTGACCATGCCGCCGCTTTTGACGAGGCGCAGAAGCGGCGCGTGGGGTACGATCAAATCGTGCAAGAGGGAGGATCGCCGATCGCCGTCTTCGGCGAATCAGCGGGGTCCTTAGAATTTTCCGGCGTAATTGAAGCAGGTGACCGTCAGAAACTCCTGGCACTGTTTCTCGATGTGATTGCCGTCGATGCCTTCGGCGAACTCATCGCGAGTCTTGACCTGACCCATTCGTAACGCCGGGTCAGAGGTCTCGATGGTCGAGGACCTTGCCGCCTTCTCCAATGCGATACACCAACGGCGCGCCGGTCGGAATATTCAGTTCCAAGACCTGCTCTTTGGAGAGCTGGTCCAAGTGCATGACTAAGGCGCGCAAGCTGTTTCCATGGGCGGCAATCATAATCGTCTCCCCGGCCAGAACATGCGGCTTAATCCGCCGCTCATAATAAGGGAGCACACGTTCTGCG
>JBDUAJ010000155.1:0-7528 GCA_040004695.1 Nitrospirales bacterium | reverse complement strand
GCCCACCCCAGCCGCGCCAAGACGCGGCCCTTCTCCGAGCAGAATGTTCGCGCCCCATGCGCTCAGTGAAAAGCAGTCGGCCTACTCCCTATGAAGAGAGAATGGAAGAAAGAGGAAGGAGCAGCCTGACTGTCTTTCTTGATCGCAGGTCGAGGCTATATCACCCGCCCACCCAGCCGCGCCAAGACGCGGCCCATCCCGAGCAGAATGTGCGCGCTCCATGCGCTCAGTGAAGGACAGTCAGGCTGCTCCATTCGAGAGGGAGGAGATAGAGAAAATGGAAAGCAGGCCGGGCCTCTCTTTCTGGATGGCAGAGCCCGCACGATATGCATGGCACGCCTCCATGCCCCCGGTAAGGACGCTCCCTCCGATGAGAGTCAGATTTGAAGCATACTCTGCGCCTTGCGAGCGCCTTCCTGGGATATCGCTCGCCCACGCATAAGAAGGGCCAGTCCCCCAAATAGTCCGACAAAAAAAGCTAATCTATACACCTGTCGTCCCCCCGCGCTTCATCGGCCACTGCCGCCGCCGCCTTTCTTGTCCTTCCGTTGCATCTGGCTCTCTTGCGCATCATGCGGTCCGAGGTGACTGTCACGTCCGCCTGTCAGATCAGCCCCCATATTGGTGGACTTCTTACCCTCCTGAGTCTCCGCTTCCTGTGATGTCATAGGTTGTTTGTTAATGAGCTCCTGACCTTGCTGCGTTTTATCGGAGCGCTGCTGCTGGAATGTTTGGGTATCTGGCTGTTTACCGCCGCTGCCACTCGCGGAACTGCCACCTTCGGCAGCCAACGTTGGAATACTGAATGCGATCAAGCCGATCAGCGATAACAGGCCCCCGGCAAATTTTCCCGTGATTGTCATGAATGCCTCCGTAGTTGTTTTTCTCGTTACGCGCGCCACTAGAACAACAATACAACGAACGGGAAGCAACATCTGTCAGTAGAGCTGAGGCCTTGACTCAGGGAAATCAACCTTCAAAGGGCACGATGAACCACGACGCAAGGCTAATGGGTTATACACTCGGCCGTACTTAGGCTTCGATTTACATATCTCAGTTGAATATTGTAAGGGATTTGTGAGAAGTCACGTAATCCGCCGGCTGTTCGGCCGGGGAGTCGTCTATGTTTTAGGGCGAGGCCGTTCAGCGAGGAGTACTCGAGTCCGTCCAATGATCCTTTCCATCCAACAGCACCTCTTTAATAGCTTTCAAAACATCCTGAGTGCTGAACGGTTTCACAAAATAGGCATGCACGCCAAGTCCTGCCGATTGAGCGGCGACCTGATCCTCTCCCGAAATAAGGATGACAGGCAAGGAGGCTAAGGCAGGATCAGCTCGCAACGCCTTGAGAATCTCCAGGCCACTGATTCTTGGCATGAACCAGTCGAGCAGGATCAAATCCGGATGCTCCTGCCGCGCGATCTCTAGCGCCTCCGTGCCGGTCCGTGCTTCGACAATACGACATGGCAATTGCTCCAACCGCATGCGGAAGATGCTTCGTATATCGTCTTCGTCATCTGCGATTAAAACAGTTTTCATCTTTGTATCGGAAATCATAACACAGGTATGCGATTGGATACGTATTCAGTACGTCAGGCCCTGTTGCGTATCTTCTCTCAGAGAAGAATAATTATCCTGTTCAAATAGTTAAGCGGTCCATTCACGCAACGACTCGCAGGCACGGGAGTTGCTCACTTTTAGCATGAGAACGTGTCTGTTCTCATGGGGCGTTCTACAAGTGAAATAATCCAGTCTCCGATCTGGTTATTCCCTTATGACTACAGGACAAGTTGAGAGACGCATATCCGGCCGCCGTCAGGTGGATACGCACGTGCTGCAATTAAATCGTGACCTCGCGATCGTTCGTCGGATTAGCGAAGCCCTCTTTGATTCGGTCGATTTGGATGAAGTCATTGAAACGGCGCTCCGTAACGCCCTCGACGAGGTGGATGCAGAATCAGGCTCAATTCTTCTCGCCGATGACGACTTGCAACATTTAGTCTTCCACTACTCCATCGGGGAGGATCCCGTCCCATCCGGCATGGCCATTCGTGCTGATCAGGGCATTGCCGGAGCGGTTTTTCAGTCGGGGAAGCCGGCCGTGCTTCCGGACGTCAAAAAGAGCGAGCAACACTGTGGCGACATCGATGCGCTCATTGGCTCACGAACGCGCGATATGATTACTCTGCCGCTCAAACGATGGAAGGGCCAGCCAATCGGTGTGTTGAGTGTGTTGAATAAGCGGCATGGCGTGCTCGACGAACACGATCTCCATTTTCTTACCATCATTTCGGCCTTTGCCGCCTTAGCGATTCAACGCACCCGATTGTTGGAGGAAGCGAAAATGGCTGAAGTGGTTCGATTGCTGGGCAGCATCAGCCATGACCTGAAGAATTTGCTTCAGCCGATTCTTTCCGGCACAGAGCTTCTCAAAGATGAACTCAGGCAGATCTTTCACCCGGAGGCGACTTCACACGTCGCCAAGATGGACGCCAGCGAGGTGTTCTGTGACGAAATCATGTCCATGATCGCGAAAACGACCGAGCGTATTCACGACCGGGTCAAAGAGATCGCGGACTGCGTCAAAGGACTGGCCACGCCTCCTCAATTTGGTCCCTGTCGACTCGGGAGCGCGGCGGCAGACGTCGTGCAAACGCTCGAGATCCTGATGAAGGAGAAGAACATTGTCTATGAAGCGCAGGGCCTTGACGTCTTGCCGGTCATCATTGCTGATGAGCGCCGGCTCTACAGCGCCTTCTACAATCTCATTCACAATGCGATACGGGAAGTGCCGAAAGGTGGATTCATACGTGTCCATGGCGCCACGGATAGTGCGGCCGACACGGTTGTCGTGACTGTCAGCGATACGGGACGAGGCATGTCGGCCGATGTCCGTGACCGGTTGTTCACGCCGTATGGCTATAGTCGAAAGCCCGGGGGAAGCGGCCTGGGGACGAAGATCGTGAAAGACGTGATGGATGCACATAAAGGAAAGATCTCAGTCACTAGCGAGGAAGGTCAAGGGACCTCATTCTATTTACATTTTCCTGTCGATCCAACACGCGTACAGAAGTGAGACTCACCGTCAGTCTTAAACGAAGTGTTCAGGCCATGTCATTCGAAGACATGAGGTAGCCGCGTCATTCTCCTTCCTGATTAAGGACTCGTGGATCTGTTCACATCACCGCACAGTCCGGAGATTATCTGTCCAACCTGCCAAGAAGTCTTGCCCCTTACAGCGAAGTTCTGCCTGAACTGTGGTCGCGACGTCTCTACAGCCAGGGCGGTCGTGGCAGTCCCCACTGATTCCGCCGCACCAGCATCCTACGCCGACATGGTGGTGGGCGAACGCCGGCAAGCCACCGTGTTGTTCTCGGACCTGTCCGGGTATACCGCGATGAACGAGCATCTGGATCCGGAAGAGGTCGAAGCCATTATGCGCCGCATCAAAAATCACGCGGTGCGGATTGTGGAGAGCCATGAGGGCATCGTCAACCAGTTTGTCGGCGATGAGGTCCTGGCGCTGTTTGGCATTTGTGCGGCCCACGAAGACGATCCGCTTCGAGCGGTGCGGACCGCCTTGGAGTTACACGCGGTCGTTCGAGCGATGAGCCCTGAAGTGGACGCGCGTATTGGACAGCCACTGAGAATGCACACGGGGATCCATACGGGATTAATCGTGACCAATTCGCGTGATACCCGTGATGGTTTGTATGGGATCACGGGGGAAACGGTTATTACGGGGCGTTCGGCTGAAAACGGAGGCGGAGCCCAATGAAATTCTTGTGAGCCCACAGACGCACCGGCTCATTGCGCCGTACTTCGAAACGGAAGAATTACCGGCAGTACGAGTGAAGGGCAAAGCGGAACTGCTCAGGCCGTATCGAGCCTTGAGGCCATTACCTGTACGTTCACGATTTGAGGCATCGGCACGAAGAGGATTCACGCGCTATACGGGACGGCAGGATGAATTAGCCGTGCTCCATGGTTGCCTGCAACGAACCATTCGGGGAGAAGGGCAATTCATCACGGTGATGGGAGAGGCCGGTGTCGGCAAGAGTCGATTGCTCCATGAATTCATCTCGAGTCTTGATCGAGAGCATGTGAGTGTCTTACAGGGGACGTGTCACGCGCACGGGAGCACGACATCCTACCTGCCTTTCCTCGATACCCTTCGTCGAGAGCTGAACGTGGTGGAAGGGCGTAGCCGCGAGGAGGTGTTGGACACGGCTGTCGCGACGCTGACAGCCCTTGGGCCTTCCTTAAAAGCCTATCTGCCGTTTTATCTTCATCTGTTATCGATCCGGACAGATCCGATGATCGCCCATATGCAAGGCCCTGAACTAAGGCACGCCATGCAGGAAGCTCTCACGGGGCTCATCATGGCGAAAGCAGAGCGACAGCCGACGCTCCTGTTTTTGGAAGACTGGCATTGGCACGATGAGGCGTCGGAGGCCGTGATACAGCACTTACTCACGCTCATGGGTGGGCACTCTTTACTCGTTGGGATCACCTATCGTTCAGAGTGTTCGATCGACTGGTCGGACGCGCCTCACTACACTCCGATGCGGGTGCCACCACTCGATTCTCCTCATACGGAAGACATCGCCAAATCGGTTTGGAAGGCCGCTTCCATACCGAGTGACGTGAAGACGCTGCTCTACGAACGCACGGGAGGCAATCCGCTTTTTATCGAAGAGGCCTGTCATGCGTTGTTTGAAGAGGGAGCCGTGCTGATCCGGGACGGCCACGCCGTCTTGACGCGATCATTGAAAGAAATCGCGCTGCCTCACACCGTGCAGGCCATCATCCGTTCCCGACTCGATCGGTTGAGTGCGGATCTCAAAGAGACTCTGCATTTGGCGTCGGTCATAGGGCGGGTGTTTGAACAGCGTATTCTCGAACGGCTCTATCACGGCAGAACGGCGCTGGCGGATGTAATTGCCACATTACGCTCGATGGAAATGATCTCAACGGTCAGCGATGCACCGGGTACGGAATACATCTTCAAACACGTCCTGACCCAAGAGGTCACCTATGACACACTGTTGCTCACACGGCGGCGTCAGTTGCACCTCCTGGTCGGGCACTCGATTGAAGAGCTGTGTGGAGACCGTATTGCCGAACAGGTGAACGTCTTGTATCACCACTATCGTCTGGCTGAAAGCTGGGAGAAGGCGGTGCAGTACGGGCGTTTCGCAGCCGAGAAGGCACAGAAGCTCAGCCAATTTGAGGAAGCCGTCAAGGTACTCGAAGACGTGGAACAATGTCTCTTGTATCTTCCGGAAGAGGCTGGACGAGAAGAGACGCTGATCGATTGCCTCCTGCAAAAGGAGCGACTCTACGACACCCTCGGCTGGCGAGAGCGACAACACGGCGTGATTGAGCAGATGTTATCCCTCCTCAAAGAGAAGGAACAGCCTGCTCGATTAGCCGCCGTCTACCTCCGTCAAGGAGATCTCTATACGCAGGTCGGTCGGTTTGAGGAGGCCGGCACCGCACTGGAGGAGGCCATCACGCTGCGGCAACAGTTGGGGGACAAAGCGGGCGAAAGCAATGCGCTGCGCAGCTTAAGCTTTCTTCGATGGCATCAAGGCTGCAATGAAGAGGCGGTGGCTTGTAATGAAATGGCCCTGGACATCGATCGGGTCCGCGGAGATCGTAAAGCGATCTCTCATGATCTGACGAACCTCGCCGCGGTCTTGCAGAACCACGGCGACCATGATGGGGCGTTAGCATATTTGCAGGAAGCGCTTGAATTGGAAGAAGCGCAGCGTGATCTTTTTAATAGAATGACCATCCTGTACAACATTGCCAATGTCCACAGCAGATCGGGCGCCTTCGACCAAGCTTTGACGTTCTATCAAGAGTCTTTGCAGGTGTGCGTCGAGCATCGCCTGTTGATCAATCAAACGCTCGTGCTCAGTTGCATCGCCAGTATTCGATGGCAGCAGGGGAACACGGACGAGTGTCTTCGTCTGTACCATGAGGCCGTCGATATTTCGCGTCACATGAAGTATGGACAGGGATTATCAAATGGACTCCGGGCGCTGAGTGATCTTCTACTGGTCCTCGAGAGACATCAGGAGGCATTGTCCTGCATGGTAGAAAGCATCGCGGTCTGTGCTGAATTGGGGGATCTGAAAAATCAAGCCGTGTCTCTAAGCATCGCCGCAATGACTTACGAACGTGTGAACAAGGACTATGGGCAAGCGGTGGCGGCGTGGATCGACGTGAGAAAGCTCAAGAAACAAATGGGTGATCTTCGAGGTGAACTGGAAGCCTTGCAGCAGATGGGACGTGTGGTTCGGCTGCAGCGAAATGAGCCGGCCGAGGCGCTGCCTTACTTTGAGGACGCACTGGAACTGGCCGACCGGCTGGGCGATCGCCATACGCAGGGACACCTCTTAAACACGGTCGGCATTCTGGAATGGGGCTGAGGCGCCTACGCCAGCGCGTATATGCGGTATGAGCAGGCGCTGAAGGTGTATCGAGAGCTTGACGCCAGCGCCAAGATCGGCACCATCCTCAATAGTCTCGGAGTCACGCTCCGTTGCTTGGGTCAATATGAAGACGCCTTAGCGCATCTCCATGAAGCGGTGGCGCTCAATCATGGCATTCAACAGTTCCTCTCCGAGGGTCACGGCTTGGCCGCCATCGGGGATGTCCATGCGGCCATGGAACAGTATGCGCAGGCTCGCTCCCATTACCGGGAATCACTGGAGATCCGCCGCCGACTGCAAGACCGAGCAGGTGAGGGATGGATGCTGCACCATATCGCGTGGACCTATGCGGCTGATGAGACGTCCTGCCAGGCCCAGCACTATCTGCAACAAGCATCGCGCATTGGGGAGGAGTGCTATGACACGGAATTGCTGACGGCCTGTGCGGAAGTGAGAAACCGGCTTCAGGCCAACACATAATCGTTTCCGCTAGAGGAGGATTATCATGCCGCGTTACATGATTGAGCGAACGCTCCCGAAGATGTCCCCTGCAGAGATGGACCAGCTTGCAAAACGATCCATTAAGATCGCAGAGGGCCTTCCGGGCGTGGTGTGGATCAAGAGTTATATTTCAGAATCGGAAGGTAAGACGTATTGTGAATATGAAGCGCCGAATCCGGACGTGCTCTTAGAACATGCCCGGCTGGCGGGTATCTCGGCCGATAGAGTCAGCTTGATCCAGATGGAGGTTCATCCGAGCATGTTTCGATAAGCACAGGATAGTCGGTTCTACTCCTTCTCCTCAGGCGTCGTCGCCGCCGTCTATGGCAGGGCAACAGGGATCACCGTCAAGGACGAAACTGACAGCCGTATCCTGTTCGTGTCCGCTGTGTGATCAGCCTCTCAGCGCACCCGTTTTCACAATATTCGTACGTCGCAGGACTTCCGGTTGACCTCCAAATAGGTGACAGGCAGTTCATGGAAAATCCGGGCGCAACGGGCGATGGCGACGTAGAATAAACCAAAGACAGGGGCCTATCGGGCTCTCGCATAGCCACGAAGGAGGGATCGTATGAACAGACAGC
>JBDUAJ010000154.1:0-7546 GCA_040004695.1 Nitrospirales bacterium | reverse complement strand
ACATACTTGATCAACCCGACCCCTTTCGCAAACCACGCCGTCATCACATCCGACCCCACCGCTGATCGGCGATTACCGGACAACGTAATCCGCATCGTCATGCGTGCCTCCACACGAACCGCATCCGGATAGGTGCCGGCCGGAACGGTCACCGACTCTTTACCCATCACCGTGACCACCGCTTCCATATCGGCCTGCTCGTTCTGTTCGTCGCCATCGAGGTCACTGCCGAAATCTAGTCCCTTACGATTGAACTGCTGAAAGGAGGAGGGAATGTCGATAGGGAATCGAACAATTTGATAGGGAATCAGTTGTTTCTCCAGCGGCGTACCAGGGTCGGAGCCGTAGTAGACAATGCCAGCGGGATCCTTCCGGTAATAACTGTCTGAAGGACCATGATTTCCGGGATTGGTATCATGAAAGACTTTGACGCTCACGCCTTTAATCTTGTCCGTTCCTTTGACCGTGGACACATTCACAAAGCCATTTCGCGCGATCGTTTGAAGGGGACCTTCCATCGCTTCGCCACGATACCGCCATTGCATGCCTTGTGTATCGGGAAAATAATCCTCCGCGTTGGCAATGTGCTCCTTTTCGTGACTGGCAGGAGGATCAAGGGCCCAGACATTCGTCGCGACAACCATGACGAGAGCCCAGACAGTCAGAGAAGCGATGTGAGCGAACGCGCTACGGCTGACCGGACACTGCATACATCTCCTCCACGGTTGCTTCTACGCATAACACAACGTCTTGACTACCAGCAAGAGTCGGAGAAGATCTCGTTGCCTTGTCTTCGTCGATTCTCGATAATATCGCCACGTATTACGGTCCAGGCTGACACAAGATCTGAATGATAACCGACTTGGGACAGAACAGTAGATTACGTACTGTGCTCATCACCGGAGGATCGCGCGGCATCGGTCGGGCCTTATGCTTCGCATTCGCGCGTGCCGGCTGGCGGGTCGGTGTCCACTATCGTGAACGCAAGGCGGAAGCTGAGCATACGGTGGCGCTCATGGCTCACAACGGCGGCGAAGCGATGACGTATCAAGCGGACATCCGGGATCCCGCCCAGGTCGAGGTGATGATCAAGAACGTGGTCGCAACCTATGGTCAACTCGATGTCATGATATGCAATGCCGGGGTTTCAACCAGTCACCTTCTCTTGCGCGTCACTTCAGAGGAATGGGGAGATATCCTCGCCACTAATCTCACCGGGACGTTTCATTGTCTTCAATCAGCCGGCAGGCAGATGCTCGAGCAAGACGACGGTTCGATCGTAGTCGTCAGCTCCTATGCAGGTCTGCATGGCGATGTCGGTCAATCAGCTTACGCCGCCTCCAAAGCCGGATTGCTGGGGCTCGTCAAAGCCGCGGCGCTGGAGTGGGGCCGGTATAATATTCGAGTGAACGCCGTGTTGCCAGGGTGGCACCAGACAGAATTATCCAGTGATGCCATGCCCCGTGAGGCGGAACTCAAGAATCATGTGTTAGGACGGCCCCCTTCCCTCGAGAGTGTCGCCAAATCCGTATATCATTTGGCAACATCGGAAGGCATGTCCGGACAAGTCTGGAATTTGGATAGCCGGCTGTCATGATTCAGGAGTTCTCTTTGCGACACAACCACGGCTGTTTCATCACAGGAACCGACACGGGAGTTGGGAAAACAGTCGTCACCGCTGCATTGGCGCTCTGCTTGAAGAAGCGCGGGCTTCGCGTCGCGGTGATGAAGCCGATCGAGACGGGGTGCTCGAAGGAAAAACCATTCGACTCAGATGCCGAGCGACTCAGGACAGCCATAGAGACGGATCTTTCCCTCGATCTCGTCAGCCCTTACCGGTTTTCTGTGCCGCTCGCCCCTTTGGCCGCCGCGCGTGCGGCCGGAGTGACGATTGAGATTGATCACATTGCCTCGGCATTTCATACCCTGGCGAAGGATCAGGATTTTGTCTTGGTGGAGAGTGTCGGCGGGCTCATGGTGCCTCTCTCAGAGAAGATGGATGTCCGGGATGTGATCACCTCCCTCCGTTTGCCGGCTTTGGTCGTCGGGCGTACCGCGTTGGGAGGCATCAACCATGCGCTCTTGACGATCGAGGCGTTACGACAGTGCACGATTCCCGTAGTCGGCATTCTGCTGAATCAGCTGCTCCCGACGCCTAATCATGAGCAAACCGAATCGACCGTCAACTTGATCCGAGAACGAAGTGGGGTGCCGGTCTTTGGACCACTCCCCTACGAATCGGCGTGCCAACGAGATTGGATGGCAGGCGTGGGAAGGATCACCCAGGACCCGGCTATCCACTCATTGGCCGAGTGGCTCGTGCAATCCGCTCGATAAATACATGCACGGCGGTGGCAATATCCGGCGCAGCCCAGACAGCCGACATGACGGCAATCCCGTCTGCCCCTGCGTGCATGATGCCTTCCGCACTGGCAACCGTAATTCCACCAATGGCAAACATCGGTAGCGACGTCAACAGCCGAGCTTCCCGAAGGCCTTCAACTCCGACAACCGGCTCATGGTCTGCTTTGGACGCGGTTGGAAAAATCGGACCAAATCCCACATAGTCGGCCCCACCCGCCGTGGCCTCACGCACTTGCTCCGGAGTATGTGTCGAGATACCGATGAGCTGGTTCGGACCCATGACGGCTTTCGCCAATGACAGCGGCAGATCGCCCTGTCCAAGATGCACGCCCTCCGCCTCTACGGCCAATGCCACATCGCACCGATCATTCACAATGAAGGTCGCCCCTACATCATGAGCCGCCTGCCGCAATTGCTCTGCCTGATGATAGAGATCTCTCCCAGGCGCGGTCTTATCTCGATATTGAAAGAGTCTGGCCCCGCCTGCCGCGGCCTCCTTCAACGCTTCGACAAGCGTGAGCCGTCGCACGAGGTGAGGGTCCATAATGATGTAGACGCCATGAAGGGTCTTACGACTCGGTGGAATGGACACGAGTTATTTATTCGCAGGAGCGTGATTGGCTAGAAGCCGGTCCAGAAATGTGGTGGAGACGCGGCCCTTGATGAATTCCGAGTCCACGAAGATTCGCCGGTGCAGCGGGATCGTCGTCTTGATGCCTTCGATGGTAAATTCATCCAACGCCCGCCGCATTCTGGCCATGGCCTCTTCCCGGTCCTGACCGTGCGTGATGACCTTGGCGATCATCGAATCATAGTGGGGCACGACCATGCTGTTCGATTCCATGACAGAGTCCACGCGAACGCCGATGCCCCCGGGTGGATGGTAGCGGGTAACCAGCCCGGGACAGGGCGTGAATTTCTCCGGGTCTTCGGCATTGATGCGGCACTCAAAGCTGTGACCGGTGAGCTTGATGTCCTGCTGGCGAAACGCGAGCGGCATCCCTGCCGCAATTTTAATCTGTTCCTTAATAAGATCGATGCCGGTGATCATTTCCGTGATGGGATGCTCGACCTGAATGCGCGCGTTCACTTCCATAAAAAAGAAGTTCTGGTCCTTATCGAGCAGAAACTCGACGGTGCCCGCATTGCGATAATGCACCGCCTTGATCGCCTCAACGGCGACCCGTCCCATTTCTCGTCGTAGCTTTTCGTTGACGGCCGGGGACGGCGTTTCCTCCACCAACTTTTGATAGCGACGTTGGATGGAGCAATCGCGCTCGCCAAGGTAGACCGTCCGTCCACGCTCATCGGCTAAGACCTGGACTTCGATATGACGGGGCTCGATAAAATACCGCTCCAGATACACCGCTTCGTTTCCAAACGTCGACTTGGCTTCGGTTTGCGCCGCTTGGAAGGCGCGTACCAGTTCGTCTTCTTTATTGACGACGCGCATCCCCCGCCCACCGCCGCCCGCCGTGGCTTTGATGATGACAGGAAATCCAATTTTGCGCGCCGCCTCCATGGCCTCAACCTCGCTGCGCAATTCACCGGGACTGCCAGGCAGCACGGGGATGTTGCGGCGCATCATGATCTCTCGCGCTCGCGCCTTATCTCCTAACGCCGCAATATTCTCTGACGTGGGACCGATGAACTTGACCCCGATGGATTCGCAGACCTCGGCAAAGTGCGCATTCTCGGCCAAGAACCCGTAGCCGGGATGAATCGCTTCGGCCCCCGTCACCTCCGCAGCACTGAGCACGTTGGGTATATTGCGATAGCTCAGCCCGTCTTCTGCGGGCCCCACACAGACGTGTTCGTCGGCGAACCGGACATGCAGCGAATTGGCGTCGACTTCCGAATGGATCGCGACGGTGGAGATGCCGAGCTCTTTACAGGCCCGAATGACGCGAAGGGCGATTTCTCCGCGATTGGCAATGAGGATTTTCTTGAACACTACGCGACCTTCAATGAAAGACAGCAGGATGTTGAAAAAGGTCGACTATGACACCCGCCAGCCCCAAGCGCGCCAGGACGCCCTCCTTCCCGAGCAAGGCCGCAGGCAAGAAAACACCGGAGGCGTACCGATATCTCACCCGCCCGTCCCAGACCAGCCAAGACCGGCTCTTTCCCTTGGGGTACGTTGAGGATTTTTTCGATCCGAGAATGCAGCGCGGGAAGGGGCGTGTCTGAACACGCCTGGGACAGGGCGGGTCTGATAGCGCCTTTTTCAACATCCTGCTCAAGACGACTGGGATGGGTCGACCAAGAACAGCGGTTGCCCGTATTCTACTGGTTTTGTGCTTTCGGCAAGAATCTTCACGACGCGTCCATGCAGCTCAGATTCGATTTCGTTCATCAACTTCATGGCTTCCACAATGCACAAGACCTGCCCCTTTTTCACGACGTCTCCCTCTTCCACATAGGGATCAGCATCGGGCGAAGGAGATCGATAGAACGTGCCGACGATGGGCGACGTGATCGTGACCATCCCGGCCGCATGTTCGGAGACTGAGACCGCCTGGATATCCGTCTGCGGCGGTGTGCCGCCAGTCATGCTGTCCGATTTGGTAACAAGCGCCGTTCCGGCAGCGGACTCACGTTTCAGTCGTATGCGAAAGCCTTCACGCTCGAACTCCAGCTCGGCCAGGTTATGTTGCTTTAAAAGATTGATAAAGCTTTGAATGGAATGGCTGTGCTCGTCCAGCGGGCCACTGTCGTCTTTTGGAGATCGTGGACGCTCGGATGCGGCGGGCCGCCCGACCGAGGACTGGCGGGTCCCTTCGGCGCGTGCTGACCGCTTTGACTTCTTCACCGTACGCGCTCCACATACGCGCGAGTCCGCGTGTCGATCTTGATCACCTCGCCGATCTCAAGATATAACGGCACCTTAATCATGGCACCCGTCTCGACGACTACCGGCTTCGTGCCACCCGAGGCCGTATCTCCGCGAACGCCCGGCTCTCCATCCACGACCTTCAGCTCAATGAAGATCGGCAGCTCCACCGCCAGCGGCCGATGCTCATAGATGAGGACCTTCGAGATCGTATTTTCTTTCAACAGGTCGGCATTGACGCCCAACTGTTTTTTTTCATACGAGAATTGCTCAAAACTCTCCGTATCCATGAAGGTATACGTATCACCCGCGGCATATAAGAACTGCATGTCCCGTTCTTCGAGATTCGGCTCTTCCAGCCTTTCGCCTGACCGAAATGTGCGGTCGAGGACGTTCCCTGTTCGATAGCTCTTCAGTTTCGTGCGGACGAAGGCGCCGCCCTTTCCCGGTTTCACATGCTGAAATTCCACGATATAAAACGGCTCTCTATCAATGAGCAATCGGGATCCGTTACGAAAGTCTGCGGTCGAAATCACAAACCTGTCTCCCTTCTTCTGTCACGAGCATACACTACTGTGCCTGCGAGCGGGCCGACTTCAAATGGCTCAGGGCCGCCCTCATTCCAAGCAAGTACCCTGTCGGACCAAAGCCGGAGATCTGCCCGACCGATACCCCGGCGATGTAGGAACGATGCCTGAAAGATTCCCGCTTGTAGAGATTGGTGAGATGCACCTCAACGGTTGGAATCGCCACTGCAGCGATCGCATCGCGTATTGCGATGCTGGTATGCGTGTAGCTGGCTGGATTAATGACGATGGCGTCGAATCGACTCTTCGCTTCTTGGATCCACGTGACCAATTCCCCTTCCAGATTGGACTGCCTGATGTCCACTCGAACGCCTTCCTGTCTCGCTAACTCTTCGATAGTCGCATTAATCTCCTTCAGAGAAAGCGATCCATACATCGACTGTTCGCGCGTCCCGAGGAGATTGAGGTTCGGTCCATGTAGGACGAGAATGCTGGTCATATGTGGGAAGGGTCCGCTGTTTGTCCAATACGAAAATGGCGCTCATTCTAGCAGGGCCTATCCGAGGGGTCAAACAAAGTAGGCAATTGCGGTTTAGGTGATCTCTTTATGGTTTCCCTTGATAGATTTGATACTTTATTGCCATTCCCCGTAGATGGTAGAGGTGTGCTTCATCACGAGGATTAAATGTCAATGACCAGACCTGAACTCCAGCAAGGGCATCAGCTCCTAACCTGCAGGCTATTTCCTTAAGGCTCAAAAGCCCCTCTTCCTACTTCGTTCTTACGAACGCTGTTCTTTCAATATGAAGATCGATAAGCGCGATCCTCTCATATGCTGAGCTCGCATGAGCTTCACTTAACATTGCAATGTCACAATCAGCTGGACGGGCTTCCTGCGGTGTGGTCAACAGAACCACGCGATTATGAATAACTTGACCAGGAGCCATAATGCATGCCGTGACGCTACTCACAAAGATTACTGGAATAAAACCCCGTAACACTGAAATTGCGGTCATATCATACCTAATGTCTTCTTCATTTCGTCCAGATCATGGGTGTCCAATCTCTCTGGCAAAGCATACCGAAAAAAGTAGTCGCCGTGCTGATGAAAACCTTTATCTCATCGCCATTTTCTTCAAACCAAATCCCTACCGCTTCTCCTCCTGGGCTGCACCTGGTTCCCTGAATACGAATGCGAGAAGCTTCAATATATGACATCTCGGTTTTGTCCACTGCAAAGCCAGAGATAACAATAGAATTAAGAGCCGCATCTTGGACAAGAAGCAGAGGACCTTTGAATGATGCGTGAGGAATTCTTGGATGAACGGGGGTGGCCGTACAGCCGCTGAAATTGAGAACACTGATGGCGACCAAAAGCCAGATAGCCTTCGTGGACCTTCCGAACGATGATAGCCTTAAGACATAGCGCATAGCCAGAACAAATGGGGCCCAATTAAGGTACTTCCATCGCTCTGAGCCATTTTCAGTGGAAAAAGTGTAGCGATGCATTCTTTAGTCAGTTGTCACACCTGAAAGCTTGTCGATTCGTGATGGCGAGTTTTTCGAGGCAGGAAAGTGGCTTCCGTAGTCGCAAGTTGTTTGATAAACCTTATCGCTCGCCGTTGTATACGTATCGCATTGACGGCCGTTTTCGTCTAACGAATGGCCGATTGGGTAAAGGGGGCTACATGATGCCATCAATAGGAGCAGAGCAGCACTCTCGATCCATAGATGTGGCTCTTTAAGCCCTCTCAATCCCATGGCTCTATACTCACCGTATTAAAATTAAATGTAGACCAATCAGATCAGACCTTTTTTCTAG
>JBDUAJ010000153.1:0-7563 GCA_040004695.1 Nitrospirales bacterium | reverse complement strand
ACGCTTCTTCGGATGAGTAAACAACCTCCACGCGACAGCCTGGGAAAAATGAACGGAGGCTTTTTGTGATGAGTTTGACCTCTTCGGCCTGTTCACTCACGAGCAGAACCGTGATGGCGTCAGGCGGCATCGGCACCATCCCGGCAGGTCAGCAGGGCAGACGCGCGGATGATCACACTGGAGGAGATGTAAGAATGGATACCGCAAACCGACGGAACGCTGTCAACGAGACAGGTTTGGAGAATTGAAATCCCGTTGTGTGCGACAGGAATCATGTTGATCAATCGATACGTCGGTGAAAGCCCTAGAGCCAGTGCCAAAGAGCACTGCTCGGTTAGGGTCGTAGGGCCCACCTGGTTGTCCCGTCAATTGTGAATGTAGAGGGGCCTCGGTACGTAAGCTGCCATACCTGACTATGGCAGTCAATTAGACTTTGGACCTAACGCGGTGGAGGTATGGTATCTGAAGTGATTGTAGTGCTTGTGAAATTAGGCGATCGTCGTTTGGCGGGTTAGCGCAGTATTCTACGTAGGCGTACAAAATTGTACTCGTCCTTTACACACAGCCGGCAGCTAATTTGCTGCCGGCTGTGCTTCAGGTTGGCACGAGCCGGGAGTCATGTAGAGTAAATAATTTCCCATGCCATGTTGGATGTCCGAGACGTGTAACAGATGGTGATATACCATCGTCATTTCATAGTCGTGGTTCGTATCAACAGAGAACCCTTGAGGATCTCGATACACCTGATGAGGCTGAAAGGCCAAAAATCTTCCATCTTGTGCGACATCGGGCACGGTGCGGAGCAGCGTTCTCTTCAAGGTTTTGTCTTCGAGAGCAATTAACAGTAATTCGTCGTGACCATGCGGATAGGCAAACTTTACGCAACCATCCATTCGAAACTTGATCGGTGCAGAGAGCACATGCACACCCGGTTTAATTTCGATGCCTTCATCGGTCTGGTCCTTGCCGCGTTCACCGAATTTGCTGTAGCACACGATGTTCACACCGACCTGATAGACATCC
The DNA here is from genome assembly GCA_040004695.1 of Nitrospirales bacterium. GTDB lineage: Bacteria > Nitrospirota > Nitrospiria > Nitrospirales > Nitrospiraceae > JAICXS01. The sequence continues at coordinate 6,540 of JBDUAJ010000153.1, read as the reverse complement.
ATTTCTTTAATGGGAGTTCCGTCAGGAGCCATCTCCATGGTGAAGGTAGCCATCACATCTTTGGTGGGAGGAGCTTTATGGTAAAAGGCGACGACCGACATGAGTTTCTTCCCCTTTTCCAACTTCACCCCGTATCCTTTCGGGAAGCGCGCTTCGGTCATTTCTAGTCCAGCACCGGCGAAAAACAATGGCTCCCCAGGGCATGAGACACTTTCCTTATCGTTGTTGAGCATCAAGATATGATGTAGATAGTTTTGCGGGAGTGGCTTCCCTTCTTTTGTGAAGACCGCCGACTTGTAGCCGACCAGGTACATATCTTTGGGAAGCTCAAAAAGGTGTTTTGGCATACTGGCAGCCAGGTCGCCGTCATGAGCAGCCGGCAAATCGATCGGACCGAAGGTTAACGTGACCGTATTTCCTTGGACCGTCACCGCCGTGGTGGTTTGACCTTGCAAGGTCGGAACGGCATGGTGATCGTGGTTCCCTGCACCAAACGCTGGTGCAGCCAAAGCCGTTACGAGCACGCATGTCATGATGATTCGCATAGTTCCTCCTGGAGATTGGATCGTCGGTCCTCTTTATCAGCCTATGCCGAAGATGTAAGACGATATGGTAATCGATAATAGGTGCGTGGGCTGTAGGCGTTTCAGCTGTATTCGTACCAGAGAAGGGTCCAGAAAGCCATTGTAATATCGACGTTCGCTAAGGGTTGGGTGTTGGAGTAGATGCACCAGCGCCGAGGCGTTTCCACACATAGCTGCCGCCCCATTGACGGGCGGGAATATTCTTTCGATCTCCCACGCGCATATACCACCACACCCCTTTGGCTTCCATTCCATCTTCCGAGAGCAGGAGCTCGAAGCCCCCTTCTCGGTCATTACCTGGCTGTTGCCACATTCCATTCCATTTGCGATCAGCAATCCCAAGTGTCGTAATGTGACCGCCTTGCCAGGAGTAGGGGCCATTTCCATTTTTATCCAGGCTCGCCGTATAGGATTTATCTTCCTCCTGGATCTCCCACTCCCCGGTGAGGTCTGGAGCATCAGAGCCCTGATGTGAAGGTTCGGCTGCGTGGGCGAGCCCAGGAGGTAAGACACTCGGTGCACCACACATGAGCAGAAACAATAATGCGATCGTACGGAAGGTCATGCTTCGTAATTCCCCTGAGAATCGGAGGGACGCTATCGTTCTTGGTGTGATTTTGTCAATTCCTTTCTCACCAGCACAACGGTGGTGTTGTCCTCGCCGCCGCGCGCGTTGGCTTCATTCACCAAGGCCTGACACATCTGGTGCGGCGCCGCGGCCGGCTGAGATAAGATGTCGCGGATGACCCGATCAGGCAGCATCTTTGTCAACCCATCGGTGCAAAGCAACAGGATATCTTGCGGCGCAAGCGCATGGATGGTGATCTCCGTCTCCACCTCCAGTTCGGCGCCGACGGCTCGCGTGAGGACGTGACGCATCGGGTGATCCACCGCCTCCGCTTCCGTCAAAAGGCCGTTTCGAAGAGATTCTTCGACGAACGAATGATCTCGCGTGACCTGGGTCAACACTCCCGATCTCAAACAATACGTGCGACTATCGCCGACATGCGCGATGAGAGCCGTTGGCTGTGGACGCGGCAAGATCATGAGGACGACGAGCGTAGTGCCCATGCCGAGGAGTTCAGGGTGCCGAGACGCTTCCTCGCGAACCGCTTGGTTTGATCGGTGTACGACCTGGTGCAGCAGGTCACTTCGCGATTGAATCTCCGTGGAGTCGGATAGACTGGTGCCGAGACGCTGAAACAACTCGTCCGCAACACCATCAACAGTGATGCGACTCGCGATATCGCCACCCGCACGACCGCCCATGCCGTCAGCCACGATCCAAACCCCGCATTCATTCAGGATAGCAAAGGCGTCTTGATTCGAGGTGCGAACGCGTCCCCGATCGGTGACTCCTACTCCGTGCCAAACGTCATCGGCATGTGGTAGCCAGTGTGTCGTCATCTCAACATGAGTCAGCATGGAGCGCGCACGATCGTGTGCGGACGACGTTGCATGGACGCACCTCAATGAAGGGGCCAAGACGGCATGGTGGCCTTCGATGCATAGTGACAACTGTTTTGGGCATGCTAGTGGCGAGTGCGAGGGGATTGTAGTCTTGCTTTCAAAGGAGAAACAAGTTAAATTCCGAGCCCGAGAAACTATCAACAAGAGAGCGACATGATGGGACCACCTCCGCGCAAAATTCGATTGTCGGTGTCGGGAATCACTCTGGAAGCGGAAATAAAATCGAATAAGACCGCGGATGAGATCTATGCCGCCCTGCCCATCGAGGCCCCGGTGAATACATGGGGCGAAGAGTTCTATTTCAAATTTGCCGGGATGAAAGACTTTCGTGAAATGGCGACGACGCAGGTGAAGATCGGGGACATTGCCGTGTGGGGCGTCGGACAAGTCGTCGCGATATTTTTCGGTCGGACGCCAATGAGCATGGGGCCCGATCCGGTGCCCGCAGATCGCGTGAACGTGATCGGTCGTATCCTTGACGATGCCACCCAATTGCGACAGGTCATGGACGCCACCCGCATTCGCATCGAAAAAGTATAGTGGGGACGGCGAGATGAAACTGACTAAGGAGCGGGTTCACCATCTGGCCGAATCGATCGCGAACAATCTCCATGAGAAAGGGTTCGTGGAGTTCACTAAGACGAAGCAGGCCTTGGCGGATGCCTTAGAGGCGTGGATTACCGATGAACTGTCGGTTGAAGATCGTCTCAATACCGAAGTCCGCACGCTCATGAAACAGTATGATGCCGAGATTGAGCGCGGCGGCGGCGACTATCAGAAAATGTTTACGATGATCAAGACGAAGCTCGTACGGGAACGGGGGCTTATTCTGTAGAGATGAAAGATAATCGTCGTACGTCGTCAAGCATCATGAAGCTCTGAATGTTACTCAGCGATGACAAGACGAGCCATTTGGCACATATGATTCTGATGTGTGTCAAAAAGAGCCAAGCCGCTCGCTTCAACGGAGACGATGTGCAAGCCCTCCGCGAAATTAAGCGCGTTCTCGCCACAGAGCTGGCTGAAGAGGATACCATCGATCGAGTGGTCCGCACCAGATTAGGCTCCTATGCACGCCCGTTGGTCGAAGGAACGCCAGAATGGGACGTGCTCTATCGAAAATTCAGGGACGAAGAACAACGTCGGCATAAGAAGGTATGAGGACATTATGAAAATCACCAGTCTCATTCTTGTCCTGCTGTTAGCGGCGTGGCTCCCCGGCTGTGCCTCCAAGCCGAAGCCGCGTGTGCCGCTGGCTCTCAAGCCGAATGTTGCGCCGGAATTGGTACAAATCAATTCCCAAGGGATAGAGGAATATCAGGGTCGGCAATTTGATCAAGCCAAAGCGCATTTTCAGCAAGTGTTAACCGGGGCTCCGACGGCCGCAGAGGCCCATTACAATCTTGGTCTCACGCTCTTTGCGTTAGGTGACAGCGACCAGGCTCGGGATCATTTCATTGAAGCGGCCAACCTCGCACCCGGCGACAAAGTGATCTGGGATTCGCCGGCATTGCGAGCCTATGGGTCGCCCGATGCCAATATTCAAAAGCAGCCCAAAGATCCAAACTATTCCAATCAACGACCGGGCTTTGGCGGCTCTCCGAGACGCTAGCCGTGGTCTTTTATTTAAACCAGGGTTCATGAGGATAGTGCGTGGCTGATGAAGTGACCCTTGGGACAATGGCGCCGGACTTCTCCTTGCCGGATCAATCAGGAACAGCCGTGCGTTTAAAAAGCCTGAAAGGAAAGCCGGTCGTCCTGTATTTTTATCCGAAGGACGATACACCGGGCTGCACCAAAGAGTCCTGCGATCTTCGGGATTCGTATAAGAAGATGAGCAAAACCGGTGCGGTGGTCTTAGGCGTCAGCCTGGATGGCGCGGAGTCGCACCGCAAATTCATTGAAAAATACAGCTTGCCCTTTTCGCTGCTCAGCGACGAAGAGATGACGGTCTCGAAGGCATACGGCGTGTACAAGCTTAAGAACATGTATGGCAAGAAGTACTGGGGCATTGAACGCAGCACATTTGTCATCGACCAGGCCGGGCTCATCAAGGCGGCCTTTCGCAAGGTCAAAGTCGATGGGCATGCCGATGAGATTTTAGCGGCTTTGAAGGACAAAGGATAAGCCGACGCGACACTTCCAGGCAGGCAACCCCTCTCGTGTCTTTACTCTCCCCGATGCTGTCTTGCGTCACCTTCCTCGCGTTCGGTCACACGTGAAATGTTTCTCGATGTGCGGCGCGCCTTCAACTTTGTTCGGCTTGATGACGGCCCTTTCACGATCATGAAGCGGACATCCTTGGCTCGAACAACGGCTTTGATAAGAGGTGCTAGCGTGACTAAGCGATCGGTTGTGAGCAGAAGACTTCGCGGGAAAGAGCCTGTGCAGAATGCGCCGGTTATCATCACGCCTCCCCCGGGACCACAGGCCAAGGCCTGGGTCCGTCGTGATGCGCGCACGCTGTCGCAATCTGCCACCCGTATTTATCCGCTTGTCGTTCAAAAGGCGAGCGGTGCGGTGGTCGAAGACGTGGATGGCAACCGATATCTGGATTTCACGGCTGGGATTGCCGTCGTGGCGACCGGGCATTCTCATCCCAAAGTCTTGCGAGCGATTCGGGACCAGGTCGCGCGCTTCATTCACATGTCGGGAACAGATTTTTATTATCCGTCCCAAATCAAATTGGCGGAGACGATGGCGCAGATCGCTCCCGTACAACGGCCTGCGCGCACGTTTTTTAGCAATTCGGGTACGGAAGCGGTGGAAGCGGCCTTCAAGTTAGCCCGCTATCATACAAAACGTCCCTTGATGATCGCGTTTCAGGGCGCGTTTCACGGACGGACCATGGGAGCTTTGTCGCTGACCGGCAGCAAGGCGGTACAGCGGCGACATTTCGCCCCTTTAGTTCCCGGCGTCACGCACGTGCCATACCCGAATTGTTACCGCTGTCCCTATGGCCGCACGTATCCGTCCTGTGAAATGGAGTGCGTGGAAGCGATCCGAAATGTGTACTTTAAAAGCACGGTCCCACCGGAGGACGTGGCGGCCATCATCGTCGAACCGATCCAAGGCGAAGGCGGAGTGATCGTACCGCCACCGGAGTTTCTTCCCAAGCTGGCGGCTCTTGCGAAAGAGTTCGGCATTCTCTTAGTAGCCGATGAAGTTCAAACCGGGATGGGACGGACGGGCAAAATGTTCGCCGTCCAACACTGGCGAGTGAAGCCGGATATCATGACGATCGGCAAGGGCATTGCGTCAGGGCTGCCGATGGGTGCCACCGTTGCTTCCGCTCGGGTGATGAGCTGGGAGGCCGGCTCGCACGCGAATACATTCGGTGGCAATCCGGTCGCCTGCGAAGCGGCGCTTGTCACCATTGACCTTTTGCAACAGCAACTCATCACGAATGCGGCCGAGCTAGGGACGTATCTCTTGAAGGAGCTGGAACAGTTAAAGGCCCGCCACCGGCTCATCGGAGACGTCCGCGGCAAGGGGCTGATGATTGGTATCGAGTGCGTCCGCGATCGAGACACCAAGGAGATGGCTGTTCCGGAGCGCAATGCGATCATTCAACGCTGTTTTAAAAAAGGGTTGCTGCTGTTAGGATGCGGACAGAATGTGGTCCGACTGGTTCCCCCGTTGATCATTACGAAACGTGACGCTGATGTCGCGGTGGAGATTCTGGATGCCGTGTTTTCGGACGTTGAACGCCGACGGCCCTAGTGCTCCACGGTTATCTCTGCTCTGTACGTGTGTTGTTGTTCTCCTGTCCATTCTTCTCCTTGTGCCCATCGTCAGTTCTGCTGTGGAAAAAGTCACAGCGAAGTTGTCTGTACCCGATGCGCTGACGGTGCCTGATCGCCCGGTGAAGCTGGAGGCGCGGCTGATCCAGCAGGGCCTCTTGGCACGCGCCGGGCTTGGAGGAGAACAACTCGAATACGTGGTGGGAGGAAAGAAGGTCGGCACAGCCATGACAGGTGGGGACGGTCACGCCTTTTTCGAATACACGCCGCGGATGCGTGGAAATCTGAGTATGACCGTCCGGGTTGTCAAGAGTCCGCGTGTGGCCTCTGCAGAAGGCGTGGGAACGTTATTTTCATGGGAACGCCGCCGGCCCATTCTCCTTGTGGAAGTCACATCGCTGATGGAAGAGCCGAAGACCCCAATAGCCCCGCTCATACCGCTTCCCCCGCTGACCGGCGGCAAGACGCCGCCCATATCGTCAACCCCCGCCCCAGATGCTGCGGACGAGCTCAAGCGGCTGACGGATTTTTATTTTAATGTCATCTATGTGACGACCCATTCGAGCACGGGTGAATCGGACGATATGCGGCAGTGGCTTCACACGCATAGATTTCCACCTGGCCCTATCGTGGCGATTCGGACAGGTGAGGGGGCACTCACGACGATGATCGAAAGTATACGTACCGACGGGTGGGATAACGTGAAAGCCGGTATCGGTCGAACAAGAGATTTTGCAGAGGGG
>JBDUAJ010000152.1:0-7568 GCA_040004695.1 Nitrospirales bacterium | reverse complement strand
AGCACGAAGATCATCATACCCTGCCAGTGAGCCATTCATGGATATCGCCAGACGTGATAGCCCCCCGCGCATAAAGGAATCCGAGACCACGGCCGTCAAGGGCGGTACCCCCGGTGCCCCTTCCCAGCGTCCCCGATTGTGGTGGTGGGTCCTTGGAGTTCCCGTCGTTTTACTGCTCATCATCGTCCTCGCACTCGCGTTCATTGATGAACCATTACGGGCCTATGCGGAACGAGAACTGAATCGCCGCGTCGAAGGCTATACCTTTCACGTCGGTACCCTGGACTTCCATCCAATCGGCTTGTCCATGGATCTGGAAAACGTCACGATCGTCCAGACGGATCATCCGGATCCTCCAGTAGCGCAGCTCACCAAATGGCACGCGAGTATTCACTGGCGAGAACTGCTCTCCGGACATCTTGTGAGCGATCATCTAATCGACCGCCCGATCGTACACATCACCCGGCCGCAAGCCGCAAAAGAAGTCAAAGACGAGGTACCCGTGGAACAACGGGGCTGGCAGGAGGCCGTCCTCGCCATTTATCCGCTTCACATCAACGAATTCCGCATTAACGACGGCGACATCACCTATCGTGAAAACAACACGTCAAAACCGTTGCATATCAGCCAGCTCAATTTTCGGGCCGGAAATATTCGCAACATCCGGTCAAAGGTTGATGAGTACCCCTCCGAGGTACAGGTGGATGCCGTCGTATTCGATACAGGAAAACTGCAACTCGATGGGCGGGCCGACTTTCTCTCGGAGCCGCACATGGGTATCAACGCGGATATCAATCTCGAAAACGTGGACATCGCACAGGTGTTGCCACTCACTGCGCAGCGTCAAGTACACGTGACCCAAGGCACTCTGTCGGCGAGCGGGCACGCCGAGTATTCGCCTCGCACACAAGTGGTGAAGTTAAAGAGCCTCACCATTCGCGATGTGAAGGTGGATTATGTGCACACCGCAAGGACAGCTCCCAAGGAGAAGGAAACAGGCCAACAGGTAGCGCGAGCAGCCGACAAAGTGGCCAATCATCCAAAACTGCTGCTTCGAATCGACCAAGGCAATATTGAAAATAGCGAGTTCGGCTTCGTGAGTAAGGCCACCAATCCACCGTATCGTGTTTTTCTCACCGGGACGGACATCTACCTCGAAAATTGGAGCAACCAACTGACGGAGGGCACCGCTATCGTCAGGCTCCGTGGGATGTTCATGGGCACAGGCGCCACGCAAGTTGATGGCACGTTCCGGCCGGAAACGAAATCCCCCGACTTTACCCTCGGCGCACGGATCTGGAAGACGCAGGTGAAATCCATGAATAACCTTCTGCGCGCGTATGGCGGCGTGGATATGGCATCTGGCGTCTTTTCGCTCTTTGCCGAGATGAAGGTGAAGAATGGCGCAATCGAGGGCTACATCAAACCTCTATTCAAAGATGTGAAAGCGTACGATCCGGCACAAGACAGCGATAAAGGCCTGTTAAAGAAAATCTATGAAAAGATGATTAACGTCGCATCGGTGGTCTTGAAAAACACGCCACGCGGCGAGGTGGCGACGAAAGCCGATCTTGCCGGACCAGTAGAGAATCCGAAGGCCAGCACATGGGATATGGTCGTCACGCTGATAGAGAACGCATTTTTCGAGGCAGTCTTGCCGGGCTTCGAAGCATCTGGGAAGAAAACGTCACGGTTGTAGGCGAGGGTCAAGCCAACCCCTACAGATGTGCGAGATGCTCTTCTCTTGCTCAAGCAGGCTAATCGCCGATCCTCACTTTGTCCCCCGCTTCCCTCACACGCTCGCGCCGACAACACACCACGGAAGCTGGCGGATTACGTTTAAGCATCTCTGTGTACGCAGGTGGAACGGCCATGCCAGCGTACGTTCCTACGCGTAAATGCTCGCTATGCGGATGACATCAGAGAGAGCCAAGGCAACACAATTTCGTAAGTGTCTGGCGGACGATCAAGGAACACTTAGATGACATCCATCGTCTCTTGCGATCCGTAGGAAGAGATGATGACGATTCATTTCAAACAGGATGCGAGGGACAGATGAGCGATCTGTCAATTTCTTTCGGAGGCGCCGATGTGACGCGGCATCGTCACATTTGCACGCTATTTCGCCGGCCCGAGGACAAGTACCGAGCGTTACTGCCATTTATTCGAGAGGGTCTTCTGCAGGGAGATAAGGTTGTGATGGTCGTCGATCCACGATTACGGGATCGGCATCTGGCGGGCTTGGATATAGCGAACATCGATGTGACGGCGGTCCTGCGAACCGGCCAGCTCGAGGTGCGCAACTGGGACACGGTCTATCTGCAAGACGGTCACTTCGACAAGGATCGGATGCTAGCGCTCGTCCGCGATGTCTTGACAGTATGCTCGCAATCCTACCCGTCGGTGCGGGTCATCGGCAACATGGAGTGGGTGTTCGAAGACGGCGCCGGCACCATGCAGGATCTCCTCGAGTATGAATCGCGGATCAATGAGATCGTCCCTGACTTCCGCGTGTCGGGCATCTGCACGTACGATCTCTCATGCTTTCGAGCGACGGATATCCTGGACATCCTTCGCACACACCCGGTCGTTATGCTCGATGACATCGTACAGGTGAATCCATACTTTGTTCCGCCGGGCGATTTCTTGCGCGACCTGGGGATCGGAAGAGATTCACATCACCCTAAAATCGCAGAGACCTGACCATGCATTCGAGGCTTCACGAACAGGAACTTCAGTACGGCCTCGGCGATCTCGTCGCCTTGTCCGCCCTTCCCCGCCTGCTCGCGGAGGATGAGCCGGGCGCGCTCGCCGAGCATCTTGCCGAGATTCTCCTGAAAACCCTGCGTCTTGATCTGGCCTATGCCTGCGTCCGCGATCACTCAGGAGGCCTTCATGAAGCGACGGGGACTGATCCCCTCATCGAAGATGTCCTGTCGGAAGATCAGGGTCTCGATTCACTCCACACGCTGAACCGCTGGGAGCATTGGCGGACCAGCCCAGATGGCGTCGTTCAGCACAACGGCACGACCCTTCATGTCAGCCTGCGGTCGATTGGATTGCACGCCGAATGGGGTCTCCTCGGCGTGGCCAGCCAACGGCCTGAATTCCCCACGCAACTTGAAGCCACAAAATTCCAGGTCATCGCCAATTACACGTGGGCCCTGATTCGCGGACAACACCGATGGAAGTCTCACTCGATATGCGAGCCAAACGGTTCTCCCGGTGAACGTCCGTCGGCGCCAATCTCCCGTATACATCCAAACGGACCAGACGCGGTCAGCGATGCACGTCACGGCGGAATACGACCAAGCATGACACCAGAGGAATTAAAGGTAGCCCTGAAACGGCTCGGTTTGTCGCAACAGAAGTTAGCGCGTTCTATTGCAGTCTCTGTCGGGACCGTCAAGAAATGGTCGCAGGGCAAAGCAAGAATCCCTGGTCCTGCCGTGCTCCTCATACGACTGATGATCGAGAAGCATCAGGATCTCCCCAGGTCTTTTAATTCCCGTCCGATCGACTCATCGAACAGACAAAGGGAGAAATAATGGCATGCCGCCTTTCTTGACGGCGCGTCCTGTGGACAGTGTGAGGACCCGTCATTCATGGGCAAGGCCTGTATGAGCCTACTCCCTGACAGTTTCTTCCACACTTCCGTGAAAAGATCTTCCACATCCAAATCCAGCATTTCATTTTGAACCCTATGCTCACGGTATCGGTAGTCAGGAGTAGGCTTGCGCTATGCGGAGCAGTCCTTACCAGGCAGATGCTGTAAGCCGAAACGCCACAACAGGGTGTCTTTACAAAAATTAATCCTAGGTACTAACACCCACTTACCATAAACTGCCATTTTTCTTCAACAAAACATTGATGGGAAGATATCCCCTGTTGACTTCCTTGTCTCTGATGCGCGTTCTCGAAGAGCGAGACCTGCATTGTTCTACCACTCCATGCTTTTCATCCTGGCATTGAAAGTGAATGCGACGTGCTAGGCATTAGAAGGACAACATTCCTTTTTCACTCAGGTCAGTTTGTTTCGCGAGGGGCAGCGTGATGATGAACGCCGTACCTTCGCCCGGTTGGCTCACGACGGTAATTTGCCCCTGGTGCTCCCTGATAATTCCGTAACTGATCGAGAGACCCAGGCCGGTACCCTTCCCGACCTCCTTCGTCGTGAAGAACGGATCGAAGACACGCGCGTGATGCTGCGGCGGAATACCGACTCCCGTGTCTCTCACCGTCACTTCAACATGCGTCACTCGAATCGCACCGGTAATCGCAATGGCTCTCTTCGCGGACCGCTCCACAGCATCGCTGGCATTCGTCAATAAATTGATGAAGACCTGTTCCAGTTGAATCGCATTGCCCAACACCCGCGGGTCATCCTGGCAGAGATGCAGGCCAAGCTCGATGTTGCGCATGCGAAGCTGCGATTCGAGGAGCGAGACCGCGGATCGAATGACGTGATGCATGGAAACCGGTTCGGGCGGCGTCGCGGAAGTCCTGGCGAACGTCCCCAGGTGAGTGATGATGGCGGCGGCTTTATTCACTTGCTGCAGGGTCGTCTCTAGATTGCGACGCATACGCGGCGGATCGATGTGCCCGATCTCGATCTGGTCGAGCGTGTTGCCGATAAAGAGGCCGATATTATTGAGCGGATTATTGAGTTCATGAGCTACGCCGCTCGCTAACTCCCCGATGCTGGCCAGCTTGGCGGACTGGACGAGCTGCTCTTGTTTTTTACGTAGCTCTTGCGCGCGGTGTTCCGCCTCCCGCAGGAGCCCGCGAATCTGCTCCTCCGCCCGTTTCTGATCGTCGATATCGGTGTTCGAGCCGATCCACATCAGCGCCGGGCCTTCGGCGTCGCGCATCGCATGCGCGCGGCTGAGATGCCATCGATAGACGCCGTCTTTTCGACGGAAGCGATGTTCCAATTCAAACGGTTCGCCCGTCTCGATGGAATGTTTCCAAGTGCGGATGTTTTCCTCCACGTCATCGGGATGGATGAATTGCAGCCAGCCCCAATCTCGAATCTGCTCGAAGGACAGCCCGGTGAACTCCATCCATTGCGCGTTGAAGTAATCCACATCGCCATTGGGCTTGGCCGTGAAGAGTTTCTGCGGCATGGATTCGGCCATGAAACGCAGGCGCTCGGCGCTCTCGCGCAGCGCTTCTTCCGCCTGCTTGCGCTCGGTCACATCACTCGCGGCGCCGAACCATTCGACGATGTCACCCTTCGCATCCAGCAGCGGGATCGCACGCGAGAACGTCCAGCCCAAGGTGCCGTCCACGCGCCGGACCCGGTGTTCCAGCTCGAAGATGCTCTTGGTCCGGATGGCTTCGTTGATGATCGCCATCACGGCCGGCTGATCATCCGGGTGAATGTATTCCTGAAGCCAGACGCGGCTTGGCTTTTCCGTGTCGGTGATGAAATTCCGGCCATGGAGCTGGCGCATCTCGCTCCAATCCGGGCTCATGCGATACATCACATCCGAACTGGCCGCCACGAGCGTGCGGAAGCGCTCCTCGCTTTCGCGCAACGCATGTTCCGCCTGCTTGCGCTCGGTGATGTCGCGGGTCGTGCCGGCCACCGCCTCCACCTCGCCGTTCGCGCCGAGGACCGGGACAAAGATGTAGTCGTAGATCCGGCGGCCCTGCGTGCCGGTGAACGGGAGTTCACCGCGGATCGGTTGCTTCGTGGCGATGACCTGCTCGATCTCCCGATCGTGCAGGGCGGCGTGCCACGGCTCATAGCCGAGTTCGAGGCAGTTTTTCCCGATTGCTTCGTCCCAGGTCCGCCCCCACATCGCGAGCAGGGCTTCGTTGGCGTAGGCAAACCGGTGATCGAGGCCGAAGACGTAAACAAGGTCCGGCGTGTTCGACAGGATTGTCTCGTAGAGCCGCCGTTGCTGCTCGGACGCCGCCGTCAACCGGGCGAGCGCCTCCTCCGCCTGTCTGCCATGCGTAATGTTCAGTGTAACGGCGACGACATGCTGGGGACGGCCAGAAGCGTCGCGCGTGACAGAAACGGTGTTGCTCACCCAAACGGACGAACCGTCTTTTCGGACGTAACGCTTCTCGATGACGTAGGGCGTTCCTTCGGTGAGCAGGCGCTGGAACGATTCGAGATTGCGGGGCACATCGTCCGGATGGGTGATGTCCTGCATCCGTTTTTCCAGAAGTTCTTCCCGCGAGTAGCCGGTGATTTCGCAATAGCGGTCGTTCACCAATGCGAAGCGGCCGGACAAATCGGTTTGTGCGATGCCGGCGGTGGCTTGATCCACGATGGCGCGGAAGCGGGCCTCGCTCTCGCGCAATCGCTGTTGCGCGCGCACCCGTCCGACAATCGGCCAGATCCGAGCGGCGACATCTTGCGCCAGTTTCAGTTCATCCTCGCGCCACGATCGCGCCAAGACGGTATTGATGCCGAGCACCGCCGTCCAATGGCCGTCCACCAGGCACGGCACGGCATCCACGCGCCGACACGAATCTCGGCATAGGCTTCGGCGAACGTCGCCGTTCGCGCGTCCGCCGTCACATCGCGATTGACGATCGATTCACCGGCCGCCAAGGCGGCGCGACTCTTGGGGGTCATCCATTCCGACAATCGATAGCGGCCGATTGCGGAGGGCGTGTCCCGCCGCCATTCCCGTACGATAACACTTTCATCTCTCTCCAGATCGATGCTCGCGAAATGACAGCGGTCGGCATTCAGGTACTCGCCCATCGCTTGGATGGTCGCCTGCTCGACGGCATCCGGATCGACGAGCGGTCTCAGCCGCGCCTGGAGGGACGCGATAAATTCCTGATGTAAGCGAGCGATCCGGGATTCCGTCACGTTGGTCAACGTGCCGACCCATTCCCTGAGGCGCCCCTCGTCGTCGAACACCGGCACGCCTCCGACGGCGAAGTGCCGATAGTCGCCGGCGCGGGTGAGGACGCGATATTCCACGTCATAGGGTGTGTGGGTCTCCATCGCGTGTTGCCAGGCCGAGCGAGCGACTGCGCGATCCTCCGGATGAAGGGCATCGAGCCAACCCCAGCCGTGCGATTCGGCTGCCGTCTGGCCGGTCAATGCTCCCCACCAGGCGACGGCGTCCTCTCCTTGGCCGGACTCCGATGCACTCCACACCTGTTGGGCTGAGGCGCTCACCAACGCTCGGTAGCGCGCTTCGCTCCGACGTAACGCGTCCTCGCCTTCTCGCTGTTGGACGAGCGTCTCTTTCAACGTGTGGTTGGTCCGTTCCAGCTCGGCGGTGCGCTCCTGGACGGTGTGCTACAGTTCCACCGTATGTTGCTCGACCGTCCGGCTGAGCTGCCGCAACTGGATCGCGCGCTTGAGCCAGGCGACAAAGAACTCGCGATCGATCGGCTTGGGGATGAAAGCGTACGCCCCGGCATTCAGCGCTTTGACGCCCATATCATGGTCACCATGCCCGGTCACGAGCAGCGTAGAAGTGGTGGGCCTGATTGTCAGGACGCGTTCCATGAGCTGGAACCCGTCCATACCAGGCATTTTGACGTCGCTGACGACGGCGTCATAGTCCGTCTGGCCGATGCGCTCCAAC
>JBDUAJ010000151.1:0-7568 GCA_040004695.1 Nitrospirales bacterium | reverse complement strand
ATACTGTGATCCGTCCCGACGCATTCGTACACCATCAGTTGTTACAGGCCACTAGATCTCTTGTAGAGACTCGCCATTTAGCTAAATTCGAGGGTGATAAATAGTGACATTCTTACCTTATCGCCGATGCTTTAACTCCGAACAATCTCGAAGCGAGAAGCACGAGCCTAGGACAACGGATGTTTCTGACGTGCAGTTCGTTTCGGCAGATCCAGCGGAGTTTAGTCGTCACCTACGGGCGAAAAGCGGAAAGAAGATATGGCTCGTGGGAGGAGGCGATATCGCCTGTGTGTTGTTCAACGCTGATCTTGTCGATGAGATCGTGCTCTCCATTCATCCCATTCTCCTCGGCGACGGCGTCTCCTTGTTCAAAGGCATCCGACAATGCCGCCATTGGACGCTGGAGAAGTCAGCGAGGTTTTCTACGGGTCGCGTACAACTTACTTACGCTCGTCGGCAATGATGTGACACCGGAACCCGCGCGGGCAGTTTTCGACTATGCCCCGGCCATCCTCCTGACTCCAATCAGGCCCATGAGCCCTGACACGAGTAGCACCCAGGTGGCCGGCTCCGGGATGGCGGTTTGTGAAAACGTGAGTTCGATGGATGAGGTTGTGATCGAGCCTACTACGACCGGGCCGCCTTGGCTCGTCAAATTGACGGTCTGCGCATGGGCTTCGAAGTTGTTCAGCATGTGTTGTGCAGAGACTTGATTGAGGAGGTTTCTCGACTCGTTGACGTTATCCACGAGCAGTGCTCCCGTGCCGCCAAAGCCGACCACCGATTGCATCGAGCCGTTCACGTTGGGGGGGAAGCCCGCTTGGGTAATCAGGCTCAGTCCTCCGCCCCGGTTGCTCGTGGTCGAGAAGGCGTGGCGGATATCGTGGAGCCGAAACAACGGATCGGTGACGGTGACGTCGTATTCAAGCGAGAAGATGAGGGCCGCGCTGGATTCCGCATTCGGAAGGCTGACGGAAAATGGTGACAACCGAAGGCCATGCTCGCCCAGCAGATTCGTGAATCCATCGATCTGGAGATTTCTGGGGTCGGCGGGCGTACTGTTCTGGCCCGTGACATCGTGGAGTTGAAAGTTGGTGAATTGCTTGTCGCCCACTGTGATCATGCCGTTTGTGTCAATGAGGGTGCCCAGCGGAATCGCATGCACCGATGAGACGGTGAAGATGGCGGCCACTGCCGCCCCAAACCAAACGAGTCGTGTCATGGTGTTTCTCCTTGTCCGCCGACCGTATATTGCGGCAGGTGCTCACCCGGCTCACCTGTACAGCGGTTTCCACCGCTGAAAGGTCCTAGAGATTAAGCATGATGTAGGCCATGCGGAAAACCCATTACCGGTCAACCGATTTTTCGACGCGTCAGCCGATGGTGTCTACTTTTCCGTCGCCGGATCTTCGAGGTGCCCGACAGGTCCGACTCTCGCGACAGCGATAGAACCTATGCAGACCTGTATCGTATGGTCTGCGTAGCAACGCATGTGAGCCGGATGTACGGTCAAGTTCTCCGACATGGATATGGATAACTAGATGGTTGAACGTAGAGATGGTCGGGTCGAGCAAAAGAATTCCTGGAGTCGTCCAAGCAGGTCGAGCCGGGCAACTTCCAAGGGCGCAGTCATTCACAAAGGTCGGGAGTTTAGATAGGTCAGTAGATAGTCTCGAAGTGGGCCTAGGCTTTTATCACTCACGAGAACAAAGTCCAAGCCGAAGTGGGGGGGACTGGCCCATCTCACCACCGCGACATTAATTTTGATGGAGTCGGAGTGCCGTGGTAACTGGAGGGCAAGCGTGAGATGCGCATTGACGTCGAGGGGCAAGGCGGTTTCCAACTGGCAGCCACCAAGCGACAGATTCATGGTCAGTCCGTCTCCCTCATGGTCTCCAATGAAGTAGACGGGGCACCGCACGGCATAGCGGGGGTGTTTGCGCGGCTTGATCCCTCCTTCGCGCGAACGCTGTCGTGTTTGTAATTGAATCTCGACTTCTTGGCGGAACCGGTCCGGAGAAAACGGCTTTCGCAGGACCGGCCACCGAACGGGATCGACGCCTTTTGAACGCAACACAAGCGACGAGTGACTTGACATAAAGAGCACGGAGACGGTCGAGGCTCGAGACACCGCTTCTTGAACAAACGCCATTCCATTGTCCAATCGTCGGTGCTTGACGCCAGACCGTACCTGTAACTGTGGGGGGCCCAGGAGAACGTCCACGATGAGGAGATCAACCGGTTCTCGCGCCAGCACGTCCAGTGCGGTCTCCGGGTCGCCTGTGGTGAGTATTCGGTATCCCTGTGACTCTAACGATCTTCGGCACAACGCGCGCATCGAATCGTCATCATCGATGATGAGAATTGTTGATGACGCGCAGGGTGGATTGGTTCCGTGTTCAGAAGACATGATGCTTGGCATTCTCGGATGGACAATCGAGCTCAACGTTCATCGGACGTACTCACTGTCCGCTATTGAGCTTGGGATTGATTCGAGGTTTCATTCGAGACGTTCGATCCTTCATTTCCAGGTCGACCAATTTCAAAGCATTGAGCTGCTGTGACAGCTCCTCCACTTGTTTATCCCGATTCAAGAGCTCGAGTAGAAGCCAATCCGTAGTGTCCATGACCACTTGCTTGTCTTCGAGCCTCGAAGAGGCCCCTAACACGTTCAGCCACAACCGACTCAGATTCGCCGCGGAACTCTTCGGGGCGGTCTTGATCACTTCTCGAAAGTGAGCCGCAGCCGCAGCGGGATTGCTCTGTAGCGCCGATAGCCCCGTCATGAAGTGCAGCCGATCGCACGATCCTTCCGGGCCGCACATTAACAGACGTTTCTCGCTTTCGATGGTCAGCGGCCTGGGCTTCATGTGAGCTGGTAAACTGACAGCCGGCGGTACGATCTCCTTGCCCGGAGGTGCCATTTCCTTTGAAGCCGGCGGGGGTGGTGTGGCGCAGCCTCCCAAGCTTAAGAGGCCAATCAGCAAAGCGGTCGCAGCGGACACATGAAGAGATTTCACCGTGAACATGTTACGACGCAAGCGGAAGGATAAAATTCATGGTCGTCCCTTTCCCCACTTCACTTTCGGCCCAAATCCTGCCGCCGTGCCCCTCCACCACTTTTTTAGCGAGCGCGAGTCCTATCCCACTGCCTGGCACCTTAGTTGGTGTGCTGGTAGAGCCACCATAAAAGTTCTCAAAGATATGCGGAAGTGATTCAGGCGCAATACCCCGACCCGTATCCGACACAGAAATCTGTAGCGTCTTCTTCTTGGCATCCGGCTCCAGTTTTAAGCACACGAGTGCGCCTTCAGGGCTGAACTTGAGGGCGTTGGACAGGAGATTATCGAGCACCTGTTGGATTCGAGTTTCATCGACATGGACACGAACCGGCTCGGAGGGCGCCTTGACAATGATGCGGATTCGTTCGCGCTCAGCAAGGAGCTGCACTTTTTGAATCGCCGCATGGACATTACGGATGAGGTCGACGGAGGTGGGATGATATTCCATCATGCCGGATTCAAATTTGGCTAAATCGAGCAGACTGCTAATCATGTCGATCACTTCACGACTGCTGTCTTCCATAATTTGCAGCGTGCTGCGCTGACTGTCGCTGATGGGGCCCGGTATCTCTTCTAGAAGCAGCTGTGTCCCTGCGTGAATGGCGGTCATGGGCGAGCGGAGTTCATGCGTCATATGCGACAGAAACTCCGCTTTCATGTCATCGAGCTTTTGTAATTTCGCGGCCATCGATCGCACGGACTCGACGAGGTCGCACAGATCGCTCGGTACCGGCACATTGATCGCGTTCCGGAACTCGCCTTGGCCGATCTTTCGAATATGCTCCTGAAGTCGCCGCAGAGGAGACAGAATACTGTATGTCGCGACGCCGGCGAACCCGATACCTAATATCACGGCGGCCATTCCGAGATAGGTCGTGAGCCGCTCGGCTTGCTGCGACCGTTGCACTGAATTCTTCAGCGCCGCTGCCACCAGGGTTTCATGGATATCCAACGATGACTGGAGTGCGGCCGAAATCTCGCCAATGAGCGCCTTCCGTCGACTCTCATAGTCCGCCGGTTTCTGATGGAGTGCCGACGCTTTCGATTTCACATGTCGGTGGAATAGCAGCGCGTACTTTTCCTGCAAGGCCTCCGCTTCGATGAGAAACTGTCGTGAGTCCTGGGACCCATCCTGATCTTTCAACGATGCGACGGTTCGGCGGAACTCATCTGCTTCTTCATTAAATTTCTTGAGGAATACGTGATCGCCGACGGCGAGATACTCTCTGTCGCTTCGTTCTTGCGCATAAATATTTGCGAGAAGCCATTTGCTTGTATCGATCGCCGGATAATGGTGCGCGACCAGGGAGGTGCTTTGGTCGATAATCTGACGAATCTGGTACAGAGCGAACAGGCTCACTGACGCCATGACGAGAATAATCGTCAAAAAGGCGATAGTAAGGCGTCCAAATATACTGAGCCGCGTCGGACCCATGCGAGGTCTCCATCAGGATGAAAAAAGTTTAGCAGCAATCTGTCCCTGGTCAATGTAACGTGGGGTGTAACGTCGGTCTTTCAGTGCCAAACGGACCTGGGAAACATCTAACGGCTGCGGTCGTGGCGTGGCGATTACGTCTAAGAAGGCTCCCGTCCCTGATTTAACTCTTGCGGGTTGAGCGTCGCCTTAACTAATCGGAGTCGTAATTGTGAGGATACAGATCTTCGTTTATCAGCGAGTTGCAGGATTGATCGGCATTTTCCTTGTATATTGACATCTCTGATCGAGGGGTCCATGCTCGCTTTTGCTTCCCGATCGCTTCCCTTCTGGAGGGCAAGCCATGGATGATCCGGTAGTTCGACTGTTCTTCGGTAGTTTTCCGCTTCATCGCCGTACGTCTCGTACTGGTGTCGTCCTTTTCCTGCGCCATTTTTTGCTCCGACGACGTTCTCGACGCCCCTCACATTCCATCACTGCGAAGGGAGGACGCTATGAATCGACTCATCGCGATGCTATGGGTACCGCTCGTCTGGATGATGCCGACGGTGGCATGGGCTGAAGAATCACATGGCTATTCGAGAGGCAATGCGTTTATCTACTATGCGGTGATTGCCACCATTCTGGTCTACGGCATTAACGATATCTTTCACGTCAAGATGCTGACCCGGGCCGCCGCCATTATCATTCCGGTCACGTTTTATCTCATGCTGCCCGTCAAGTAGGCCTCGTGAAGGAAGGCTGTGCCTACAGTCACTGTGGCAGACCATTTCGAGGGAGGATTTACATGGGCCCTACTAAAGCGGTTGTGAAGGACGACGGTCTGTTTGAGGCCCGATCCGGAAAACTGATCTATCGCCATGTGTCAACAGGACCGGAGCTCGCCGAGTACGCCGGGCGTCATTATATAGTTTTGCCGGAAGTGGACAAGGCAGGCCAACCGTGGGAACTGGATGGCAGCCCGGTGTACTGTCTTCATGGTGCACGCTATGAAACGCTAGATGATCAGCCGCACCAGCTGTTCCGCTGTCCCGATTGCGGCGGAATGGCCGTTCGGATGGAGGAGTTGACCGTCGAGAGAGATTGCAGACGTTGCACGAAGTGTGGCCATGAGTTCGAGGCGCGATTGCAAATGATGGAAAGTTAACCCGCCGACAGTCACGCACTGGCGGATCGACAATGGCTTGCAGCTTTAGGATGGACCGGCCCCCCCGCGACTGCCGATGGCATCCCGCAGATAATCTTTGGGTCGGTCGTTCATGACATGGATGAGAGCAGTTCAGTCGACATGGGAGCGCTCATTTTGTTCTGTGGCCTGATTTCTACCGACACTCCGCCTCGAACCGGCTCAAAAGGAAACCGATCCATGATGAAGCCTTGTTGGTATGCGATCATCCTGTTGTGTCTCACCTCTCTGGTTCTTTCATCCTGTGTGGGAGCACCAGAGCGAGATCCCGACGCGCTATCCCGTGCGTACGATGCTCCGCTTGCTCAGGTACAGGAAGCGGCGCGGAACGGATTTCAACGCCTTAATCTGGATATCTTAGAAGACAGTTCAGATCATTACCTTCAAGGCGGCAAGCAGTCTGACGTGACGGGTAGAGGTGAAACGGTGATGGTGTGGCTCGAAGATGCCGGCGCAGGCTCTACGAGGGTGTGGATCGCTACTCAGAAGCCGGGGTGGGTTTGGGGGCAGACGTGTATAGACTGTTCGCCGAAACTGCTCGATCACATCCAGCAAGACATCCAAACACGAACACGAGGATAGCTTTGGAGGGGCCAAACGATGCGTCCGTTTGCTCTTCGCCGTTCTACACGTCGTGACGCTGTGTGTTCCTCGATCCCCCCATCCTTCTTCGTGCGGATCTCTCCACTTCTATTCCACATCAAATTCTGTAGCCATGCCTTTTGCGAAGTGCGGCATCCCGGATCCAGGGTCTAGAAAGAAACAGATCAAGCCGTAGTGGCCAGGGGCAAGCTTGATCAGAAAACTTCCTTCCTGATCCTGTTCCAGTCCGGTCATGCCTCCGACGGAACGCCCCGGGGGAGGGCCAGAGGCGTTGGGTTCAAAGAATGCCACGAAATCCTTCAATGTGGCGCCGGGGTTGAGTTGAACTAGAAGGGCCTCATGGGGCTGGGCTCCGCGATTGACGAATCGGACCCGCTGCTGCCCTGCTCGAAGCGGTTGCTGGACGTTATAGCGAAAATCGAGCGCGCGAATCACGGAGTCGGCATGGTCATTTCTCGGGCCACGCCGTCTTCGTTGATCTTCTATGACCCGTATCGGTTGGATCATTCCGCTGGCGAGGTGCGGTATTCCCTGCCGGTCCGGCATCTGACAGATCAGCACATAGTCGCCGGCTTCGAGATCGAGGATGGCCTCGGTGGTCTCATTGCCCATGACCGCATTTGGGCCTCCCGCGTATTGTGCCCACGCCGGTGTAGTGAACGGCTCGGCCTTGAGGGCCGCGATGAAATCTTTTGCCGTCTTCCCTTGGGTCAATCTGATCAATTGCGCATGGTGTGGATCGTGTCCCTGGTTCACGAGACGCATGGTGACATGACCGGCGCTCATGGTCGCCGGTCCCTCGAAGGCATGATCCCGAGCCGTAAACGTCACGGCGTCGTCGGTCGCATCCGTCAACGCCGGCCGTGTGTGGCACCCTGCGTTGACCAGGATGAGTGTGAACAGGACGGCAAATGACATCACGGGCATGGCGTGTCCTTTCATATACGTCTCATATGGTCATAGAAGAAGACAATTCACCGCAGCGCGGACGAATAGCACGATTGGAATTTGGAGCCTATCGGTATGCGTCCTACTTGAGTCGAATCGATACAACCAGATCAAGGACGTAGAGAAGAGAGACACCCCCTACGATCTGTACGCGACAATGATCTGGGGCCGGGAGATGGTGGGATGCTTTGACCCACAGGCTTGCGAGAACAGGGTCACTACTTGCTGATGGTATAGGTGGTGTGCATTCCGCCTTTGGCATGCTCAGCCACATGGCAGTGATAGAGCCAGGTCCCTGCGTTTTGGGCGGTCATGTTGACGGTGACCATGGTGG
>JBDUAJ010000150.1:0-7569 GCA_040004695.1 Nitrospirales bacterium | reverse complement strand
TGATCAGCGGCGATTCTGGAGGAACGGGCGCGTCGCCGCTGTCCTCTATTAAGTATGCGGGCATTCCATGGGAACTCGGGTTGGCGGAAACCCACCAGACGCTGGTCTTGAATGACCTGCGTGGCCGCATTAAAGTCGAGACGGACGGGCAGATGAAGACGGGTCGAGATGTGGTAATCGCCGCGCTGTTGGGCGCGGAGGAATTCGGCTTTTCCACCGCGCCGTTGATTGTCGAAGGCTGCATCATGATGCGCAAGTGCCACCTCAATACCTGTCCGGTCGGCGTCGCGACGCAAGATCCTGTCCTGCGCAAGAAATTTACCGGTCAGCCGGAACACGTCGTCAATTACTTCTTCTTCCTGGCCGAGGAAATGCGAGCCATCATGGCGAAGTTGGGTTTCCGGACCGTTGCCGAGATGATCGGACGTGTTGAGAGATTAAAAGTATGCAAGGCGGTCGACCATTGGAAGGCAAAGGGACTTGATCTCTCGCCGCTCTTGCACGTGCCCCAAGTCAGTCCTCACGTCGCGACTCATTGTGTCCAGAAGCAGGATCACGGGTTGGCCGATATTTTGGATAACAAGCTGGTGGAACTGTGCCGTCCCGCTATCGAGCGAGGCGAAAAAGTCTCACTTGAGCTGCCGATCCGCAACATTAATCGGACGGCGGGAACGGTGCTCTCAAGCCGTATTGCGAAGAAGTATGGCGTGAAAGGACTTCCTGAGGATACGATTAACATCAAGTTTACGGGCTCGGCGGGGCAATCCTTCGGCGCGTTTCTCTCCAGCGGCATTACGCTCACGTTGGAAGGGGAGTCGAACGATTATCTCGGCAAAGGACTCTCCGGTGGAAAAATCATTGTGGTGCCGCCGAAGGAGGCCACCTTTAATCCCGAAGAGACCATTCTGATCGGTAATACGTCACTCTACGGCGCGACGTCGGGAGAGAGTTATTTCTACGGCACGGCGGGCGAACGCTTCGCGGTAAGGAATAGCGGGGTACGGGCCGTCATCGAAGGCACCGGCGATCATGGATGCGAATACATGACGGGCGGGGTCGTCGTCGTGCTCGGCAAAACGGGCCGGAATTTTGCCGCCGGCATGTCGGGCGGTGTGGCGTACATCTTCAATGAGAACGGTCAGTTCGAACAGCGCTGTAATATGGGCATGGTTGAACTGGAAAAGATGCATGCCCGCGTGGATCAACAGCTCGTACGGACACTGATCGAGGCACACCTGAAATACACCGGCAGCCGAAAAGCCAAACTTGTCTTGGACAATTGGAAGACGATGGTTCCAAAGTTCGTGAAAATCATGCCGATCGACTATAAGCGAGTACTGGCGGAGCGGAAAGCGGCGGCTCTCAAGGAGCAGGCACAGAAAGACATGGTGGCCCATGGCTGATCCCAAGGGCTTCCTGAAATATACCCGTGAAGGGCCTACCCGCCGTCCGGCCGAACTGCGTGTCCTGGACTGGAAGGAACTGTACGAGCCGTTCTCCGACGACAAGTTACAGGTCCAAGGCGCGCGCTGCATGGATTGCGGGGTCCCATTTTGTCAGAGCAGCCATGGTTGCCCGGTCGTGAACCTCATTCCCGAATGGAACGATCTCGTGCACCGGGGACGGTGGAAAGATGCGCTGAAGGCACTGCAGACGACGAACAATTTTCCGGAGTTTACCGGACGGCTCTGTCCGGCGCCGTGCGAGTCGGCGTGTGTGCTGGGCATCAACAGCGACCCGGTGTCGATTCGCGTGATCGAATGGAACATCATCGACAAGGGTTTTAATGAAGGCTGGATTGAGCCGGTGTTGCCCGTCGAACAGACCGGAAAAACGATTGCGATAATCGGGTCCGGTCCCGCGGGTTTAGCGGCAGCTCAGCAACTGGCACGTCAGGGTCATCAGGTCACGGTCTATGAAAAGGCCGATCGCATCGGTGGACTGCTTCGATACGGCATTCCTGATTTCAAAATGGAAAAATGGGTCATCGATCGCCGGTTGGAGCAGATGAAGGCGGAAGGCATCGAATTTAAAACCGGTGTCCATGTCGGCGTCGATATCGACGGAGAGACCTTGCGGCGACAATATGACGCCGTCGGTCTCACGCTCGGCGCAGAGCAGGCCCGAGAGCTGCCTCTCCCCGGCCGCGAACTCAAAGGCATTCATCCTGCGATGGAATATTTGACCCAGCAGAACAAGCGCAACGCGGGGGATTCCCTTCTCGGTGAGACGATTACCGCCAAGGGTAAGCGGGTGGTCATCATCGGGGGCGGGGATACCGGTTCGGATTGTCTGGGGACCACGCATCGACAGGGATGCGTGGAAGTTCGCCAGTTCGAATTACTGCCGGAGCCGCCGCCTCAACGCGCCGCGTCCACTCCCTGGCCGGTCTGGCCCATGCAGTTGCGCACGTCACACGCGCACGAGGAAGGCTGCGATCGGCAATGGAGTGTGTCGACGACAGCCTTCACCGGCCGCAACGGGCATGTGACCAAGTTGCAGGGTCAGCGTGTAGCCTTCCAAAACGGAACATTGGTTCCTATTTCGAATACGGCCTTTGAGCTCGAAGCGGATCTGGTCCTCCTCGCGATGGGATTTACTGGGCCGGTCAAGAATGGTCTACTCGATAGTTTAGGCGTCAAGTATGACGCGCGCGGAAGCGTCGCAGTGGACGAGACCTTCATGACGAATGTGGACGGAATCTTTGCCGGCGGTGACACGAAGCGCGGGGCGTCTTTGATCGTCTGGGCGATTGCGGAAGGACGCAAAATGGCCGCTGGTGTCGATCGATATCTTCGTGCACGTATGTCTCAAAAAACCGCGTGATCTATCCAAATCGGCAGCCCCGCCATTCAAAGCGCATCCCCTTCACGACATGGCTCGTTGTTCTCTTGATGTTGCTGGCTGTCAGTTCCGGTGAGTCGGCTTCTCCTGCATCCAAACCCAACAGAGTTCTAGACGCCTTACACAAGGCGGAACGGGTCCTTTGGTTAGGCGCACACCCGGATGACGAAATGTCGTCCAGTGCCTTTCTTGCCAGAGCCAAGGACATTGCGGGCACGCTCTACATGGCCAGTCTCACCCACGGAGAAAATAGCGATAAGGTCTGGGGAGGCTTGCGCCGTGGGACGCCGATGGGGAAAGCTCGTGAAGCGCTCTTTGCCAAGTCTGCGTCGATGTTTCATGCGGATGGATATGACCTGGGTCCCTTCGTGAACGGCCCCTCCTCGATCGAGGAGCTCGATGGCCTCGCGCCGAACGCTTTGTTTCATGACTGGCCCTCCTCTGCGACGTCGGACGATGTCATTCGGAAATGGAGCCAGGAAGGCGATCCGGTGGGTTATATCGTCGCACTGCTTCGCGCGCGCCATCCCGACGTCGTGATTTCCATGGACGATTACTGCGGGGTCAGTGGACATGACGAGCACATCGCCGTCGGCAAACTCTTGCGGCGCGCTCTCCCGATGGCGGCCGATCCGTCTGCGTATCTTGAAGCCGGCGAACCATGGCAGGTCCGCGACGTGATTTGGACCGCCTCCGTGCTCAAACCTCTGGTGGCCTGTCGTTTCTGCAAGTGCGAGGGAACGGTTCCGCATGAACCCGTCGAGGAGGTGTTTAGTCTGGACAAGTCCAAGGTACATCACCTGACCTACATGGGGGTCCAGTGCCTTGTCGGTCGGAACTATCAAAATGCGGTTGAAGCAAAGCGCTGGAGCGACGCCCACATACGAACCAGCTGCGAACAGGCTCAGGCCGCCGTGGCGCGTGCCTATCGAAGCGGTGTGAAGGGCGCACCCTTTTTTGAGCCATTTCGCTATGACACTGTAAACTAATCAATGCCGAACCATCGTGGGTGGTGATGCGGATCCCGTCAGTCCCACATGGTGGTTCTCTCTTGCTCTTCCTTGTCCCGGTGCTCGGGCTCCCGCTCCTAGGCGTCGTGCTCAGTGGACAATCACTCGCGCCGTACCTTGAGTTTCCCCCGCTCACGCATCACGTCGAGCATGCCTCCTTTTCCTGGCCCGTATTTCTTGGTCTTGCGCTTCTGATCGCAGCCGTCGTCGTCCCGTGCATCTGGCGGATCATTGCGGCCATCACGTCCGGCAGCGGGCGGCACACGAAGAAACAGGCGTTTCCTCTATGGGGATGGGGGGGCGTGCTCCTCATCGCGCTTGCATGGTGGTTGGCCTGGACGCGGTTCCCATGGTTCGCTGCGTTCCAGCCATTCACCTTCACGCCGCTGTGGCTAGGCTATATTGTTGTGGTAAATGCGCTCACCTATCGTGCGACTCGCACGTGCCACTTGGTCAACCGTTCCGGATATATGCTTGTGCTGTTCTTCCTCAGCATAGCTTTCTGGTGGTGTTTTGAATATCTGAACCGACTTGTCCAGAATTGGCATTACATCGGGGTCGATAACTTGAGTCCATCGGCGTATGTCTTCTACGCCACGCTGTCATTTTCAACGGTTCTACCCGCTGTGGTGAGTACCGTTGAATGGTTGCATACCTCAAGGCGGTTGGGCAACGCCTTTCGTCATCTGCGTTCCATTCGCCTGTCGCATCCCGCATTGATTGGCTGGATCGTGTTTGCGCTCGCCGGGGCGGGGCTTATGGGAATCGGAATCTGGCCGGATTACCTGTTTCCCTTGCTCTGGGTGTCTCCTCTGTTGATGATCACATCGCTTCAGGCGATGTTGCGGCGAGAGACCATGTTCTCCGGCATCCGGAACGGAGATTGGCGTCCTGTCTGCTTACCGGCGCTCGCCGGCTTACAATGTGGATTGTTCTGGGAACTCTGGAATTGGCACAGCCTGGCGCACTGGGAATACACGATCTCCTATGTGCATCGCTTCCTGATTTTTGAAATGCCGCTACTGGGCTATGCGGGATACCTGCCCTTTGGGTTGGAGTGTCTGATTATCGCGCGTCTGTTTAAAGCAAATGACAATCAGTAATTATTATCAAGCGAGCAAAGTTCCGTTGTTTTTCGAAAGTGATCGCTGACACTTGGCCGACATCATTTGCTCTGGAGGTCTCGCCCATCAGGCTGTTAGAATCCAGCTGAAGAAGGAGTATTTGAATCAAGAGCGTGTGAGACTCGCTCCTTACTTTCTTTACAGTCAAACATTGGAGGAACCTATGTCATTGATCGGGCACACCATTTCACCTGGAACGTATCAGGCGTTTCAAAATGACCAGATCAAATCCATTGATTTTTCAACGTACCGCGGAAAATGGGTGGTTTTGATGTTCTATCCCGGAGATTTCACCTTTATCTGTCCGACCGAATTGGCCGAAGTGGCTGGACTGTATCCGGAATTTAAAAAACTCGGGGCGGAAGTGTTCGGCGTGAGCACCGATTCGGTCTATGTCCACAAGGCATGGCACGACACGTCTCCGACGATCAAAGCGGTGTCGTTTCCCTTGGTGGCGGATCCAACAGGGCAACTCAGTCGCGAGGTTGGAACCTATCTTGAAGATCAAGGCGTGACCCTTCGGGGCAGTTTTATTGTCGACCCGGATGGTGTGGTGAAGGCCTATGAAATTCACGACAACAGCATCGGCCGAAGCGGGCAGGAACTTCTTCGAAAGTTGCAGGCCGCCATTCATGTACGGGAAGGCAAAGGTGAGGTGTGTCCGGCAAGCTGGAAACCGGGCAGCAAAACACTCAAGCCGAGCTTGGAATTGGTCGGCAAGCTGTAAAGCCTGTCCTGGTCGGCGCTGAGCGCCTCAGATGGATCCTGTGGGTCTATTCGTAGTCGCGAAGCAGTGTGGCATCAGGCGGGGCGATGCGTACTCTGCAGTGCGTGTGTCCCCGCCATGCCCATGCTCCTTCCTGCGGTGCAAGGAGGAGGGCGGTAAGGGGTCACGCTACTTGGGTGAGATCAGTGCTTCGACGCGGCGTCCGTTGTAGTTGAGTGTGAGATCCCCTTCCAACCCTTTCGGGTGTCCTATGCGGCCCTCCGGATCGTAGATAAAACAGAACATCAGCCGGCAGTCAGGATGGGTACCATACCGTTCAAAGTCCACGCTCACTTGGTGCGTCAACGCCTTCACTCCGATCCCTTGTTTCGTCTTTTTTGCGATAAGGACCACCCCTTCTTCCTTCAACCATAAATCTGTTCGTGTCGATCCACTCGCATAGGTGGGGGTCCACTCATCAGGTTCAATGTTGTCGAATTCGATGCTCAGTAACGCGTGGAGGAGGTCCAAGACGTCGCGCTCGTCTTCGACCTCTAACGTAGGACGCTCATCTCGACGTTGGCGAAGTTGCCGGGCGACGCGATGAAAGGCCGAGCAGATCTTCCGAAGATGAGCGATGGTGTCCGTGTCTCTGTCCTCACTCGACCCGTTGGTTGGTGAATTATGCTGTCCGACCCCGCCGTTGCTGTGTCGACCTGGTTCTGAAGAGGCCACGATACGTTGCGGTTCAATGAATTCCGCCGGGGCATCCGATGATGGAAAGCGAAGTGTTGGGGACATACTACTCTCCAATGATGGTTGAGTGTCCGAGACGTCAGGCCGAGCGGCTTCGGCTTGGAAGCGTAACGGTTCGAGGGCTGAGAGGAGTGGTGACTCTGGTGCCTGAGTGAGGGCTTCTGCCGACAACTTAAGCTTTGTCTGCGAGACCAACATAATGGGTGGCGAGGGCATCGCCGGTATCACAGGCATGGCCGGCATGACTGGCGGGTCAACCACCGGCTGCTGAACCTCGACCGTCAGCGCCACTTGAGCAGGCTCAGGGGGCAGCATTGATTGAGTAGGTTCGACCATTTTAATTTGCCGTGTCGGCGCACATGGCGGCGGAACAGGGGCGATGACCGGTGATGATTTGTCGCCCGTAGGTTCTGGTGTGGGAGAATGCTTGCCCTGTGCCGATGAACTTTTCTCCGACGACTTTTCCACGCTTCTATGGGAAGCCGGGGAGCGAAGGCCCAACAGATCCAAGCGCCTTTCTTCAAGACTGACGACGAGGTGTTGGAGAAGCGAGATCGTTTCATTCACACTATGCTTGCTGTTTACCTTAATGCGAAGGTTCTGGTTCTGAAGATATTCGGGTGACCGTTCTCCAAAGATTTCTCGAATGGAGTCGCGAAGCTGGTATTCGGCTGTCACCCGAAGCGCATCGCGGTACGGAAGCCCGTCTCTCTTCAGCTCTTCTACCTGGTGGATGCGAGCGCGCAATTTCGAAATGGATTGGCTTATCTCGTCTGCGGACGCGAAGATCTTATCCTTCGGCTGGGGGTCTGGGGTTTTATTCTTGGCCATTCCGAGGTCCTAAGTGGCGAGACCGTATACGATTTTTGCCCTGTGCTCAGTAAGTATAGCCGAAGGTGGCTGTTTCGCCAGATGAGGCCGCTTGAGGGAACCGGCGAACGAGCCCTATCCGATCGGAACCCGAGGGATGAGAAATACGGCGGACTTGCAAGAGCTTAGGGAAAATAAGAGGATGCATCAACGGCGGGGTCGACGTGATCGTTCACACTATACTTTGCCCGCCCGTGAAAGGGCTTTGGATATCTCCGCAATTAAGCGACGTTCGATCTCAGCGGCTTCCTCTGCGCCG
>JBDUAJ010000008.1:0-24974 GCA_040004695.1 Nitrospirales bacterium | reverse complement strand
TCGAAGTCGCTTCGGCGCAGATTGTGGCTCTCGCGTCCAATGCGAAACAGTCCGCGGTTTTGCCCAGCGGGAGCGTCGACCATGAAGACAACCAAGTCCTTCTGGCCATTATTGGCAAGATCTGCAACGGCAATACCGCTACCCTGGTTCTCGGCCGAGAACCAATCCGGAATCTGCACATAGTCAGCTGGCATACCGGTTCCTTTCATACGTACTTGAACGGAACAGTGCAATCAGCCATCGTTCAACGCACATCCTCAATCAGAAATGACCCGGCCGCGAGGCGCGCGAAACATCCAAAGCACGGCTGGTGCCAGAATTTGATCGGCCCTGGTATGCGGCCGAGGAAGAGATCCGTACACGAATACGGTTTCCATGGCAGCATAGCTGCCGGCTCCCCTAGTCAGCCATACGGGAGGTTCGACTGTCTGAATCAGTCCATTGCGAGGTGACGTTAGGTCGCCTTGATCGCCTCTTTAATGACCTCCGCGATCCCGAAACGACCGTGTTCGTTCATGAAGGCCTTCTCAGGCTGCCACTTGGGAAACTGGGAGAGAAAGGAATGTTTGTCACCAAGCAAAAGCCCGATAAACACCTCCGTCACGATTCGACCTCCGATAGGCCCCAGGCGCATGGGCGTATCATTCCTTTTGAACTCCTGTTGCGCTTCGGCCAGCACGTAATACCAGAGCGGGGCATTATCGCTGAATGCTTTGGAGATGCTGGTCAGGAGTGGGTTGCTCTTCGTGTCCGCCTCGGTGGCCTTGCCCACGCGGAGTTTGTCATCGGGAATGGGTTGAACATCCATGAGCCTCGCCACATTTTGGCCCGAGGGCAGGCCCATCCGCGCGCCGCGTTTCAAGTTGCGCTCAGCGAGTGAACGAATATCCTTCGCGACAGAGAGCGGCAAGGTGGCAAGCGGATTCACCAGTGAGGTGTCGATCTTGTATGCCTTCTGCACGCGCTCGACACCCGACGTGGGCTGATTCTTCACTCCCATATCAAAGTACAGCCGCCAGTCGATCGCCCATGTGCTGGGAAACTCGCGAAACCCATTCAGTCCCGTCGTGCTATCGTTCGGCGTAAATAAAAACTGTCGGCCATTGACGGGATCGCGCTCGGGGCCATCGCCTATCAGCGTCGTATTGAGACGGTAAATGGGACGCACCATCGAGTGCCCGAAACGATAGGCGGCCACCGTGAATTCGATCGGCATAAATGGTTCGTTTGACCAGGCGTAGAAGCGCAGGTCCGGAGTATCGTCATAAATACTGGTGTTCTTTTTGAGGTGCGGCAGGACGTGATGAAGCATAGTTGGACCGACGATTGTGGGGAGAAAATCATGGAGGATGACCCATTGGTAATGCCAGCGCACCGATCGCTGTACATCGGCAAAGGCCGGCTCTGACCCGCCGGTCCCTTTCAGATGATCAATCATGCGATTGTGGAAGCGCAGCATGATGGCTTGCAATTGTGACACGATCACGTTCTCGTCATTACGAGGGTCGCCGATCAGTGCCCGCGCGCGCTGTCCCTTGTCAGATTTGTGTCGCGGCAGATCCCGTACATTTCCGTCCAGTGTACTGCCCGTGAGCTTGCGTCCGAGTTTCATATGCAATCCATCATCTTCGTAAAGATAGGGTTGATCAGCGGGTCCCCGTCCATAGACGGAATCCAGATCAAATCGAGGGGTACGGAAATCCGTGATGGCATTAGGATCGTCCCGCTTTTGCAGGCTGCTCATGGGATCAAAGGTGATGTCATGATCAAAAAATTGGCCGAGATAGGTATAACCCGCATCAATGCCCTGGTTCTCCTCATCGTCCGTTTCGGTCTCCGGCGTAGGCTTGTCCTCGGCTTTCGCCATCATGGCTGCCGCTAACTGTTCCAAGTCTTTGTCGGCAATCTCGGCGGCCGGCAGCGTCCGGAACATACGACCGAAGGTGCCTTGAAAAAGCGCTGAACCCAGAGGAGTATCAGCGCCTCGCACACCGCCATGAGGGCGCAAATTTTTGTCAGCCATCTTCTAGCCTCCCTATAGTTGAAGGTGTTTATCCCTGCCTAGATGCATTCAGGGGCAGGTGGAAACCGTCCTCATCTGGATTGTTCATTGCGGTCTCCCGGTGCAAGGATGACATCATCTGGATGGAAGACCATCTTGAGGTTCGTTTAAAAATTCCTGAACAGGGCGAACATCTCGCTTGGGAGACCACCTCACTCCTGAGCTGGATTAACTGGATTAAATGGTGTGATGCACAATTGGAGTGTTCCTTATAGAACTGGGCCAACACGGCTCCTATCAGGAAAGACACCACGGCCGACAGGTCTCTTTGCCCGCGCGCTTGTCAGTCCGCGTCCGATGGGGTCTATCAGATCATCATCGTGCCGCACTCAAGACGGCATTCTGTCCTGAGTCGGTACAAATTCCAGCATCTTGGCATCGCCTTCATTTCCTTCCAAGAAAACATCGATACCGGATCTCCGCTCGGCAAGGCCGTGTTTACGATCATCAGCGCCATGGCGGAATTGGACCGCAACATTATCGTGGAACGGATTCGAGGTGGCCTGCAATCAAAGAAGAGATGGCTGAACCTTCGTGAAGAACAATTGGCAGTCGGATTTCCGCACGATGACATGCATAATCGAGCCACTCAACAGCGGTTTCAGGAAGAGAAGCGGCGATTCGGTGTACTGGACGAAGAGGGGCAGTTTGATACCCTGCTCACTGAGTTGAAGCAGCTCGTCGCAATTTCGCCTCGTGTAAGCTCTGACTCCTGCTAGTTATCAAAACCGACTGACGTCAGCAAGCCCAGAGGATCGCTCGAACAGGACTAGTTACGAAGGTGCTGAATATTGGTGGCATCGACGCAGACGAGGAGTGGAAGTTGGGAGTTGTTGCGAAACACGTGCACCTGCGCCGTGACCTGGATACGGTCCCCGTCTCGCAGCGGCTCCAGCAGTCGCCCCGCGCGGCGCACGGTGACTTCAATGGACCCGGAGTCATCGACCAACGTAAAGGCCGTCGCTCCACAGGTGCCGCCCAGTTGCTGATGACGGGGGCGCGTCAAATGAACAATGCCTTGAAGAGTGACCAATTCTAAATTAGAAGACTCAACGGAGGCGCGAAGCGTGCTGACCGACATTTGTCCCGCTGCCTCACCGGCAAGCATCACGAGCATGGTCAAAGTCATCAGAACTGCAGGACGACGAATCATTCTCGTTTCACCTTTCATGGGCGCCCAGTAGAAAGTGTAGCAAAACTTTGGTGACGTTGGAGAGAAATACCCCGGTCTTAGGCTGCTTCGCCCCAGCACATAGTTCATTTTCAATACGTTGGCGAGAGACTGATCTAGCTAAGCCTTGCTCTATCCCTACGGTAGAGTTGTTGAAGTGTCGACCCAGCTTTGGAAGAAGTCGTCGATGAGGGGCGCTATTGGTGTCCGAAAACGAGGTGGTTGCGGGACGGAAAAGGTAGGAACGCAAAAAGCTGATTTTATAGTGCTTCTATAAAAAGTTTTGACCTACCCTTAATGGGTCGCGACTTGATTCAGACCATTCCCGCACTCGTTGCTTCCACTGTTCTGAATCATCTGATCTATGAACTACTCCTTCCTCGCCTGAGACTCATGTGTTGTCAGGCACTTATGAGAGACGCTCGGTCAGTTTTTAAGAACGACGCGCAGGTCCTCTCCATAACATTATACATAAGGAACTAATATCTGACGTATCTTTCAGTAGATCCCTGCTGGAGAAGTCAGAACGCCTCCTTCATATTTGTGGGTATGCGACTTTAGGGGTCTTGAGATTGACCCTGAGGTCGCAAATTCGTTGGTACTTCCACCACGATGTATTGGTCTTTTTTGTAGTCCTAAAGGGGTAGACATGAGTGAACCGCTAGCCAAACATCAAAAAGTATCGTTTTGGTCCCCCGGACGGCAATCGTTCCAACGTGGGACCGTCATTTGGGTCAGTCCTCGCAATAATCTGGTCGCGCTTCAAGTGGGGCACGAGGTGGAATTCGTGAGCGAGGAGCACCTGGCCCTTCATCCTCGGAAGGCCGCGACAGTGGAAGACTTTCATAATCTACCGCCGGCGGATCCGCAGGACCGCCTAGAGTCAGAACGGTATCTCCGCATTTTATCGTCGGCCTATCCAAGCTGTCGCGTTCGTTCCCTCACACTGTTTGAAGGGATTCGGACGTCCTGCCGCACACAGGCTCAATGCCGCGTCTTTTGCCAAGCCGCGGTGTTGGAATCGGAGCCCGAACATTTTCTCCTAGACGTGGAGAGCGGGGCGGCGTGGTATGGCGCGGTGCCGGTCAGTCTTTCGCAGCTCCAGGAGCTCGCGACCCGACCGTGGTCACCGCAGGTTGGCATGCCCAACGAATGGGACGCCATCGATGTGGTCCAGAGTGAGATGGCCAGGATTGCCGCCGATGCAGAGACTGCCTTGGTGGGAGATCGGACCATTGCCTTTCCGCCACCAATCTCTGCCTCACAAGCCCGTCCACGTCACCAGCGGGCGTCTCCATCCGGTTCGCAGCCGTGGATGCCGTTCGAGTAGGATCGCCGGTAACAGCCATGATGGACAAATACCTGCGGCATCGTCTCATCTTCACCGCTAAGAGCATAACGCATGAGAGGGACCTGGTGCAGACAGTCTGCGGAAGGGTTCAGGCCCCGCTACACGTCGGACAGCTTGGTGCCCTTGGAAATCGTCACGATCCCGGACTCTGTGACGGGAAAGCGAGCCCGGTCCGCTTCGAGCTCATAGCCAATGTTCGTCTTCGGTGGGATGGTGACATCCTTATCGATGATGGCCCGCCGGATCTTCGCGTGCTCCCCGATCACGACGTTTTCCATCAAGACAGACTCGTGGACCTCGGCATAATCCTTCACGACGACATTTGGGGAGAGTACGGACTTTTGCACCCGTCCTCCGGCAATGATACATCCGCCGCAGACGATGGAATCGAGGGCCACTCCCGTGCGTCCCCCTTGTACGTCCTGCGAGAATACAAACTTGGCTGGGGGAAATTGCCCTTGATAGGTCCGGATGGGCCACGTCTGGTCATACAGGTTAAAGAGTGGTTCGACGGCGACTAAATCCATATTGGCTTCCCAGTACGCGTCGAGTGTCCCAATGTCTCGCCAGTACTGCACCATCTTGCGATTGGCATCGTGAAACTTATACGCATAGACCCGCTCCCGCTGAATCATGCGCGGAATGATGCTCCGCCCAAA
The DNA here is from genome assembly GCA_040004695.1 of Nitrospirales bacterium. Taxonomy (GTDB): domain Bacteria; phylum Nitrospirota; class Nitrospiria; order Nitrospirales; family Nitrospiraceae; genus JAICXS01. The sequence continues at coordinate 19,731 of JBDUAJ010000008.1, read as the reverse complement.
ATCATGTACCGAGGTCTCGTCCTCGGCATCTTGCATCAGGTGATCCCGTAGGGCTTCGGTGCGAAAGAGGTAGATGCCCATTGACACGAAGGCCAGCGAAGGGTCCGTCGGAAGGGGCATCGGATCGCGTGGTTTTTCATCCCATCGGAGAATCCGACAGTCTTCATCTACCCCAATAACGCCGAAGCGGGTGGCATCTTGCAGGGGCGTTTCGAGGGCGCCGACCACGGCATCGGCCTTCTGGGCGACCAGATAGTCGAGCATCTCGGCATAATCCATCTTGTAGATATGGTCCCCGGCCAAGATGAGCAAGTATTCGGCGGGGTCATTCTCCAGCAAGAAGAGGTTTTGATAGACGGCATCCGCCGTCCCGCGGTACCATTCTTCCCCCGTTCGTTGCTGCGCCGGGATCGAGGCGATAAATTCGCCGATCTCGCCGTTTAACACGTTCCAGCCTTGCCGAATATGGCGGTCCAAAGAATACGATTTATATTGAATGAGCACCGCGATGTGTCGCAGGCCAGAATTCAAGCAGTTGCTAAGCGTGAAATCGATGATCCGATATTTGCCGCCGAAGGGAACCGCCGGTTTTGCGCGGTGCTGCGTGAGGGGATAGAGGCGTTCCCCTTTCCCACCCGCCAGGACCATGGTCATCAGGCGTTGCATCGTGTGCCCCTTTCGTGAGCGGTTTCCGTTAACTTGTCATACCCTGGGGACGTGGTTTGTGGGCACCTCGTTCACCATGACACGGGATTTCACCAGCCGGAGCTGGTGCCTCACCGTGAACCCAGAATTGCGCGCGTCGAACGACCACTTTTCCCCGAAGTGGGGGGTTCCGCGAGCACGGGATCAACCAGGCACCCCTCACGTTTCCATCATTTCCAGCCTGGCATCGAATTCATGCCCGCAGGACGTACAGCGGCTCACATCCGTCTCGACACTCAACTCGTCAGACCGGATCCCCATGCCTCCGCAATCCGGGCACCGGGCGAGGTGGACCTTCTGATCGTCCAAGGTCTCGTATTGCACGCCACGGAGACAATAGACCGGCTTCCCATCGAGCACCCACGGCCGGCCTTGGTTGTCCACCACCGGCAATGCGAGATAATGATGGTTCACGTAGTCCTCGATGTCGCGCCTGCTGGCGAATCCGGCCTGAATCAGCTTTCCACTCGCCGCCACGTAGAGCGCATTCTCGTTCACGATCGCCTTGGTTGGCCCCATGTCTCACCTCCCACATCGAGTGAATCGAAGCTGACCCCTTTGCTAGACAACGCCTGAGTAGTACCGCAGAATATTCGACACAGAAATTACTCCGATGATGGCTCCATCTTCGTCACGGCTAAATGCCGAGTGGCCTGTTCCTTCATCATGCGTACCGCGTCGATAATCGTGCGATCGCCTTCAATGGCCACCAGCGGTGTTCGCATGCAGGCTTTGACGGGTGTGGTGTTGGGATTCAGCCCATTTGGCGACCACCTCGCGCGCCAAAGCCGAATCCGTGATGAATCCCACGTAGGACTGGTTGTCCGTCAGGAGGAGCGAGCCTACCTTCCATTTCTGCATGAGTTGCCCCGCCTCTCGCGCAGGCTGGCATCCTGCTGCAGACTCCGGACTTCGAGGGACATGTGTTCGGCCACCTGGGGGCCGGTGAGCACCTGCCCGACCTGTCTTGCGTTTCTTGGGCTCAGCGGACCGGCGCGCCTCCAATTCCGACACACAGCTTTCCAACCCGCAATCAAGTGCTCTGTTTCCAGATCGAACTCTTCCAAGCTGCGGGTGGGCTTGCCTTTACCCAGGTATGGGGCTAAGCCGGCGAGCTGCTTCCGCAGGTGCTCGATGCTTCGGTCGAGAGAGACCCGTGGTTTCTTGAGAGTGGTGCGCGTCGTGGCCATAGCACCTCCTATTAAATGGCTGGGAGTGGCCGATCTTACCTCTCCCAGGATCAACCAGGCAAGCGGCTAAGAGGAGGCACCTTTCTGATGGAACGAAACGGCTGTACTGACCGTTCGATCTAAAATGAAATCCGCGAGCCATGCTTTTGATCACGGGTCTGCCTAAACGAACGATGACTTGAGGTGTTTTTAAGCCTAGCTGACTGGTGGGATGGAACATACAAGCGAAATCATAGGAGAGGACCGGTCCATGTTCATGAAACACGCCGATCATCAATCATTTTGTCTATTGTATCGAGCGCATGTCGCGACCAAGCTGACAATGTCCGTTTCGTTTCGGGGCCGGTCTCTCCCATGAAGCCAATGTCGACAGCGGGCTATGGAAGGAACTTCAGTCATCTCTTGACGGGACTCTCTGCCGACGTGTCGTTGGGGAACGGCTTGTCGGCCGGCCGAGACCCAAGCGACTGGCCCGCTTGTTCGAGTTCTTTCATGGCCTCATCAAGATGCTGCGCACGATGCAGCAACTCGACCTGTTCGGTTTTTAGTACCTTCAGAAGCGTCTCACGGACCACGCCCTGCTGCGCCGTACGCTCTTTATTGAGGGACGCTTGTATCTCTGCCAAGGGGGTGAGCTGTTTCTTGAGAGCCTCGAGCGTCTTTTGCTGTGCCGTTTGGAGCTGCTGTATCTCCTCCAATTTGGCCTGAAGGCCGGTAACGGCCGTCACCTGGGTTTTCAACTCATCCAACCCCCGTTGCTGATCAACGAACGCGGTTTTTTGCGTGTCCAGTTGACGATTGGCTTGGTCAACCCGTCCGGTCAACATGCTCCGCGTCGTGACCGAATCTTTGCGCGACTCCTCACGCAGTTCCCTCAGTTCGTTCTGAGTCGCGCAACCAGACGTAGATACGAACAGAGTGAATAGAATACAACTCAACAATAGGCTTGATAGGTTTTTCAACATGCCAGCACCTCCGTGGAAAAAACATTCAACGCTCAGACATGCCGGAGATCCGCCGAATCGAACGACGGGAAACCAATGGACGGTACCATATCTACCTGCCCGATGCATTTAAAAGGGCTCCTAGGCGACACGCCTGGCTCAGATAGGTCCCCGGATGGGCCAAGTCTGGTCACACAGATTAAAGACGGATCGACGGCGACTAAATCCATATGGCATCCCAGTACGCCCGAGTGTCCCAATGTCGCGCCAACATTGCACCACCTTACGATTGGCATCGTGAAATTTATACGCCAACATCGCTCTTCCTTACCCATACTTATATCCCCAACTTATTACGTATGATATGACCTGGCAAGGTTGCCTGAAGTCAAGATTATTCCTACGCCGTAACCTTAGGCACCCATAGGTCCACTTTCCGCTCGATGACATTCTGAATAGTCTTCCTTGCACGACGGAAACAGCCACCATGTGATGCAGCAAGTCGTGTGTGGAAGATCCGGTCCGGCGCCTTCTATTGATGTCGCTTCAGGCGTGAGCCGTAGGTCGCGGCATACACCACGGTAAATTCGGCTCCGAGGAAGAAAATGAGTGCCGAGTAGTACACCCAGAGGAGAATGATCATCAGGGATGACGCCGCGCCATACAATGTGGCGATAGGACTGGTGGCCAAATAAAAGCCAATGGCCCACTTGCCGATCGTAAAGAGCGATGCGGTCGTGATGGCGCCCAACCAGACGTCGCGCCAGGCGACGTGGGCTTCGGGGAGCACCTTGAACATCGTGGCAAACAGAATCGTAATCACAATAAACGACACGCCTACATAGAGCACTTTTACCACAATGCCCGGGACTGGAAGTATTTGGCTGACATACTTGCCTAACCCCGCGAGAAAGGCACTCACCAGGAGGGACACGAGCAGGAGAAATCCGCTGCCGAAGACCAAAACAAAGGACAAAAACCGACTTTTGAGAGCGACCCACACGCTCGTGGCGTGCGCTTCAGGGATCCGCCAAATCAGGTTCAGCGCATCCTGTAGTTCTGTAAACATGCCGGTGGACACGACGATGAGGGTCACAATGCTCAGGATCGTGGTGATCGTTCCGGCAGCGGGCTCACGTGCACTATGAACCATTCCCTCAATAGCCCGAGCACTCTCGGCACCTAGAAGTCCTGCGAGTTGCTCTCGCATTTCCTGCTCGACCAACGTCGTATTCACCACAAGACCCGCCGTGGCAACGGCAATGGTGAGCACTGGAGCGATCGAAAAGAGCGTATAGTAGGAGAGCGCAGCGCTCAATCGTAAGGCATTGTCAGCCCACCATTTCCGGATAGTCTGAGCCAAAAGTCCGCGCAACGAATAGCCCATTTTTTCCTGGGCTTCAACGTTCATCCGTAGTCTTTTGCGCGCTCTACCCATGGCTGTCCGGACTAGATAAGGCTTTAAGGATGTGCCATCCTCCACAACGCGAACGCATCACGCGATCATATATAGCAGAGCCGAGAGTGCATGAATATCGGAAACACAAAACGTACGGTCGACAAATAGGTACACCGCCTATTGAATTCGCCGAGCAGCGTGGCGATTTGTTCTGCCACGCGCATGCCAGCATCGGAACGACCATATCGCGCGTAACAGCACTCTGCAATAGTTAGAATCGCGCAATAGTAGGTGGCGCTGACCATATCGAACACTGCGTTATCCCCGTTCGATGAAAACAGACATTTCACGGCCTTCCCGCCCCAACTTTTGCCCACCCACCCTTCTCGCCGCAGCCGCACGTAGATGCGCGGACACCCATCGCGCCGCTCGGTCTCGGCCATCTCGCGAATCCTCGCCCGGAGCGCCCCTGGTCGTCTGATCGACGACTGCGGTACCGGAGCGTGTTCCGATCCAGCGCCACGAACCGACACCCTCGTCGCTGGCTCAGCCCAACGCGTGCCACCATCAATGTGGCGGCGGTCCGCTTCGCCTTTACCAGTTTTTTGGGGTGATCGCCTTTAGCGCCTGGATCTCCAGTGCGTGCTCGGCCACCATCTGCTTCCACCGCCGGTTTTCCTCTTCCAACTGGCGCAGCTTCTTCATGTCGCTGACTGCCAACCCTGCATACTTCGCCCGACACATAGAGAACGTGGCATCCGAGATGCCATGCGTCCGGCACAGATCCTGGACGCTGATCCCGGCCTGGGCCTCCTTCCACACGGCGATGATCTGCTCCTCCGTATGCCGTGTTCGCGTCATGGGCCGCCTCCTTTCGGCCCCTCACCGCACAGTCGGACTTCCTCGCCAATGGTAGTTTTCGGGGGGGGAAGCTCAGGCGGAGCCTCCCAAACCTCCCGCAAGAGGTTGCGTGGATGTCGAAAACTATTGAAACGATGAGCCGGAGGTGATCTACGCCAGGGACTCGTAAAAAGGCGATGTCATCCTGGGCCGTAAGGCGGTCCGTTTAGCACCGCGCTCTGCGGCCGATGATGGTTCTCCTATAGCAGAGCAGTGTCGTAGGTGCAATGAGTTGAAACCAGTACCGGGCGGTCGCCACTCTTGACAGATCTCCGCAAGGAGCCTATAAGTACCCTTCACGTGAGGGATGACAACGATGTTCTCCCTTGCGCGAATTTAGCTTTTCGGACAATGGCGTCCTTTGTGTTCACGGTGAACCGGAGGGCGTTTTTTTTTGGTGCTCACCTTCCTTCGGTTTCTCTTCAACTAGCAGTTCGATGATCGTGGCGTGAGCCGAGCTGACCCGGTTCAACCACAGTGTCGTTTCGACATCTGTGCCGCCGCAGCCGGGATGAAGACCAACGGACCCTGAGAGGCTCAGCATTTGTGACGGAGAGGCCCGGCACACAACTGAGGTATCGATGTCTGCACGGATTTTGGTGATCGATGATGATGAGGCGATCCGGCTGTTGTGCCGGAGAGCGTTAGAGACGGGCGGTTATCTCGTGTCGTGCACCGGCAATCCAGAAGAGGCGCTCGCCCTCCTCGATGAGGAACCTGTCGACTTGCTCATCGTCGATGTGCTCCTCGCGCCTCTGGATCTTCAGTTCCGCTCCCGACACTCCGTGTCGCGTTTGGACAACGGCATGCAAGTGGTGCAGGCGGCGCTGGCCAAGCGCCGGGATACGCCCATCTTGTTTATCTCCAGTCACTCCCGCACCATCTTATTGTCGAAGGGTGTGGATGGGAATCGGTGGCCCGTCCTGCGAAAGCCATTTAGCCCACAGGTGCTTCGCACGGAAGTCGCCATGCGCCTGCAAGCGGCCCATGAGAAAACAGGGCTAGGGCGTGATCCGCGAAAACGTCCTCGCTCTCCCTTCCGTTGTCCAGTCCAATATAGCGGGGACCATGTGGGAGATGGCATGACGGAGAATCTGTCTCTCGGGGGGTGTTTGTTGAACACTCACCAAGTCTTGCAAATCAACTCCCACCTGACCGCTCGTTTACTGCTTCCCAACGAGACCCCTATCCAGATTCATATTGCCGTGACGAAGTGGGGCACCCTACCTAAGTTTGGCCTCGACTTCCTACTGATTGACGAAGAAGGCGAACGCAAGCTCTTAGAAGTCTTGAAACGGTTGCAGCCTTAAATCTAACAAGGCAAATGCGCGTCAGACTGGTCCTATCAGAAAATTTCTATTGGAGAAAGTATCGATTTACTCTAACCGCATGCGGTGTTTTTAAAACCCGACCGAATCAGCCGTCGTACTGCCGAACAAATTATGACTCTCAGGCGTGCAACAGCCCGTTTCTGAATCAGATGATTCAGAAACAGTAGAACGAACCAGCGTGAGGATCTTCTCTGAATCAAGTCGTGCCGATAACGATAGGTCAAAACCCTTTATAGAGCCATTATAAAATCAGCTCGTTACGGTCCTGCCTTCTCCGTCCCACGAGCACCTCATTGATGCACAGTGACACACATTCAAAAGCAAAGACAGCTTTGGGGTTAGTTGATGCGTCAGACTGCATCTCCGGCTGGAACTCTTTTGCGTTCCTGTCTTAGACCAGACTCCTTTGCCATGTGTGCGACCGCATCACTGAGGACCCGGTCTGCCTCCTCATACGTCGATTGCGGCGCTTAGGGTGGCCATCCTGGTCTAGGAGTTAAACTTTTAGCTTTTTGCTAGATTACTTACTTTGACTTCTTCTTCGCGCTCGCAAAGCTATTACTGCTAAGCCGGTGCTCAAAAGTAGCCATGTTGAAGATTCAGGTATGGGGGTAAAATCAAGGCTTTTTGTCACGGTGCCGACTATAGAGGGTCCTGTCGGGCTTCCCGCTGCAGACGTCAGAGTCAGATTTTCTCCAATAGTAAAATTCATGTGACCACTTAAATCAGGATTTAGGCTATAGGAGAAGCTAGACGGACGTCCGACTGAATTCAAGGTAAACTGACCAAGAACAACTGGCGAACCATTGCTAAACCGTCCAATGGGGTCGAAGCTCGACCATGAAGTGGTGTAGTTCATGAATGTATCATTGCCATCCGGGCCGACGAGTTGGTTCCCCGGCAACGTGATACCGGTCTCCAGAGACCCACTGATAAAATTGAGGTGGATGGTTGATGACGGAAATAGTTCGGCTACCCCTGAACTCGTGACCGTAATCGTACCGGACCCACCGGTAATAGGCCCTCCGAACACGGCAAGAGGGTCGCCTGTGATAGCTTTGATGGAACCATTTCCATTCTTGTTTTTGACATCATCCATGGTGACGGAGGCTCCTGAGGGGACGATGATTGGACCGTTTGGTGTCGGAAACTGGAGCGGCGGCTCACCAGGGGAAGGACCCACGAGCATGAGGTGGGACATATCATGGCTGTCAAAGTTGGCTGAAACGCCTATGGGGATAGGAAATGCGATGGCATAGGAGGCGAGATGAACGAGTGCAATAGAAAACGAACTGATCATACCAACAGATCGTAGTCGCATGTGACCACCTCCTGATTGCGAACTACCCGACGCCTGCCATTTTCGAGACCAACGAACTCACATGCGGCCGAATAACTTGAACGGGCTCGATAAAAGCTCCTGCCCCAATGCCCAAAAGCATTACTAATGCCATTGCCCGACTCCTTGAAATTCTTCAATGATATTTTAAGCGGGGTTAGTCTGTTAACTTCTCCGTCACTACCGGTATCTAACTATTCTGGCTAAATTTCGATGGCTTACGCGTAAGGCTGTGTGGCAACTATTAGGTCATGGCACTTAACTTCCAAAAGTGATTCTGTAAAGTTCTCCGTCTTGATGGTAGACAGTAGGAACAAGTACTTGACGACGACGAATAAAGTTATTTTCTAAGCGGCCCCGTGATGTTTGCCTCTGACAAGTTTGTCGGTGAACGGACTGGCCGGATTTATGGGAATGCTTTCAGGAAGGGGGTTTTTGGCGCCACGGATACAACCCGAAGGGTCTATCGAGATTCCTCCGGGTAATTTCCACAATACGACTTGCCTAAGTTTGTCAGAACCCGGAATGTGACATCAACTTGCCACCAGGAAAATGTGTAGCAGGGCCCGATGACACTCGTCAAAGTTCTAGTGCACGCCATTCTGTAATCTGTTTATAGACGTGGATCTGCTCCGTCATGAGTATGCAAGGCTCATTGGTATCACCTATAAGACCAAAGTACCCTTGACAGTCTTACTCCCACGGCATGCCCTGCGAGGTACTAGTTCTTTCACCTAATGCATCTTCTATGACGTCGCAAATGGCATAACGTTCAAGTCATCATCAGTTGTTGCCAGGGAGTTGAACAATGCGGCGTCTCGGCCACAAAAACAGGCCGATCTGCGGGTCTTTCCATATACATCGGCCAATCTGATGTTGCATTGTCTCTTCAGTTGCTCGCCACTGGCTCAATAGCGCCGTGACAAACGGGCCTACCTATAATCTACCCGCGAGCGGTTGTCAAAGCTGTTCGAGTTTCTCAAGGCATATGCTGATCTTTGATATCCAGCAGTTGGAGATATCGATCGACAGCCGTATTGTCTTTGACATCGTCTCAAAGATTCCGCAAATCCTGGGCGACTGCGTGCCGGAAAGCTGGGGTGCCAGGTATGATTCGCCACGATTTTCGGCGTACAGCCGTCCGCAACATGGTAACCGGGATATTCCAACGTTTGGCCATGACGGTCACGGGTCATCGGACCTGCTCGGTGTTCGATCGATGCCACATCGTGAGCCCGGCGGACCTTCAGGATGCGGCTCGACGCCTCTCGATGCCCGTGGCGGCTACAACCACGGGCACAACAGTGACCCCGGATGTGAAGATAAAGCAAAGTCATTGATTAGTATGGAGCCGGCGATTGGAATCGAACCAACGACCTGCGGTTTACGAAACCGCTGCTCTACCAACTGAGCTACGCCGGCGCTGGATTACAGCAAAGACACAAGGCGGGCACAGAACGTCGATATGATAGCCACGAGGTTGCGGGTGTGTCAATCGTCGTCTTCCGTCGTCTTCGCGTTCGACTACTTCAGACGTGAGAGCGGCGCGCCAGCAGATTTGGAAGCGGCCTGCATGGGAGGAACACAGGTCGGACGCTGAGCCTGCTGATATGTTTTCGTGGCGGTCACGGTGACGTGCTCCCGGACATATCCACACAGCTCCCCTGCCGAGACGACCCCATTCTCATCACGATCAGCCGCCCCACCGAGCCCCTTCAATAGAAAATACGTAAATAAGCCATGCCGCCCCTCTTCATACTGATGAGCCTGTTCATGCCCGCTTGTCCCTATGATCTGCATCAGCTTCTCGCCGCGGAGCGCCGCCGGAACGGCGGCCCACGCCGGTTCCTTTCCATCGGCCGATGGCTCCGCGCCGCTTGAGGTCCACGTCAGGTCCATCATCAGGACTGCGCGAAAAATCGGGAGACGAGCCAATGCCTCATGCACTCGGCGGAGCGAGATCAGCCGAAGGGGTGAGCCCGGGTCGGCTTCATGAGGGATGAGTGATACGCCGCCAGTCGAAGGATTCACGAGAGCGCGACCCGCGATAAAGATCATGACCTCACTGCCGGGTTCCACTTGCTTAGGCAGCCACTCTTCAAAGACTTCGATGAAGTCATCTTTCAGCGCGTGATGGTCAGTCAGCATCTGAATGTGCTCGGATGGAATGCCACTGAGCTTGTTGAAATAGTCAGCCATGATCTCGGCATCGTGCGCGGCGAACGGTACCGGCGGTAGCGTGGGATGTCTAAATGAACTAATGCCGATCGCAATGCCGACTTTCTTTTTTCGTTCATATCCTCGCGCGATGTTGGGAATACGATCGACGTCGTCCACCGACGACGCGCCAGTCAGGCTATGGCGTGGATGCCATTCGATAGGGAACTTTTTTTGAACCGGCGAGGCTCCATTGGCAGCTTCGACGAAGAGCACCAGCTCACCTTGGCGCACCGCCTCCGTGGGAGGCATGCGGGCACTGACGACCACGCGCTTGATCTCATTCGGTTGGACATCACCGACGGGAACGGGATTGGCAAACTGCTCCACCAACACAGGTGTGCCTGAAAAGCGAACGACGACGTCTTTCGCAGGGATTGCGCCTGTATTGCTCACTTCCACTTCCATCGTGACTTTTTCCCCGCTCTCGAGCCGTTCATTGGTCTGGCCTTCCCGCAACATCACGCGATAGGCCAATGTTGCGATCTGCGAGGCCGGTGATGGCGGCGGCGCCGTGGGAACAGGCGTGGCCACAGCTCCCGGCGTCGAGGCGACTCCGGGTGGAACGGGGGATGAGACCGTAGGTTGACCGTTGGAGTTGTTGTGTTGTGCGGCCTCTCGGATCTTCGTGGAGGTGCCGAGATGCTTTTTGAGTCCTTGTGTCAGCATCGTGACGGCTTCATTGGCCACGGAGCCGAGTCCCTTCACCTCACAGCGCTGGCCTTCGGTTTCAACGGTGCCATGGGCTTCGGTTCGCAGATTCTTAGTATATAGGACGTTGCCATCAGCGTCGGTATAGGAGATCGTTGCGCCGACAATGACTGTGGCGGGATACGTTTTGGAGGTCTGGCGCGGGATAAAGAGATCGGCTTCCTTTAACCCTACCGCCACATCGACCGCCCCGTCTGCTTTTTGCGCGGCGGGTGGGATCTGAATCCGTTGGAACACCAGCCCCATGTCTTTCTTGAGCGAGGCGGTCAGTCGCTCGCCAATCGGCAGCGCCTGCCGCTGGCCGCATGCATCCGTATACTCCAGCGACGCGTCTGTGACCGTCGGATCAAGACGCAGGTCGACCGTCAGCGGAAGCCAGTAGCCGTCCGGCTCACTAAACCGATTAAAGATCTTTGATGTCCCGCTACACCCCGACAGTGATATCAGAAGAAGCACGATGGCCAGGCGAGACATCAAGACATATCTGGGCGGCCGATCGGCCGGAAGACGAGGGGAACCTCTCACGACGAAGGTATACCGCAAACCTGGACGGGAAGGCAATGTGCCATCCTTTCCTTCCCATTCGTTGACATCGTCGGCACCCTTCAGTATCGTGCCCCATGGCCGAGCCCTCCGTGCACTCATCCGTCTCGACCGCCCGGTCGCAGGCCCATGCGAACAAGAACACCCGCCTTTGGACAGAGCTCGCGCGACTGATCCGGCTGCCCAATCAGTCCGGGACGCTCCTGCTCATGCTTCCCACCCTTTGGGCTCTCGTCTTCGCTTCACAGGGTCGCCCGTCGTTGACGCTGGTGCTGATCTTTGCGGCCGGCTCATTCGTTATGCGAAGCGCGGGGGTCGTGATGAACGATCTCGCAGACCGCTCCTTTGATCGACGTGTCGAGCGCACACGCACTCGTCCCTTAGCTAGTGGGGCGGTCACTAGCCAGCAGGCCTGGCTGACTATCGTTGTCTTGCTCATCATGGCAGCCTGCTTGCTCCCGCTGCTGAATCCCTTGGCTATCGCACTCAGTCCTGTGGCGGTACTCCTCGCCGCCGTCTATCCATTTTCGAAACGCGTATTTCCACTTCCGCAAGCCGTGCTTGGCATCGCATTCGGCTGGGGGGTCATGATGGCGTGGGCCGCCACCACCTCTGATGTCCCTTTGCCTGCCTGGCTGCTCTATGCCTCAACGATCTGCTGGGCTATCGCGTACGATACGATTTATGCCCTTCAGGATCGGGAGGACGATCTTCGAATCGGGGTTCGATCATCCGCCATTTTGTTCGGATCGTCTGCATGGCTGGCGGTGGCGTGCTGCTTGATGCTCATGTTCGTTCTGCTGGGCTTGACCGGGTGGTGCTATGGCCTGAACGCAGGATTCTATGGAATGCTGGCGGCGATCGCCGGTTTTCTCACTCAGCAGGTCTTGGCGGTACGCAAAGCCATTTCACCCACCCAAGCGTTTCGTCTTTTTCATCAACATGTCTGGGTCGGATGGTTGATCTTGGCTGGAATCTGGATTGGATTTCAGTAGTCAGGGCATCGACGTGAATGAGCTATGAGAGACGTCTGGGGAAAACGGCTGAGAGCTCTGCGAAGCGGATGAATGGAAGGCTAACTGGTTGGTGGTGCGCACGCCGCATGAGACCGACGTACGGTAATTCTTGGACAAAACGAACGGAGACCCGGTTACTTCCCCGCTCGCTCAATCGGATTTTCCGGTTTAGCCGCCTTCAAGGTGGTCAGATACATCGTAACCGCTTTGGCATCCCGATCACTGAGACCAAGGGTCGGCATCCGTGTCTCCGGTTTCATGCCTTGCGGATATTTGACCCATCGATAGACCCATGTTGGATTCAGCCGGAAGCCGGCTCGGTCTAATGCAGGCCCGACCACCCCGCCTTCTTCTCCAACACGATGGCATGCATTGCAGCCGTATTTATTGGTGTACAGACGTTTCCCGAGATCGGCCAACTTGGTAGAGTCTTCAGCGGCCATCGTCAGGTCCGGTCTCGGCACGCTGGGAGATTTTGGCCGGCTTGAAAATGAAGTGGCAACCTCTTTCGCGTGTTCCAACTCTTTCGAGGCGACGCTAAAGGCTTCTTGTTCCTTCGCGGTGGCCGCATCATCTACTTCGACCCCCTTCTTGTCGGCCTCTTCGGACGCCTTCTTTTCGGCGAGGTCAAATGTTTGCTTGGCTTGATCGACCGCCTGCTGTGCGACCTGCTGTTTGTCCTGGACTTCCTTTTTTCTGCCTTCTAAGTCATAGGTCAACTTCAATCCATGCAAAGTCCGAACGTAGGCGACGATCGACCAGATTTCTTCTTCGGACAACGTGTATTTGAACGTCGGCATGGTCGGCACCGAGAATTCATCGTCCCCGATCTTATCCCCGACTTCCGGAGTCGTATCTTTCATGTCGCGTGAGATCGTCGAGAATATTTCTTCGTCCTTAAACGTGGACATCTCGCCCTTATTCGAGAGATCCTTGGGACGAGGGTCCGGCATCGTCCCCCAATTGTACCCTTCATTCTGACGTCCACTTTCGCCATGGCAGTGCATGCAATAATGGGCGTATAAATGTTTTCCCCGCGAGACCGTTTCATTCTGGAAGAGGCTGCACCCTGCGATGCCCATAGTAGTCGCCACGCTGACCACCGTCATGCCGATCACCAGCTTACGGACGCCTCGATACGCGCTCATACCTGTGCCCGCCATCATGTGGAGGGCCCTTTCTTCAATTTCCGAATGATCACGAATTGCACGGCGACGGCGACTCCGATCGCCAAGGCGGCATAGACATAGCTGGAGTAATCAGGCGGCGGATCGGCCCGGAAATACCACCACGACGAGACGGCCTTTTGGGACCCTTTCTCCTTCAGATCTCCGCTCTCTAACTTTTTCCCGTCCCAAATAGCGAAGGCGACGTTAATATACTCGCCCGGCTTGATCTGTGTGTCATGTTCAGCATCGCCAGTGGACAGCGCTCGACTGAATACCACCTTCCATGCGCCATTCTGATAAACGCCTTTGCCTTTGGTGTCCTGCTTGTCCTGAACTTTCAAGGTGCCGAACCCCTGGGCGTTCATATCCAGCACCTTGGCATCCTTGTTTTTCCAGAACCAGATATTGACCGGCCCGCCTTGAACCTGCGCCATCGGTTGGCCATGGGCGAAATGGGCTTTTTTATCGCCCACCATAAACTCCACCGCGGCCGCATCGTCGGGATCCTCGGATGGATCGGCATATTCAAGCAGCATGGCGACCTGCTGACCATCGTGCAACGCCCGAACCTTCACGGACTGCGCGGTGACTTCCAAAATCCGCGTCGGCCAGTGTACTTGAGGAGACATTGGAAACTCCGACACTGGTACGTCGTTCCAAGCTGCTGCATTGGGATCCTCGGTCGGGACGGCCCCCTTGGCCATATGTGCCCGAACCGAGACGCTTTCCTGAGCGAAAACCGGCTGAGCAATCAGCAGCCCTATACTAACGAGCGTGCAACTTATCAAGCCGAGGCTGCCGCGAGCCATCCGATCATCCATATTGCCGTCCCTTTCCTCGCCCTACACTATCCACTTAATTGGGAGAGCAGATGAGTTGGCTCTTACTGCGCCCTCTATTTCACCCGCCCGCCCCAAGCGCGCCAAGACGCGCCCCTTCCCGGTGCGAGCACATTCCGATCGTGCGCACTCTGCGAGCACAGGAGCCGACTCGTCTGCTCTCCCACCCGCCCTACTCCCACGTCCTGGGTTTCTGATGGGCCCCATCGTATTCACCCATAATAATTTTCCAGATATCCTCATCGGGCAGCTCGTGTTCCCAGCGCGGCATCGCAGATTTCCAGGGCATGCCCTCAATGGACAGACCGACTCCGCCCTTCTTGATACGCCAGAAGAGATAGCTTTCCTGGAGCATGGCGATCGTCGTGGGATCTGAAAAATTCGCGGGCGGTGGATTAAATCCCTTCGCGGCCGGCCCCTTACCGTCAAAATTCCCGTGGCACGGGAAGCACAGCGACAAGTATCGGCCTTTGCCATAGGCAATATTCTCGGGTGTGGGCTGGAATGGATTGGAGAGACCGACGAATTCGCCAGGCGGAGCGGGGTGAATCGTACGATTTTCACCAGGTGGTTGATCGCTCAGCGCGGTACTGTTGTACGTCTGCCACCCGACAAGCAGCGGAAAGAGCAGTAACACAGCCAGCCGTGCCAGTTTCATGGCGCCGTCTTGACCTTCTCCACTCAAGAACCTATAGATCGGGCCCCAAAAAGCCTCCGTGGATTCTCCGCTGAGCGTCGCGAAAATCAAAATCCCCGCGGAAGTCAGCGTCAGATACAAGAAGATCAAGCTGGCTGGAAGCGGGGCCGTAAATAAAGGCAGCACGAACTTGAGAAAGACATAGATGCCGACGACAAGAATGATCGATCGTACGAGCACTCCACTCTTCATAGCACTATCCCTTCTTTCGCGACTCGTGTGTCATCTAATTCAGATCACTGCCATGGATTGGAACGACCGCGGCTGTTTGTGCCGGCTTCGCCTGAGCCGGTGGCGCGTCGGACGCTTGCGTAATTTCAGCCGGGTTGACGGTAATCGGTTCCCCGCTCATCTGTTGAAGGAAGGCGATCACCGATAAAATTTCATTTTTCGACAAGCCGATCGGATTTTTGTTGATGTACGGCATACGAGCCGGATATTCCTTCGGCTGGCTTTCATGACGAAAATCGAGATAGATATAGGCCTGTGGTTGGGTCAAGCTCTCATACATAAATTCGCGGGTCAGCTTGGCGCCGATTCCCTTCAGATCGGGACACCGCGCCGATTCGCTCGGTCCAATGGAATGACACAGGGCGCATTGTCCCTTGCTAAAGAAGATCTTCTGCCCGATGGCCGCCATATCGGATGCCGTCTTAATATTGGCAACATCGAATTTTTCTTCGACGGGTGGCAGCGACGCCATCTGCGGCACGCTGAGTGCCGTAATCGAAAATAAGCCGAGCACAATCGCAACAAAGCCGACGACCCGCACGAATCGCGCCTTGATAAAGAGCAGGATGGCGATCCCTAATCCGACCACCGATAGCCCGATCAACTGTAAGAATGCGACTTCACTCATAGTCCCTCAGGGCAATTATAAATTCCGAATGTTCCAGGTCGAATGGAAGAGACGGCATCATTCACCCGTTCCATTCAAAATGAACTGTTCAATGCTTCTTATCCAACGTCGGGGATCCTCCAGCCATAGCAGGATAGGCCGTCACCGGTACTTGCTTCTTCTCTTCGATCGGATCTTTCCCTTTTGCCTTATCCCCCATGGTGGCGACCCAAAAAATGAAGGCGACCAGCATACAGAACAGGAACGTGTTCAAGGACATGAACGCGGCGGCATAGCCCAGCGCGGGCGAGAACGCATACTGTGAAGAATCTCGCATAACCCCGTAAATGTGCCAGTGGACACGGGAGGATGATCTCGCATACCCCATCAGCGTCATCAGCAGGATCACCATGACCGCATTCAAGACCAGCGCATAGCCTGCTCTCGGCGGCATGCGTCCCCAGACCATTTCCGTGGTGGTCTTGGCGCTCCGCAACAAGAGTGCCGTCAGAGGCGTGATGGTCAGCATGACAAAGAGGACGATCAACACCTGGGCGACGCTGAAATAATTAATACGGATAATGGCGGGCACAAAATAGCCCCACACACCCAACACGATCACCACAATGCCGGCGATGACGAGCACCCCGCTCATGACAGCCTTCGCAACTTTGGCCCATCCTGCCGTCTCTTCTTTGCCGGCTCGCCAGTACATGATGAAACTCATGAAAGTCACGAGAATCATCAGATTGGCCACGGTCATCTTGGCCGACATGACGCCGAAGACTCCCAACAGCGGGTGGTGCGTGCCACCCATCTTCCGTGCTTCTTCCAAGCTGGCCACCAACGAGTGCGGGGTCATCCAGACACCGAGGCACAACAATAGAATGACCAACATGGTCATGATCGGCTTACGATATTTGACTTCCGAGCCTGGAATGCGGTGCGTGATGCCGAGCCAGAAGTAATAATTCGACCCCAGAAACAGTACGCCGATCAACATGGCCTGCAGAATGAACAGCCACGAAAGAAATCCACCCATCAGCGTGATGCCCATTTGCTGGTTGTACTGATAGATTTCGCGCATCAGCCAGTAGCCGGCAAATGGCAGCGGCAGGAGGCCGAAAACCCCGATGAAATTACCGACGTAGCCCATCCAATCGTAATGATCACGTTCTTCCGGAGTTTGCGCCGACAGATAGCGAATACCCGCATAGGCGCCGCAGATATACCCCCCGAGGACGACATTGGCGATCAAGCGGTGAATATTGACGGGCCACCACGTGGGATTCCATGTCGCCGCCCAGGCACGGGCGAAATCGGAGCCTTCCGCAATGACGACAGGGCTGGCTTGGAACGTCGCCCATGAATTGGGCACGATCATGATGAAAAACGCGAAGACGTTCAGCAAAAACCCAAGAAAGAGATGCAACGGCTTTTTGTTGCCTTGCATCGCATCCCAGCCGTACCAGTAGAGGTAGAGCGTCACCGTTTCAACGAGGAATAATCCGCAGTAGACGACGAACGAGGGGAAAAAGATGTCGGAAAGATAGGCCATCAATTTCGGGTAGAACCCGATCAGCATGAACAAGAGAATGCCGCCAAATAGCGCGGTGGTGGCATAGGAAGAGGTCAACAGCTTGGTAAACTCTTTCGCCAGCTTGTCGTAGCGCTTCTCGCCTGTTTTCCACCCAACAATCTCGCAGAGCCATGCGAAGATCGGCACCCCAAGGACAAAACCGGCCAGGAGCAAATGCAATTGCGCGATGACCCAAATGAGATTCCGGCTCCCGCCGAGTTGCGGAATATCGCGATAGGCGGTCGCAACCGAGGTGGGCGCATCCTGTGCCAGCCCGAATGCAGGCAGGCCCAGCAGACCGATCGCAACGACTAAACCGGCAAGAGGCGCCGCATGGCGTCGATAGACAACGAGCTTCGGTCTCATATCGCCGTGGTTCCTCATAAACTTCTCCTCGCCCAACGGCTCGACGCCACAATGTTTAATGCTTGTGATCTTCGGCCCCATGACTATGCTCCTTTTCAGGAGTCACAGCCGCTTTCATCGGTTTCGCTGATTCCGTCCCGGCCTTCGGCGACTCTTTCCCGCCCGCTTTGCCTTTAGACTTCTCGTCTTTAGGTGATTCCGCCGCCGCCTTCTCCTCCAACGACTGCACCGTCGCTTCAGCCTTGGCGATCACCTTTTCAGTTTTTTGTAAGGCGTCAGTCGGTTTGAAGACAGGCGTTTTCGCGACGTCCTTCTTCTCCGACTCGTGCGGATGTGGCGTCGTCACCGGCATGAATGCCCATAACAAGATGACCAGAAACATGCCGACGGCCGTGATGGCGGTGAGCATCAGCGGCTGGTCCGCCGGCACACGCATGAGATCCCATTGTCGAACGACGCTCGAAAACGCGGCGTCGCCGGGGACTGCCAGTGCAGCCTGCCGTTTCACAATTTTGCCGAAGAAGTACAGCCAGCCCAAGACGAGAAGCAGCAGGGCAATCGTGGCCGGCGTTCCCCATAAGACCAGCTCAATACTGATTCGTTCCGCCACTGGAATCTCTTTGAAAAATTCAAGAATCCAGGCGGCGATTGATTTCGACATCGAGACGGCTCCTCCGCCGACGAAATAGAGGATCGGCAGGTAGATCGCATTCAGCAGCATCGCTTGCCACCAGATCGTGAGCCCGACAGGGTCCGGGGCATTCAAACGTAGCCGCTCCAAAAAGACGGTCTTTGTGCTGAGATTGAGCGCCCAGATGTCAATAGGGATGGAAAGCAGGAGCAGAAACGCCAGTCCCGGCATTTCCCACGGGTGCATACCCATGGCCAGCAAGAGCAAGGAGATGACTAATTTGAGCGGCACGCCCATCCAGAAGGCGGGCCAGGCAACCAGCAGACCCAACTTGATTGCCGAGATATTCGACGCGGGACCCGACATTATGATTCCAATTATTCCAAGAACTCGCGATTAATGATAGCCGACACCGTGAAGACCAGAATACCGATCATCACGACAAGCCAACCGATTAAGGCCACCGGCCGCCGGAAAATATTGCGTTCGGGACTGCGATCGATAAATGGCAAGGCTGCCAGGAGCAGCATAAACGCCCCCGGTAACGCTATGGCGCCCAGGAACTGGCCAAACTCGCCGGCAAATGCCCTCAGCCTCAATAATTGAAAGAGAAAAAGAAAGTACCATTCCGGTTCAGGATGATATTCACCGGGGTCGGGTGTGGCCTCTTCAAGAAGCACGACGGGCTCGATAAACGCCAGACTACAAATGGTCACGAAGACCGCTCCCATGGCCACAATGTCTTTCCAGATTTGGCGTGGGAAGAAATAATCGGTTTTCGCCTTCAGCTCGTCGTTGCTGCCTCGGAACGGACCGGCAGGGCCGGCCTTTCTAAATAAGAAGATATGCAGTCCGGCCAGAGCCATGAGGGTTGCCGGCAAGACCATGACATGGATGACGAAGAAGCGGCTCAAGGTCATCTGTCCCGGCGTCGGTCCGCCCTTGAGGAATCGAGCGAGAAAATCCCCAATAAGCGGAGTCTTGTCCATGATCTCGACACCGACGGTGGTCGCCCAGAAGGCGCGCTGGTCCCAGGGCAGCAGGTACCCCGTAAATCCAAATCCCATCACAATGCCGAAGAGCGCAAGCCCCACCAGCCAGACCATTTCACGTGGCTTCTTGTAGGCGCCCCACAGGAAGACTTGCGACATATGGGCAAAGACCATGACGACCATGGCCGACGACCCCCAGAAGTGGTAGCTGAGGAGAAACCATCCGTAATCCACTTCATGGATGATGTACTGGGTACTGGCATAGGCATGGTCGGCGCTGGGGACGTAATAAAACATCAAGAGGATGCCGGTCACGGCCTGCATG
>JBDUAJ010000149.1:0-7644 GCA_040004695.1 Nitrospirales bacterium | reverse complement strand
GATCCGAGCGCCTGAGAACGACCTTGGGGCCTGTTTTCAGTATCCTGCTAAGTGCCCATCTCCCATGAGGCGAGATACTTCTCCTGTTCCTTCGTCAGCTTATCAATTGCCACGCCCATGCCGGCGAGTTTGAGTCGGGCGATTTCCTTGTCGATGACCGGCGGCACCGGATAGACCTTCTTCTCCAGCTTCTTATAGTTCTTCACGAGGTACTCCGCACCCAAGGCTTGATTGGCAAAGCTCATGTCCATCACGCTGGAGGGATGTCCTTCGGCTGTGGCCAGGTTCACCAGACGTCCTTCGCCGAGCAGGTTCACCTTCCTGCCGTCGCGCAAGGTAAATTCTTCCACGCCCGTTCGGATAATGCGCCGCTTGCGGCTTTGTTTTTCGAGGGCTGGGATATCGATTTCGACATTGAAATGGCCGGAGTTGCAGACGATGGCTCCGTCTTTCATCTGGCCGAAGTGTTCGGCGCGAATGACGTGAAGGTTGCCGGTGACCGTGACGAAAAAGTCGCCGACCGCGGCGGCTTCTTCCATCGGCATGACGCGAAAACCATCCATGACCGCTTCGAGGCCCTTGACGGGATCGATTTCCGTTACGATGACATCGGCGCCCATGCCCTTTGCCCGCATGGCAATCCCACGTCCGCACCAGCCATAGCCGGCCACGACGACTTTCGAGCCGCAGATGAGCCGATTGGTGGCTCGTATGATTCCATCCATGGTGCTCTGTCCGGTCCCGTATCTATTGTCGAACAGATGCTTCGTGTCTGCATCGTTGACAGAGATCACTGGGAACCGAAGCACGCGGCGATCCGCCATGCTGCGAAGGCGGATCACGCCTGTCGTCGTCTCTTCCGTTCCACCGATGACGTGCTTGAGCAGGTCTTTGCGTTTCGAGTGGAGAATGGAGACGACATCCGCGCCGTCATCCATGGTCACTTGCGGCTGATGCTCAATGGCGGATTGGATATGGCGGTAGTATGTCTTATTGTCTTCACCTTTGATGGCGAAGACCGCGATGCCGTCATGTTGAACCAATGATGCGGCGACGTCGTCCTGCGTGCTGAGTGGATTCGATGCACAGAGGCGGATGTCCGCGCCACCGGCTTGCAATGTTTTCATGAGATTTGCCGTCTCAGTGGTCACGTGCAAGCACGCGGTGACCCGAATACCCTTCAGCGGCTGTTCGCGTTTGAAGCGCTTCTTGATGAGCCGAAGGACCGGCATCGAGGCTTCTGCCCACTCAATCTTGAGCTTGCCCTGGTCTGCAAGCTTGATATCTTTCACATCGTAATCCACTGCATCCTCCTCGGCTTCGCAATCAATAAAAAGGGGGGACGGATTTGCGCATCCATCCCCCCATGGTGTGTGGGAAGCGACCGTTACAGGCCCGCTTCCTTCTTCAGAATCTTGGCCTTATCAGTGGCTTCCCAGGTGAAGCCCGGTTCATTGCGGCCGAAATGTCCGTAGGCAGCCGTCTGCTTATAAATCGGCCGGCGTAGCTTCAAGTGGTCGATAATTCCGCGCGGCGTCATGGGGAAGTGTTTGCGCACGAGCTTATCGAGAAGATCCACGGAACCTTTCTCGGTGTTTTTCGTATCGATCAAGATCGACACTGGGTCGGCCACTCCGATGGCATATGCCAACTGCACCTCGCACTTTTCGGCTAACCCTGCCGCCACAATGTTTTTCGCGATGTACCGAGCCATATAGGAGGCCGAGCGATCCACCTTGCTGGGGTCTTTCCCGGAGAATGCGCCGCCGCCGTGACTGCCGACGCCCCCATAGGTGTCGACGATAATCTTCCGACCGGTCAATCCCGTATCGCCCATCGGGCCGCCTGTCACGAAACGCCCGGTTGGATTGATGTAGTACTTCACGCTGACGGGATCGAAAATGCCCTTCGGCATGACGGGCTTGATCACTTTTTCTATGATCTCGCTCTCGATCTTTTTACTCGTGATGTCGGGGCTGTGCTGCGTGGAGACGACAATCGTGTCGACGCGCACCGGCTTGCCGTTCCGATATTCGACGGTGACCTGGGATTTGCCGTCAGGGCGGACCCACGGTAGAATTTTTTTCTTCCGGACCTCGGCGAGCCGACGCGTCAGTCTATGGGCGAGGACGATCGGCATCGGCATCAGCTCGGCAGTTTCATTCGATGCATAGCCGAACATCAGCCCCTGATCGCCGGCTCCACCGGTATCCACTCCCATCGCAATATCCGGCGATTGCTGGTGGATCGAGGTGATCACCGAGCAGGTATGGAAGTCAAACCCCCACGACGCATCGGTATAGCCGACATCCTTGATGACTTCACGGATGATGTCGGGAATCTCGACGTAGGCTCTCGTCGAGATCTCTCCGGCGACAAACGCTATGCCGGTGGTCAAAATTGTTTCGCATGCGACCCGGCAAGTTTTGTCCTGGCCGATGATGGCATCGAGAATCCCGTCGGAAATTTGATCGGCAATCTTGTCGGGGTGTCCCTCCGTCACCGACTCGGAGGTGAACAAATAGTGATCTCTCATTGTTGCCTCGTCTCTATAAGGTGGTGGGGAACGGGGCCGTGGTACGTTTCGGCGCGTAGGGTTCCCTTAAAAGGCACAACAATTAAAACAGAGCGCGTGGGTTTGTCAATCAGCCTTTCGCGCTAATCTCGTGCGCGGTCATGCGCGGGCGGCTTGCTTGACAGTGGTTTCCGTCGACTTGTAAGATACCGCAGCTCGCACAAGGCCTTGATGATGCCACGATTTTTCTCTTTCAAGGGCTTAAAGGCAGCCTGATAAGCAGGGTTCCCCCATACCTTTTGCGTCACAACATGATCGACCGAACGGCGCAAATTCTAGTGTAACCTGAATGGCGATAAGGCACTGAACGCATGAACGGACGGGAACAGATTGCGGTAGAACCGGAGGCCTCACAGCAGTCCCCAGGGTTGGGTTGGAACGAAATCAAAACTGAATTGGTGACCTTTTTCGCCTCCATTAAACTGGCGATGTTCCTCTTTATCGTCTTGGCGATGACGGCCACGATCGGTACCGTGATTCAACAGGGAGAACGCCCTGAAACCTACATTAAGGAATACGGTGAGGAGGCGTACCGCTGGTTCACTCGATTGGGGTTCACAGACGTCTACCATACCTGGTGGTTTACCAGCCTTCTCGGTATGCTGTGCGTGAACTCTCTTACCTGCTTTTATAAGCGATTTCCAGGCGTGTGGAGGTCGATGAAGCAGGATAAGGTGAATGTCTCCCTCCCATTCGTCAAAAATTTAAAGCAAACGACCGAGTTCTCCATTATCGCATCTAAAGAAACGGTTGCAGAAGGCCTGGTCGGGCTGCTGGCCGAAAAGGGCTATCGCGTTCTGGCCAAAAATGATCCCCAAGAAGTGACCTTGTATGCAACGAAGGGCATCATGGGCCGAGTAGGGGCCCATATGGCGCATCTGAGCGCCACCGTCATTGTCCTTGGCGGCTTGATTGGGAGCTATTATGGATTTCAGGAATTCGGGGTATGCCTGGAAGGTCAGACCTACCACATTCCTAAAGGCAACTTCGATCTCCACGTCGATAAGTTTTGGATCGATTATCACGAGAATGGTTCGGTGAAATCGTACAATAGTACGCTGACTGTCCTTGAACAGGGACAAAAAATGGCAACCAAGACCATCACGGTGAACGATCCGCTCGTCTACAAGGGCATTTGGTTCTACCAATCGAGTTATGGCGATTCCTGGGATCGCATTGACGTCGCACGAGTCAATGTGAAGGACAAGGACACTGATAAGCTGGTGGGCACGGTCGACCTGGAATGGCAGAAAGAGGCTCAGCTGGATAAGCTCGGGCTGAAGTTGTTGATGACGGATTTCGTCGCAGACTTCGGCTTTAATTCCACCGACAAGAAGGTCTACTCCAAGACTGCGGAGCATGCGAATCCGGCCATTCGGCTGGCGATTACCGAGGGCGCTCTGCAAACCTCCCCTTGGATTTTCTATCATTATCCGGAACTGTTCGATATCAAGGGTTCCAAATACGCGTTTGAACTGGTCGGCTATCAGCCGAAAAAATTCACAGGACTACAGATCACGAAGGACCCGGGGGTGATCATCGTGTGGATCGGCTCTACAATGATTGTCGTGGGCATCACGCTGTCGTCCTTTATTTATCACCGGCGGTTGTGGGCGAAAGTGATTCCCAGCGAGAGCGGAGTGACGGTTCATCTCGGCGGCACGACACACAAAAGCCAAATCGATTTTCAAAAAGAGTTTCGCAAGCTGACGGAGCGGATCACGAAAATACATGCCTAAAGAAGTCAGCAGCCAGCCGTCAGTTTTCAGCGAGGTTCGAAGCTGAATGCTGATGGCTGAAACTGATCGCTTGAGTCTTGGAGGGAGCTATGGCGCGTTCATTGTTTCTGTTTGACATGACCTTTTGGTTGTATTTGGCCGCCTTGGTCTTGTACGTGACCTATATGCTGGCCAAGCGCCCAACGATGCAGTTGGCCCCCGCCGGACATCCGGTTGAGTATTCAGAGGGGAACGACAGCGGCTGGGCCGCCCAGATCGGACAGGTGGCGACGATTGTGACGGTGTTCGGCTGGGTCGTCAATTCGTTGGCCTTGTTCACTCGAGCGTATGAGCGCATGCAACTGTCCGGAACGTTCGCTCCGTGGTCCAATCAGTTTGAGGCCATGTCCTATGTCTCATGGGCGATTATTTTAGGATATGTCCTGTTGGAGTTCCGATACCGCATCAAGGCGATTGGGGCGTTCGTCGTCGGCATTGGCTTCATTGCAATGGGGGCGGCTTCATTGCTCCCGTATCGGTACCAAACAGCCGAACCGCTCGTACCGGCGCTGAACAGCTATTGGATCTATATCCATGTATCCGTCACGCTGACCAGCTATGCGGCGTTTGCAATGGCAGGTGGATTAGGTGTGATGTATTTGCTGAAGGAACGAGCTGAGCGGCGGGGGAAGGCTTCCTCCGGCCTGTATGCCTCGTTTCCCGATCTCGAGACCATCGACGAATTGGGCTATAAGGCCATCATGGTGGGCTTTCCGCTTTTGGCGTTTGGAGTGATTCTCGGAGCGATGTGGGCGAACTATGCCTGGGGCGGATATTGGAGTTGGGATCCGAAGGAAACGTGGTCGCTCATCGTCTGGCTCATTTACGGGGCGTATATTCATGCTCGCATGACACACGGGTGGGAAGGCCGTCGGGCGGCGATCTACGCGGTGTTTGGATTTTTGATGGTCATCTTCTGTTTCTGGGGAGTGAACTTTTTACTCTCTGGTTTACACGCCTACGCATAGCCACGATGCTGAAAATGACCTCCAACTTCGTTCTCGGTCGTTCGAACGCCTCAACGTACCAACCAGTACGTCTCGGCATCTGAACTCCCTGCGGCCTCGCTGGATGGTCATTTTGAACGTCGTGAAAGAAGTTTCTAAGCATGGCTGAACAAATACTGACAGAGCCGGATGAAAATACTGCGCCGGTGCGATCCAAGATGACGATCACGTTGGTCTCAATCGTGATCTTAGCGGTGACGTTTGGCATTGTCTGGTTGCAGAGTGCCAAATACGAGCCGTTGACGGTCGGTAAAGAAGCCCCCGATTTTGCCCTGCCGAATTTAGAGGATAAGAGCGTGCGCTTGTCCGACTATCGAGGAAAGGTGGTGTTTCTGAACTTCTGGGCGACATGGTGCAAGCCCTGTCGAGAAGAAATGCCCTCGATGGAAGTCCTGTACAAGAATTTTGATCGTGACGGGCTGGTTGTGTTGGCGATCAGCATTGATCGCGTCACGACTAAAAAGGATATTCCCCCATTCGTCAGCAGTATGAACTTGACCTTTCCGGTGTTAGTGGATTCATGGGGACAGACCGATAAACGGTACAAGCTGATGGGCGTTCCGGAAACCTATATCATCGATCAACAAGGCATCCTTCGGGAGAAGATTATCGGTCCACGAGATTGGACCGTGCTGGACAATCTGCAAACGATTACGGGATTGTTGAAGCGTAGTTCCAAGCCGGTCCAGGCGGCTCCCTCAACGTAACGAACCATGAACATCCGGTGGCCGATCCACGCTGCTCTGCTAGGCCTGCTGGTAGTGCTCAGCACTTCCTGTGATCCGACTTATTCTGACTCCTCAGTCGATACTACTGCGGACACCGCTCTCGTCCAGGACCGCTCCGGTGTCAAAATCGGCGGGGCCGCTCCTGACTTCGAGCTCTGGAATCTGGATAACCAGCCGATCACACTCTCCGGGAATCGTGGCCGCGTGGTCATGCTGAATTTTTGGGCTACGTGGTGCGGGCCATGTCGAGTCGAGATGCCGGCGATGGAGCAGCTGTATCACGTGTTTGGCCGAAAGGATTTTGAAATCTTGGCCATCTCCACGGACGCGCAAGGTCCATCGGCGACGCGCCCCTTTCGGGATGATATGAGACTAACATTCCCGATCCTTCATGATTCTGATTTTCGCGTCGGCGTGACGTACGGAACGCGTACGCTGCCCATGACCTTTCTGGTGAACCGCCGTGGTATCATTACCCATCGGATCTTTGGTGCCCGGGATTGGTTCAGTCCTGAGGCGAAGCAGATGATCCAAACCTTGATTCAGAGCAATTAGGCATGACGAACTCCATGCAGCAGATCTCTTTATTCGCCGCCTTTGCCGCCGGCTTGCTGTCGTTCGTCTCTCCCTGCGTCTTGCCGTTGGTGCCGTCCTATATTTCCTACATCACCGGTCTGTCGTTGGATCGGTTATCGGACCCGTCGGAGCGTCAGCGTTTTCGTAAAACGATCATGCTAAACTCACTCCTCTTCATTGCAGGCTTTTCCACCGTCTTCATCGCCTTTGGCGCGTCAGCGAGTTTAGTCGGCCAGCTTCTCATTGTCTATCAAGATCATATTCGTCGGGTCGGCGGCGTACTCATTATTATTTTCGGCCTGTACCTCCTCGGCATTCTAAATCTGAAATTCTTGACCACCGAAAAGCGGCTGCACTTCAGTACGCGGCCGGCCGGCTATGTGGGATCGTATCTCATCGGTGTCGCCTTCGCCGCCGGGTGGACCCCCTGCGTGGGGCCCGTGCTCGGCACCATCTTGCTGTATGCCAGCACGACCGATTCATTAATGAACGGTGTGACCTTGTTGGCGTCGTTGATTCTGATCTGAAGACAGCCCAGAAGATAGCGAAGCATTATGGTACCAAGGCCCTTACCGACTTTAAACAGCTATACGGTAGCGTTGACGCCCTGAGCATCGCGGTTCCAACTGTTCATCATCATGCGATTGCGATGGAATGCCTTAAGAATGACATTCATCTGCTTGTTGAGAAGCCAATTACCACGACAGTGGAGCAGGCGCATGACCTTATCGAACTGGCTAATTCGAAGGGTCGCATATTACAGGTGGGGCACATCGAGCGATTTAATGCAGCCGTGATGCGGCTCAAGCAAATCGTGAATCGGCCCGTGTTCATCGAAGGACATAGGCTAGGGCCATACGATCCACGCGTAAAAGACGTAGGTGTGGTGCTCGACCTGATGATTCACGACTTGGATATCATACTTCAGATCGTTAACTCACCAGTTAAGTCGGTAGAAGGGGCTGGTGTCGCAGTTTACG
>JBDUAJ010000148.1:0-7651 GCA_040004695.1 Nitrospirales bacterium | reverse complement strand
CGTTCCAGCGGAACGGATCGTCTTGTGGAGGGAGTGTGATACGTGTGCCGAGCACCATCATCAGTCCAATGACGAGGGTATGGACGGCCAGCGAATACATCCATGCCTGTATCCGCAGCCGGTCATCCCATCCAATGTTGTGTAACCACTCACTCATGCTGCACCCTGCTACTTAAAAATGATTTTGGTAATGGTGGAGATCGGGATCTCCGTTTGCCCGAAATCCGATTCCCCACGGAAGGTGCCCACGAGCGCAGCCGTAAACTCGCCGCTTTTGCCATTCGTCAAGGTGATCGCGAACGTCGGCAATGTCTTCTCCGCGCCCTGCTTCACCTCGATCTGCTTGATCGTGTCGAACTTCACCTGCACCGTGGCCGTCCCTCGTTTGACCGGAAGCTGGCGGAGTTCATGCGGGACAAACGCCGTCTCGCTGATTGTTTCTTCCCAATAAAACGAGACGTTCTTGACCTCGCTCTCGACGCCTTGCGTATCAGTAATCAAGGCGTTGAACGTCTTCTCCCCTTTGCCTTGGGCGACGGCCTGGGTCGCGAAGAGCAGGACGGTAGCGATCACACCGGCGAGCAGGGTGGTTTTGATAGGCACTCGTCTCACTTTCATAGGAAATATCCTTCGCAACGCAGAAGCGGATGCATCGTCTTCTTATCCTTTAAACAAAGCCGGTCCCTGGAAATATTGAGTGATACCGAACACGAAGCTGATCCCCTGAGCTAAGTTATTGTTGAAGTCGCGCACCACCGGGATTTGGGCGAAAAAATACACCTGCGTGCGTTCGCCGATCGAAATCAACGCACCGGGAGAATAAGCAAAGTATGTGGAACCGGTCGTGGGCACGGCGCGATTGGTGATGTTGGGATCCAACACGATCGCTTCGTCCGGGAAGGTCGGATCATTGGGATTCTGAGAGCGAGCCAACGAGCCGCTGAATGAATCGTGCGACATATAGCGATAGTTGAATTGATTAGTCAGCACCAGCCAGGGCACGGTCACTAGGCTGAAGCCCGCGTTCAAGTCATACTGATCGCCGAATTGATATCCAAAGTTATTCCGGAAGGTATGGCGATATGTGCCGGAGGCAAACTGGTTGAGCCGATGTGGAATGAGTTCATAGGTTTGGTAAAACCCACCCTGAAGCCCGACCTGCCCGCGTCCGAGTTGTGCCGTCGGCTCCATCGTCTCGGCATCACCGGATGCGCCCGCCGTCTTCTGCCTCCAATCGCCGGTTGGTAAGTAAGCACCAAAGGAGGTTACGACCATGCTTCTCAACGTCGGCAGCACGTTGTATTTGAGATTCACGAAGACGTCGCCGATGCCGTTATCTGAAAAGCTGGTCTCCTGCCCCGCCCCGCCATTGACCTCCCCGAGTCCATCGACATGCTGATGTCTCCTACGCACATACGGCATCATGAGTTCGAGCCCCAAGCGCTCGGTGAGTCCATAGTTGAAATCCAGTGAATAGGTCTGCGTGATGGTTCGCAGCTCGCGATGGTGGTCGAGGATGAGTTGCCGAGTATCGACATCGACGGCCGGTATGACCCCATTGGTTCCGGGCAATAGCGTGCCTTGACGGGTGTAGTTATAGATCGCATTCACCGTCAGCAGTCCGACCGAATTGACTTGTTGTTGCGAGCCGATGACGACAAAACAGGTGACTGAACCGCAAGAGGCCTCTACGCGAGGAGCGGTAACATGGATCGCAATGGCGGCCATGAAGAAGGCGAATAATAGAATGCCGAAGCGGCATGCTAAGCGATCCATAAGTCCTCCGAAGAGATATTCGTCAGGCCCTGATCCGCATCAGGGTGATCCTTCAGCGCGGAGCATCGGCGCCCGGAGTTTTAGAAACGCGACGACCAAAGGTTTAAGCCACGAAGGGGGGAGGACCGCGGGAACATGGTGACCAATGTAGAATCAGCGGATGTGGTTCGGGAAGCGCAAAAACAAGGACAGAAGATGGACCAGGTTCGGAGCGAAAGGTGACATCACCCGTTTCCACCGCCTGACCGGCGACACAGAGCCACGCGCAGAGCGCCGTCGCGTGCGTCTTGGCCTGATGATGGGCGTGATGCGCCGCATGGGCGACCATCTGAGGGTAGACCACACCGCTAAGGATCAGCAGGCACACCGCGAGACTCGCGGCACACACATGGCGAACTGATTGGACCATGGCTACGGCAGCGAGGCAGAGCGGGACGTGCGTGACGCGAGCCGATCGACGACCTGATGGATCTTCTCTTCGGTCAACATCCCGCCTTTAATGTATTCCTGGACCACGCCGCGTTCATCGATAAAGACGCTGACCGGCAGCCCATAGACCCCATACATGTTCGCGACGCGGTTGTCATGGTCCATCAGCACCGGGAAGGTGTGACCAAAGCTCTTGATGTGCTCGCGAACTTTGGCGTCATCTTCGAGCTCATTGATGGCCAGGACCACCAAGCCCTTGTCACGAAGTTGATCGTAGCCGGCCTGCATGGCGGGCATTTCAGTTGTACAGGGCTTGCACCACGTGGCCCAGAAATTCAGGAGCACAATTTTCCCGCGAAATTGACTCAACTGCTGTGCCTGTCCATTGAGGTCCGGCAAAGTGAAGTCTGCAGCTGTCGAACCGACGACCGGCACGCGCTCCCCCATGCTCCATGCCGGAATCTGCGGCATGGTGAGACACACGACCACTATGGCTAGGCTGATGAATCGAAAAAGGATGCTTCGCATCATGCTCGACTCCCTGATTCTGAACAGTTTTCTGAGCGAGGGCTAAACAGTGATGGAACTTGAGGTCAAGCTGCATCGACTGCCGCCGTTTTTGTGAAGACAGATTGCTTAGAACAGCAAAGAGGGAGGGCCGCGGGTCGTGGGAGCAACCAGGTGAAGTTCGATCAGTTGTCGGGCGATGAACTCATCATCGAGGGACGCAGCTTCCATCTCGATTTGGAAGTTGAATGAGACATGTTCTTGTGCCTGACCAGCCGCGCACATCCACGTGCAGAGGGCGGTGGAATGCGTGGCCGCTTTGTGATGGGCATGATGCGCGGCATGAGCGACCGTCTGCGGATACACGAGTCCGCTTAACATGAGCAGGCAGCAGGCTAATCCAACAGCGGTGAGGCGAATCCCTAGTCGTAGCATCGTGGAATATTAGTCGCAGTCATTCTATCGTGTCAAGGTCAACCCTCTACTGCTGAGCAGCCGTCAGAGCGGTTCAAGTCACACGTATTGGCTTGTTTTGACTTGACGCAATTGAGAAGGCCACGAACTCTAGGTAGTGGGCGTGAAAATCTTCATGTGTCTGCGACCGTTGAGACCTTTAGTGCATGCCGCGTGCGATCGGCACCCTGAATGAAAGAGGAGCCCGTCAAATTGTGTAATTTGACGGGCTCCTCTCAAATGCAAGATCCTTATGACCGTCTATGCCGAAGCAATCGCCGGCTAAAAAGCGCCGTTGCTCCCGTGGCAAACAATACAAGGGCTGTAGGTTCAGGAACGGTATTCCCGCCACCTCCGACTCGCCCGTAGGTGACGTCATCAAGCGTAAAACCGGCAACGCTCTGCGTGCTGATATATTGAAAGAGTGCCCGATCGATACTATTCGTGCTTAATGAGACGCCGACAAACTGACCTTGATTTGCGAATGGCTGACCAAAGATGGTCGTCCCGCCGGCATCGGTGGCGAGCAATTGGATGCGGCTTCCCGTTGGATCATTCCACGCTCCCACACGGCTGACCGGCGAAGCAAAGGTCACTTCAATAAAGCATGTGAAGCAGATGGTACCCTGAGTGCCGCTCCCTGGTTCGGTTCCACTCAGGATGTTGTGTCCAGACTTGGCGTCGCTGATATTGCCGAAGCCCGTGAGGTCGAGGACAAACGGGCCGCCACTAAAATTACTGAAAAAAGTGAGGCCGGCAATCTGATTTTTTAAGAGAGCCGAAGCCGGGACAGCGGTACCGGGCGACTCGTTATTGAACGCCGTTATTCCAGGGATGCTCTCAAAAGTGAGGACTGTGGCACCCGCTTGAAAAGCGGCCACATCCGCGGCATTGCTACTCACAAAATCCGTGGCTCCCACTGTCACTGGCCCCATTCCCATAGCCAGTAATACGATGAGAGCGCGTAAAGCTTTCGGCATGGCCGTTCCCTCCTTATCGTCTAGTTCAGTGCGAGGCATTGTTTCTTATTAAAAGTCCACGACGCGCTGAAAATGGAGCAATTTGTGAGCCTGCTTGTAACTGTTTGAAAATAAGAGTGACACTTACTGACCACCCGGGACAGTGTCAGTAAATCCGACGGTGGAAGGAATCGCGCTCAGCGACTGTCAGCGGTGAGTCATGCCAGCCATCGCTTCACGGCCTGGGGTCTGACGGTCATGGACTTTCCATCAAGGCGTCGATCCCAGATTGGCCTCGTGTTTTAAACGATCAAGAGTCGGCATGAGGCCGGTCTTCCTAATGGATCCACGAGGCGATACCTCGAGCCACCCCTTAGCGTCTTCTAACTATTCGAGTGTCAGTGTCACTCACTGACGACTTCCGACAGCGTAAAGAAATCCGACAGTGGCTTTTCAGCGATGACGCGATTGCTGCAGGGCACTCGCGCTCAGCTACACGCCCAACTTTGCTGTCGCCTGTGGCCAATGTCAGTTTCTTCGTTCCAGAACTGTTCCAACATTTGCGATCGTGACCGGAGTCCTGCAGCATGGTGATCCGTATAGGATTCATAGTCGAATTCTTGTATACTGACCGATGCACACGAAAACCTTTGGAGTTTGAATAGGGTCACCATGGTTGCTGGTCTGCTGAACCTGATTTTTGGAAGCAAGAATGATCGCGAGATCAATGAGTTGCGGCCGGTCGTCGCCGCCATCAACGCGCTGGAGCGCTCCGTCTCGGCACTGACCGATGCGGCGCTGGCTGAAAAATCGGTGGAGTTCCGCAAGCGCCACGCGGACGGTGAAAGTCTGGATGATCTGCTGCCGGAGGCTTTTGCGGTCTGCCGGGAAATGTCCAAGCGCGTCCTGTTCATGAGGCACTTCGACGTTCAGCTCATGGGCGGCATGATCCTTCACAAAGGCCGCATCGCCGAAATGAAAACCGGTGAGGGAAAAACCCTCGTCGCGACGTTGGCTCTCTATCTGAATGCGCTGTCCGGCAAGGGCGTGCATCTGGTCACCGTCAACGATTATCTCGCCAAGCGCGATGCGCAATGGATGGGCGTGCTGTACAACGCGCTGGGGATGTCGGTCGGTGTGATTCAGCATGATGCCTCGTTCCTGTTCGACCCCCACTACGACGCGGTAGACAAGCGCCTGCAGAATTTGCGTCCTTGCACACGACAAGAGGCGTATCGCGCCGACATTACCTATGGCACGAACAACGAGTATGGATTCGACTATCTGCGGGATAACCTGATCGTCGCGAATCTGGACCAATGTGTGCAGCGGGAATTAAATTTCTCCATCGTGGATGAGGTGGACAGCATTCTCATCGATGAGGCGCGGACCCCACTCATCATCTCCGGCCCGACCGACCAATCTACGGATCTGTACTACCGGATCAATTCGATCATTCCACAGCTCAAGATCGAGCGGGATTATACCATCGAAGAAAAAACAAAGACCGCCGCGCTGACCGAAGAGGGGAATGCGCGAGTCGAGAAGCTGCTTGGCGTCGACAATCTCTACGACCTCGCGCACATGGATCTGGTACATCATGTGGTCAAGGCGCTGCAGGCGTATGCGATCTATAAGCGCGATGTGGACTATGTCGTGAAAGACGGCGAAGTGATCATCGTCGACGAGTTTACGGGACGGTTGATGCCGGGACGGCGTTGGAGCGACGGCCTGCACCAGGCGGTCGAGGCGAAAGAAGGCGTCAAGATCGCGAACGAAAATCAAACGCTCGCGTCGGTCACGTTCCAAAACTTCTTCCGCATGTACAAGAAACTGGGCGGCATGACCGGTACGGCCGACACTGAAGCCAGCGAGTTCGCCAAGATCTATAACCTTGACGTGAACGTGATCCCGCCCAATCGTCCGATGATCCGGAAGGATTTCGCCGACGTCATCTATCGCACCGAAAAAGAGAAGTTCGACGCGATCGTCGAAGAGATTAAAGAATCATACGAACGCGGACAGCCGGTGCTGGTCGGCACCATCTCCATTGAAAAGTCGGAACGCCTCTCGGGGTATTTGAAGCGGCATGGCGTGAAACACAACGTGCTCAATGCCAAGTACCACGAGAAAGAAGCGGAAGTCATTGCCCAGGCTGGTCAAAAAGGTGCCGTGACGATTGCGACCAATATGGCCGGCCGCGGCACCGACATTCTGCTCGGCGGCAACCCGGACTTTCTCTTCAAGCAAATTCTCTATCGCGACGAAACGCTCCCCGAGGATCGCAAGAAAGCGATGTTCGATGAGATCAAAGCGGAGTGCGAAGCCGATAAGAGGGAAGTCATCGAGTTGGGCGGCCTCCACATTATCGGCACGGAGCGTCATGAGAGCCGCCGCATCGACAATCAGCTGCGCGGCCGCGCGGGCCGGCAGGGCGACCCCGGATCGTCGCGCTTCTATCTCTCGCTGGAAGACGACCTGTTGCGCATTTTCGCGTCCGAACGCATCTCCAATTTGATGTTGAAACTCGGCATGGAAGAAGGCGTGCCGATCGAGCATGGCATGGTGACGCGCGCGATCGAGAACGCGCAGAAGAAGGTCGAGGCGCACAACTTCGACATTCGCAAACAGCTGCTTGAGTACGATGACGTCATGAACAAGCAACGCGAGGTCATCTATCTGCACCGGCGCGCCGTCCTGGTCGGGGAAGACTTGAGCGGCGAAGTTCAGGAGATGATCACGGAAGTGACGGACTCGATGCTGGACGTCTACTGTCCCGAAAACCAATATCCTGAAGAGTGGGATATCGGCGGACTGGTCGAGGCCGTTCACGCGCAATTTGGTCTCAATCTCGCAGAAATCGACGGCATGGCGCCCGAACATCTCAAGGACCTTGGCCGCGAGGCGCTACGAGAGGAGCTTCGTACGCACGTCCAGGACGCCTACCAAAAGAAGAAACAGGAACTTGGCTCAGACCTGTTACGCTACCTGGAAAAGATGGTGTTGCTCCAAGTCATTGACCAGCATTGGAAGGATCATCTGCTCGGCATGGATCATCTTCGCGATGGCATCGGTCTACGCGGATACGGCCAGAAAGATCCGCTGATCGAATATAAGCGCGAAGGATTCGACATGTTTGCCGGCATGATGGAACGCATCAAGGGCGATACACTCGATCGGCTCTATCATGTTCAAGCCGTCCGTGGTGAAGCCCCTCCGACGCCTCCACCGCCTGTCATGGCGGCCCCTAAGCTCACCCTCAACCGTGGCGACGAACCGATTGCCGTCAAAACCGTCCATCGCGAGCAAGACAAAGTAGGCCGCAATGATGTGTGCCCCTGCGGCAGCGGGAAGAAATACAAGAAGTGCCATGGCAAATAATGTTGAACGACAAATGATGAGTGATGAATGGTAGACGGTTCAGTTTCCTTCCAATCTGTTTGACCAGCCAAACGTGACCGCTGCGCCGAGGTTGACAGCGTCTGAGTGAAAAAGTAGCCTATCGCAGCATACAGCAACAATGTCGA
>JBDUAJ010000147.1:0-7709 GCA_040004695.1 Nitrospirales bacterium | reverse complement strand
CGTGCGTTCCACCCACATCAAAAAACGCCACCGGTCTCGTGCCGGCATTCCAGCAAATATCGCCAAGCCGGCCAGGGCGTGAAGCGGAGCCGGCAGCGGGGGCCGGCGCAGGCGGATGAGGCGGTGATCTGACAGCAGGAGTTCGAACCCGATCCGGTCATCAAGCTGCACATCGTTCGACGTTCCAAGCGTCTCCAGCAGAGCACGGGTTGCAGTATGGCCACCCATGAGCACAAGCGGTGCATGGTCACTCGAGGTGTGTCTTGCGGAAATGTGGTCGCGCGGCTCTGCATGTTCGATCAGCGTCACGGCATACCCCCGCTGGCCGAGCCGAAGAGCCGTGGTCAGCCCCGCGAGGGTACTCCCTACCACCAACGCTGTCGGTTTCATCCGGGAAGAAGGGAGCGAAGCCAGATTCCCGTGGCGATCGCTAGACGATAGGGAGGGGCCAGTCCGACGCGAGCATCGTAGACCCGATAGTCGGACCGTTCGATGCGGTCCAGGATCCTTGCATACACGCCACGCATGATCTCCGCGACAGTGAGGGCTCGGCGGTCCTCAACCGGGAGTTGTTCGGCAGCTTGGCTCGCCTTGCGATAGTAGGCTCGCGCCCGGTTGCATTGAAAGCGCATGAGTTCGGTAAAGGCGGAAGAATAGGTCTGTGTCAGCAGATCGTGTTCGGAATAGCCGAACCGTGCAAGATCCTCTTGAGGCAGATAGATGCGGCCTTGCTCTGCATCGGTCCGCAGGTCTCGCAAAATATTCGTCAACTGAAAGGCTAAGCCGAGATTGACGGCATAATCCTGCGCCCGTGGCGAGCGCGTCCCGAACACAGGGAGGCAGATCAACCCGACGACCGAGGCGACCCGATAGCAATAGAGGGAGAGGGCGTCGAATGTAGAATAGCGTTTTATCGTCAAATCCATCTCGACGCCGGCGATGAGATCTTCGAAATACTGCTCGGGAATGGTCAGCTCTCGCACATGCTGGGCGAGGCTGATCGTCACGGGAGAGGACGGCGTGCCGTGATACGCGGCGGACAGTTCCCCTCGCCATTGAGCCAGCTGCTCCTGAGGGTGGCTGCCCGGCGGGGGAGCATCGACGGCATTGTCCACTTCTTTGCAAAATGCATAGATCGTATACATCGCCGCTCGTCGGGCCGGTGGGAGAAATAAAAACGAATAGGCAAAATTACTTCCGCTGCGTTTCGTGACGGTCTCGCAATACGTCTGGGCTTCGGCACTGGTCATCATGCTCGCCATGAGCGTTGAACCATCACTCTGCCGCATCAGCGGGAGGCATCACGGGTTCATTCACGACCCGCTGTGCGCCAGCCGGGATGGTCTGTCCAAATCGTGACGGATGACACAGGGCCGCAAGAATCTCTGTGCCATCGACCAACCGTGGGCCGGGACGACTAAAGTAGGCTCCGGAGTCGACGGCAAAGAAGCGGCCCCGCTGGACGGCTGGAAGGCGATGCCAATCCGGGTGAGCCGTCAGCCGCTTCATTTCTTTCATGGTGCGCTCGATTGAAAACCCGCACGGCATGACGATCAGGATATCGGGCGCCGCTCCCACCAATTGCTCCCACGTGATTCGGTGCGAAGGGACGCCCGCTTCACTCAACAGATGTTGCCCCCCGGCCCATGAGACCATTTCAGGGACCCAATGCCCCGCGACGTAGAGGGGATCAAGCCATTCGATACAGACTACGGTCGGAAGGTCGTCCGCGAGTGCGATCTGCTCACGAATCGACTGCAACCGCCCGCGAAGCGCGGAGGTCAGGCCGCGTGATTCAGAGACCTTGTCCGTTGCGTCGCCGATCCGTTCAATATCATGAAGCATGTCTTCCAAACTGCCCGCATTCAAGGAAAGGATACGTGCCGAGTGGGGCAGAGATGCCATGGCACGTTGCACATCCGAGGGGGTCACGGCGCAGACATGACAGAGATTCTGGGTGATCACCAGATCGGGTTGTGCATTCCGGAACAGGGTTTCTTCGAGTGTATAGAGGGGTTGGTGTTCGGCGACGGCGCGTGTCACCGCTCGATCGATGTCCGGGCTCGCCATACGGTCCTGATCGATCACGGGACGGACCATGACCGGGGCGTTCCTGATGTCAGGAGGAAAATCACATTCATGGCTGATGCCGACCAGCTGATCGGCAAGTCCTAATGCGGCGACCACTTCGGTGGCTCCAGGCAAGAGCGAGCAAATTCTCATAAATACCCGATGTGGAGGCTGTTGAGCACGGCACACACGCTCTCTGTTCCAAGAGAAAAGTCTGTCATGATCCCCATAGGCGATGTGTCAGCTCTTGAAGCTTCACGTCGGCTAACGATGTGGTCATGGCGTCGGCTTCTTGCAGCTCTTCGAGGCGATGCGTGTTGGCCACCGCGAGGACTTTCATGCCTGCGGCATGCGCGCCTCTAATGCCCGGCAGGGAATCTTCGATGACCAGGCATTCGGGCGGTGTCATGGCCGGGTCGGCGCCTTGTTGATTCAGCGCGGCCAGAGCATGGAGGAATCCCTCAGGATTGGGCTTGCCACGGGTCACATCTTCCGCGCTTGTAATGTGCACGAATTCTTTCCGAATGCCGGACTGCTCCAGAATAAACTCGATTTCATGCCGGAGGGCCCCGGAGCAGATGGCCAATCGATATCGCGTCGCCGCATCACGGATGAGTCCTTGCACGCCGGGAAAGATGACGGGACGTTCGCTGATGTAATCGAAATAGGCCGTTGCTTTTTGCTGGACCAAGTCCTCGATGATGGTCTGTGAAGGCTGCTGGCCATGCGCGGTCAGAAAGGCCTCGAAACAGCCCCTGTCGTCGTAGCCAAGATAGTCGGCATAATACTCCTCTCGGCTCAGCACGTACCCTTTCTCTCCAAGCACATGCTGGAATACCGCCAAATGGATGGGCTCACTATCCGCGATCACTCCGTCGAAATCGAAAATAATTGCGCGTAACATTATCACCCTGTAACCCTGGCTGAAGGCGTCTCATCGAACCCTGTGGATTGTTGAGAGTGAAGGCCTTCGGACCAGCTCTCAAGAGCGGCGCTATTATAACAGAGGAGAATGAAGGCGGGCAGCCTACGGCTTCACAGCCAGCTGTTTTTCAGCCATCCAGCCTTTGGCTCCTTCATCGGTGCGCACGAGATAGACCCAGGTATTATCGAGCAGCTCTGCATCCAACACTAGGAGTGTTTTTCCCGCGCCCACCATCGGACCAGGCTTGGTTCCCGCGGCATCCTGACTCAATGACAGAGGGAGTCCTGGTGAGGCGGAATTGGGCACGACGGACACTCGTTGTCCTTCTCCGAATGAGGGAATAGGGATTGCGCCTGACGGGATGATAACGTCCAAGCCCTCCGGATCCATGGTGCGTGGGGATGGAGCAGGTACGATCGGGCGGCGAACAGCCGTAACGGGCGGCGGAGCAAGTGCGGGCACTGGCTCCTGACCTGTGAGTTTCATGACCAATTCAGGGTCCATCGCGAAGTAGGCTCCTCCTGCCACAACGAGCAAGAGGATGATCAGGATGAGAATTCGAAGGTGCGGCGGTTTCTGTGGAGCGGGGGCACCGAAAGGCGATGGTTGATTATGAGCGGTGCCCCGCTCCTCGAGCTCCAAGTATACATCGGCCTCGGGTTCTTTCGAGAACAGAAGGTCCCATCCAGGAAGACGACTGACCGCCCCAGCGTAATTGAATCGTCCTCCCATCCCTTCCTCCCTGCTGAAACATCCATGAGCAATGCAGCAGTAAATATCACTATACGCATACTGTGTCAAACGAACCAGTGAGCGATTGAGCGTACAGGAACGTTTGCAGGACGCTCAATAAAGTCATCCAACAATGCCGTAGCCGAAGTCAAATCCAGAGGCTACGCCTCCGGGCTCCGTTGGGGAGTGAAAAAGGCGAGAACGCACCTTGGAAAGGAGCGCGTCTCGGCGCGCTTGGGGTGGGAAGGTGCAATGGGAGGCGTGTTCAGCATGCCGTGCTTAGCAAGCGTGGGGGCTAGCGCACGCCATGACCTGGTTCTCTCGGCTACCCGACCGGAAGACGGTGATGCCCTTGCATCCTAGCTGGTAGGCTAATCGAAAAGCCGACGCGACATCCTGCTTGGTGGCGGTGGGAGGAAGGTTGATGGTCTTCGAGACGCCGCTATCGCTGTATTTCTGGAACGCCGCCTGCATGCGAACATGATGTTCCGGGGAGATATCATGCGCCGTGACAAACAACCGCCGAATCGGCTCGGGAATGTCCGTCAAGCCTCGAATCGATTCATGTGCGGCCACTCGCCGCAGCAACGCATTCGAATAGATGCCGCCACGCTTGGCGTGTCGAATAAAAGCCGGGTGAAGGCTGACGAGTCGAGTGTCATCCATGACCGTGCGGACGAAGCTGATCCCATAGAGTGGTTCGATCCCCGGTGAGCAGTCGGCGATAATGCTGATAGTACCTGTCGGCGCAACGGTGGTGACCGTGGCATTCCGCAGCCGTTGCCCGGCAGATTCAAGGCGACTCCCCTTAAAGTTTGGAAACACGCCACGCTCCACGGCAAGTTCCGCTGACGCTTCTTGCCCAACTTTCCACAGGAACCGCATGATGTGCTCAGCCAGAGTGAGGGCTTCGGCCGAATCATAGGGAATATTCAGTTCAATGAGGAGATCTGCGAATCCCATGACGCCTAACCCGATCTTGCGGTTGGCCTTGGTCATGGCATCGATTTCGGGTAACGGAAAGCGGCTCATATCGACGACATCGTCCAAAAAGCGCACGGCCAGTCGAGTCGTGTCTTTCAGCCGCTCATAATCGATGCGCCGGCGTCCTGGCGAGCCGGTGAGGAAGTGGGCAAGATTGATTGAGCCTAAGTTACATGCTTCGTACGGTAGAAGAGGTTGTTCGCCGCAAGGATTCGTGCTGTCCATCCGGCCGATGTGCGGTGTTGGATTGGCGGCGTTGATGGTATCGAGAAAGATGACACCGGGCTCGCCGGTCCTCCAGGCGGCTTCCGTCAGCCGGTCGAATACGAGAGCCGCTTTCAGCCGTGTGACGACGCGTTTGGTTCTCGGATTGACCAAGGCGTAGTCCTTGCCCTGTTCGAGTGCGTGCATAAAAGCATTCGTCGTGGCAATCGATAAATTGAAATTCCTCAGTTCTTGAGGGTTTTGTTTTACGGCGATGAATGCGAGAATATCAGGATGGTCCACCCGCAACACACCCATGTTGGCGCCCCGTCGCGTGCCGCCTTGTTTGATGACCTCCGTGGCCGTGTTGAAGACTTGGATAAAGGACACTGGTCCTGAGGCAATGCCATTGGTGGAAGCCACGACGTCATTCGCAGGACGTAGATGGCTGAAAGAAAAACCGGTGCCACCTCCCGATTGATGAATGAGGGCCTGGTCCTTGACGGCCTCGAAAATAGACTCCAGCGAGTCCTCGACCGGAAGAACAAAACAGGCTGAGAGTTGTTGCAGATCGCGTCCGGCATTCATGAGTGTCGGAGAATTCGGCAGGAAGTCCAACCGGCTCATCATCTCGTAGAATTGCTGAGCGCGATGACGTGCCGTGCGGCGGCTGCACGGATACAGAGTTTCGGCGTGCGCCACATTTTCCGCCACGCGCCGGAACATCTGCGCAGCAGTCTCTCTCCTGTTGCCGTCGGCATGCTTCGTCAGATATCGTCGACGGAGTACGGTCATGGCATTGGGCGACAATTGCACCTTGGTCGGGTCAGTTCGTGGCATGGTTCTCCGCAAACGTTCCGAATCGAGCTATATTATATGGCATAGATGGCCGACAGGACCATGGGTCGTGTGCGACCGATTCCATCGGACGTCGAGACCAGTTCATCTTGTATTGCCGAACTATGGTGGCGCAGAATGCAAGCAGTCCATGAGAGTCGCATGAAGTCCTACCGCGAAGAACTCTGGTTCGAGACACGCACCAGACGCGCCTGCATCAATATCACGTCACAGGTCGAAGCGGCCGTCCGAAACAGTGGGGTAACTGAAGGTCTCGTCCTCGTGAATGCCATGCATTCACCGCGAGTGTCTATATCAATGATAACGAACCCGGCCTGCTAGGTGATTACGATGAATTTCTGGAAAAGATGGCGCCACAAGGGGCGGCCTATCGCCACAATGAAACCGGTGAAGACAATGGCGATGCGCATATCAAGCGGCAATTCATGAGACGAGAAGTGGTCGTCGCGATCACCAAAGGGCAATTGGATTTCGGGCCATGGGAACAGATTTTTTATGGCGAGTTTGACGGTCGTCGCCGAAAGCGTGTATTGGTCAAAGTGATCGGAGAATGAAAAGAAATGCAAAATTGAAAGTGCAAAATGAAAAATGTTCGGAAGGAGATTCGGCATTTTACATTTTCCATTTTGAATTTTCCATTGCGCGGCTACGCCGCGCTTGCATTCGCTCGGAAAAGTTTGGCAACATGGGCTATCGACGGTGACCAAAGTATCGTCACCGCGTTCCCTGGAGGAAGGTAACATGTCCAATTGGTGCCGGCCTGATCCCTTGACGCGCGATCTCATTCATCTCATTAATGCCCGGCGTCACGATCATGGGGATGCGGATTCCGCCGTCGAAACGCTACAGGCTTTCTTGGAGCAGGATCGGGAACACGATCTGTTGACCGTACTGGCTGCTCTCGATGAAGAGATGGCGGAATGGATGTTCGACTTGCTTTCGGAAGCGGCCTGTTCGGTCGCGATCGATCAAGAAGAGACCGGCGGGGACGACCGACCAAACTATGCGATCATGGCCGCCTTGGAATTGCCGCTGCAAGCGAATCTCAATCTGCCGTTGCGATTGAAGATCGATCCAGTGGCCACGGCCGATCTGCTGCACCGGCACCTCCGTTTACCGGTCGGAACGATTGTGACGGTGGAGCCTCGTCTGCTCACTGACGCGACGCTCGACCTGCTGACGCTGCATGAATTGAACACACATATCTCCTCGCTCGCTGATTCACAACGCCGCCAGGCCATTGCTGCGCGTCTTCACCCACCCGTAGAATCAACGGCCTATCTGATGTTTGAACTGATTGGTTCTCCTGATTCCGGGATGCCGGACTCGCTGGAGGAAGAAGACCGTGAAGGGTTGCTCAAAGGGTTGGTCGCGCAGTGTCCCGAGTTGGCGCCCGCTTCGCATATGATTGAGGCGCCCGTTTATGCCGCCTATGCCATGTTCGACGCGCAAAATGCCGTGCGACTCCACCGGTTGGCCGATGAAACGGTCGCGGTCTGGCGCGATCTGGATCCGGCTGTTCGTAGCCGCACAATTGTGCATTTGCACACCCAGTGTGGAAACGGCGTATACATGCCGATTTGGACCGACCTCTTCGATCCAGAACTGCCGGAGGATCATGGGCCCGTCTGGACATCTCCGGATGTCTGGGTCTTTACAGCCGACCTCCCGATTGAATGGCCCGGCGAAATGTTGACGAACCGCTTACTGGCCGAAGGCTGCACCCGATTCGAAAATCACATCGTTGAGGCCCCTGAAAATTAATCCTGTGGCTTCACGATGCCGAGATGATTGTGCGGCACGACCGCTGCTTACTTTGCCGTTCCTGAAGAGAACCCCCAAGGCATATAACAGTTGCACGGTGCGTCTACGGCATAGTAGCCGAGCGCGGGATTGAGCGGGCAGCTTCCCTGTGGCGTGACGCACCATTGCGACC
>JBDUAJ010000146.1:0-7712 GCA_040004695.1 Nitrospirales bacterium | reverse complement strand
CAGCCGCTCGGAAGACAACCGGATCCTCGAACTGCATCAGGGCGACGCCCAACATCACCTCGGGAACGATGAGCGGCATAAGCATCGCTCCTTCAATGACCCGTTGCTTCCTTAGCGAGACCGACTCTAACCCGACGGCAGCCGCCACGCCAAGAATCGCGGCTATGGCAGTCGACACCGCCGCCACGATCATACTCTTCTGAACGGCCACGAGCAGCGCGTGATCAGACACTAGTTCGCGATACCATTGAAGCGTGAAGCCGGCCCATGTGGCCGTTAATCGAGAGGCATTGAATGAAAAGGCAATTAAAATCAGAACCGGCCCATACAGAAAGAGCAGATTGCCCACACTGATCCCGAGCAGCCATCCCCGCGGTTTCATCTTCGCTCCTCCATGCCCTCGAATACGCCTCCACGCCTCAAATACGCCATCACGCCGAGGACCACGAGCGCCATCAAGACAAAGGAGATCGCCGAGCCGAATGGCCAATCACGAATGACGAGATATTCGTGTTGAATCAAATTTCCTACCATCATGGTTTTCGCGCCCCCGAGCAGATCGGGAGTGATATAGGCGCCGATGGACGGAATACACACCAACAGGCATCCGGCGATTACGCCGGACTTTGTCAAAGGAAAGATCACTCGCCAAAACACCGACCAGCCATTCGCATACAGATCCCATGCGGCCTCGACGACCGACCGATTCAACCGTTCAATGGCCGCGTAGAGCGGCAGGACCATGAAAGGTAGATAGCCGTAGACGAGTCCGATCAGTACCGCCCAATCGGTATAGAGGATCTCGACCGGTGTGTGAATCACCCCCAGCTCGAGCAGGACGGTGTTCAGCAGACCTTCGGTGCGCAAGATAAACATCCATGCATAGGTCCTCACGAGGAAATTCGTCCAAAATGGAATGATGACCAAGAGCAGCCAGACACCTTGCCAGCGCATGGGAGCCCGCGCGATGAAATAGGCGAGCGGATACCCGATCAGCAAACAAATGGCGGTCGTCGCAGCGGCGAGCAGCAAGGAGCGTCCATAAATCCGCAGATACAGCGGATCCAGAATCATCATGTAATTCGTAAGATTGAACGACCATTGCACACCGCCGTAGGGGCCTCGTGAGGCAAAACTGATCGCCAAGACGAGCAGGAGCGGAAGAAGGAAAAAAGCCAGCATCCATAGCACGGCGGGAACAAG
Source organism: Nitrospirales bacterium (assembly GCA_040004695.1). GTDB lineage: Bacteria > Nitrospirota > Nitrospiria > Nitrospirales > Nitrospiraceae > JAICXS01. Next base: position 6,509 of record JBDUAJ010000146.1, on the reverse strand, counting down.
CGGCCAATAGGAACGCCGAGCACATCTCGGGTGGTGTGAAGACCCGGTGGACGATCGATCATTCACTCGATGAGTGCCACTCCATCGATAGCGTTCCATCCGACATAGACAGACTCCCCCGAAGCGAATTCCTTCTGATCGCCTCGCGCATTCACCACTCGAGCAGTCCAGACTATCTGATCGGTGAACCGGAGCCAGTAGTGCATATCGCTTCCATTATAGGTGGCCTTGTCGACGCGAGCCGCGACCACATTGTCGCATCGCGGTTCGGGGTTCTCCCGGGACAGATGTACTCGTTCGGGTCGTATCACCAGAGTGATCCGGGCGCCGACTGTCAGAGACGCCTGGTACCGCACAACGATGGGCGCCAAATCCGGGACATGAACCAGAGACACGGGAGCATCAACCGTCTCGACTCGCCCAATGAGCTGGTTGGACTGGCCCACAAAGTTGGCCACAAACAGTGAGCCGGGTGATTCATAGACATCTCTCGGAGAGCCTATCTGGAGAATCCGACCGCGGTGCATGACGGCCACACGATCCGACATGGTCAGGGCTTCTTCCTGGTGATGCGTGACACAGATGAAGGTGAGGCCGACCCGCTCCTGGATAGCTTTGAGCTCGACCCGCATATCCTGGCGCAACTGCTGATCCAATGCACCGAGCGGTTCGTCCAAGAGCACGACGGCGGGACGGTTCACGAGCGCCCGGGCTAAGGCGACTCGCTGTTGTTCGCCACCCGATAACTGCGAAGGAAACCGGTCCGGCTTATCGTGCAACTTGACCATTTCAAGCGCGGCTCCCACACGGGCCCTCACTTCAGCGGGGGCTATGCGACGCATTTCGAGCCCGAAAGCCACATTCTTGAACACGGTCAAATGCGGAAACAGCGCGTAATTTTGAAAGACAAGGTTGACGGGACGATGGTTGGCAGCGACGTGCTGCATCGAACGGCCTTCGATCAGAATCTCTCCATGATCAGGCTGCTCAAACCCCGCGAGCAAGCGCAAGGTCGTCGTTTTTCCGGACCCACTCGGGCCGATCAGGGAAAAGAATTCGCCCGGCTTGATGAAAAAAGAGCAGCGGTCCACGGCCGGAGTTGCGCCGTGGTATTTGACGAGATCTCGTACTTCGACGCTAAATGTGCCCAAGGAGGACGGCGCCTGAAGTGAGTCAGGATTCCGTGTGCGTTCGTTTGCGGACGCGCAAGCGATGCTGGTGTTGGCGGACCATTTGACGGCGCAATAGTTCGCGATCCTCTGCCACGATGCGAACGACTCGATCGGCATCCTCCGCATGGTCGCGCACCAACTCGGAAAGCTTTTGCACTTGCCTCTCCAATCGATCCAGCCGCCACAACACTTCCTGGAGCCCAGCCGGCACCAGGCCGTTCTTCGATCCGCGAGCCGGTTTGGTCGCCACTGCGCTTTTTGCCATCTGTTCCTCCTTCAGCCTTGATAGCGCTAGTATCCTCATCAATAGCCGACGTGTCAATCTTTCTATTTATGGATCATCCTGTTATCATTCGCCCATGAACAATGTCTTTACGATGATTCTCGCGGGTGGAAAAGGTGAGCGGCTGAACCCCCTCACGCAGTACCGGGCAAAACCCGCCGCCCCCTTCGGAGGAAAGTATCGGATTATCGATTTCACGTTGAGCAACTGCCTGAACTCAGGGATCCGGAAGATCGCCGTTCTGATCCAATATAAATCCCATTCCCTGGATCGACATATTCGAACGGGCTGGAACATCCTCAATGCCGAACTGGGCGAATACATCGCCTCTATCCCACCCCAGCAGCGCATCAGTGAAGACTGGTACAAGGGCACGGCGGATGCGGTCTATCAAAATCTCTTTTTGTTGGAGAATGAACATCCGGAGTACCTGCTCATCCTTGCCGGCGATCATATCTATAAGATGAACTATGCTGAGATGTTTGACTATCTCCAGGAAAAAAATGCCGATGCGATCGTCGGCGCGATTGAATTTCCGGTCTCGGAAGCCAGTAGTTTCGGCGTCATCAGCGTGGACAAGGACTATCGGATTCTGAGCTTCGATGAAAAACCGGCACATCCCAAGCCCATGCCCAATGACCCGGAACACGCGTTCGTATCGATGGGCATTTATTTATTTAGAACCGAGGCCATTCGCGAACGGCTCATCGAGGACGCCACGAAATCGAGCCCGCATGACTTCGGAAAAAATATCATCCCGCGCATGATTCAGGAAAACCACGTCTTTGCGTTTAAATTCCAAGATAAGAATAAAAAAGCCGTCAAATACTGGCGTGATATCGGGACGCTCGACGCCTATTGGGAAGCCAACATGGATCTCGTGGCCGTGGACCCTCTGTTCAATCTCTACGATCAGAATTGGCCGATCCGGACCTACCAGGGACAATTTCCTCCGGCTAAATTTGTTTTTGCGCAAGACTTTGATGGCGGCCGCATGGGCGTCGCCTTGGATTCCATCGTCTGCGGCGGCTGTATTATTTCAGGCGGTCGCGTGCAAAACTCCGTGCTGTCGCCCAACGTCATCGTGCACGATCATGCAGATGTCCGCGAATCCGTGGCCATGGAAAATGTCGTCATCGGTGAACATGCCCGCATTCGACGCGCCATAATTGATAAAGACGTGATCATCCCGCCGAAGACCGAAATCGGCTACGATCGCGAGGCAGACCGTCGCCGATTCACGGTGACGGACTCGGGTCTTGTCGCCATTTCTAAGGGAATGAAGTTGCATGCCTCCGTCCATTCACCCGGTTGACCTGATCACCGCCCTTCGTCACAAGCATCTCACTCCCGCCATCGTCTTCTTGACCTCACGTCGTGCGTGCGATGAAGCGATTCAGGCCTTTCAACGGAACCAAGCCGTGTTGCCGCCGGCCAGGCAGCAAGCCATCACCACTGCACTCGATCAGGTGATTGAGCAATACCCCAGCATTGCAGAACACCCCCTCTTGCCCACCGTCACTCAAGTGGGCGTGGCGGCCCATCACGCGGGCCATCTGCCGTCATGGAAGATCGCTGTCGAAGAACTGATGCGGCGCGGCTGTCTGGATGCGGTGTTCGCGACGACGACGCTCGCGGCGGGTGTGGATTTTCCCGCAAGGACGGTCGTGATTACCCAATCCAGCGTCCGAAAAACGAGGGACATTACCGAACTGACGGTCGGCGAAATTCAGCAGCTTGCCGGGCGTGCCGGCCGTCGCGGAAAAGATCTGGTTGGGTTCGCGATCATCACGCCGTCCCCCTATATCGACCTGAACGTGCTCACGAGAGGGCTGACCGGCAAACCGGAGGCGATTGACAGTCAGTTCGTCATTTCCTATCCAATGGTGCTGAATCTCCTGAAGGCACATCCGCTCGATCACATTCAATCGATCTTGGCCAAAAGCTTCGCACAATTTCAGCTGAATCGGCGCTCGGACGCGTTGGAGGGAAAACTCGACGCCCTGCGCGAGCAGATGGCGCCGTATGGTCCCCGCGTCTGTACCGACTGGATCACGCAGTGGCAAGCGTTCGATCACGCGCGTAAGCAGAAGGCGCATCGCATTCAGATTACACGACGGGAACCGCCGGAACTCGCGGCCAAGCTTCATTTTCTCTCACCAGGCCGTGTGGTGGGATTTCCGAAAGGACGAGGCGCCGTGCTGCGGGTTTACCGAAGTCGTGGACAGCGACACCCCATGGTGACGGTCCTACGGCCGGGCGGGTCAATCAGCGAGTCACCGGCCAATATGATTACGCTGATTTATGATCGTGTGCTGGAGGTGGCGGAAGCGCCGGTATATCCCTGGTGCACGCCCGCAAGTTTGGACACCCTCACCCTTCAGATTTCGGAACTGCCGACGCGACTTCCTATTCTGCCGATGTTGGTTCAACCTGAACCGGAAGAGAGCGAGCTCGCGGAAACCCTGGCTGAGGAGTTTCCGTGTCCGACCTGTCCCTCAAAGCCGGCGTGCCACAAAGACCATGCCGTCGCGCTTCGTATTCGGCAGGACGTGCATCGCCACACAAAAATGATTCAAGCGCTCCGAACCGGACTCTGGCACCGATTTCAGGCCAAGGCGGAAGCACTCCAACAGTTCGGCTATCTCACGGCTGCGTGCCAACTGACCGAGGCAGGGGAATGGGCCAGACTCATCCGCATCGATCATTCGCTCTTGATCACTGAACTGATTCGCGCCGAGGCGTTCAGCGCCGTAGAGCCTCAGATTCTGGCCGCGGCGCTGGCCAGTATTGCCCACGACGATGATCGGCCGGGCGCCTTTCCACGGATTAGCCCCGGCCTCGCGTCTCTGCTTGGACAAGTCAGACAATTAGCGCAATCGTTGACGCCGTATGAAGACCCGCCTTTGCTCCGAGCCGATGTCGCGGCGCTGGTCGAGCGGTGGATCGGCGATCCCACCGTCACCTGGATTGGTCTGTGCAAAATGACGACAATGGCGGAGGGCGATATTTATCGCCTGCTGGCCCGCACCTTAGAATATCTCTCCCAGGTCCACCAACTGCACGCCACTCATCCCGGGCTAGCCGACACTGCGGCAAAGGCAATCAAAGCTTTACGAAGAGGCGTGCTTGAGGAGTTACCCTGATGAGAAGGGGTATGGGGTATAACAGGGTTCTACTGTGCCCCTCTATCCCTTTACCCCTCTACCCCTAGGACAACCATGACGACTGACGAACTCGAACAGCTTCTCGCCCAGCAGCCCGTAAGCCGGTTGCATCGGCTCGCGCAAGGGCGGGTCCACCGGCATTTCCGCTTGGGGAAACGTCGGCTTATCGAAGCGCTGCTACGCCATTCAACAGAAAACCGAGCGGGATTGGAATCGGATCTGTCGATTCTCGTGCAGGAAGATGTGACGCGTGCCGGACGACCGGAGCCCCAGCGCAAGGCTTCCACTCCCCTTCCAGAGTCCATCGCTCACCGTCATGGGAGGTCCCAAGATGGCGAGCGAATGGATCCGCCGATAGATCTGACGGAATTTTTGTCCGGCATCGGAGTGCCACCGCCACAACCCTTTGTGCCGGACCCTTGGCAGGAAGACGCGCTGGAATCTCTTAAGACGACGGATGTGATCGTGAGCGTTCCTACGGGCAGCGGAAAAACGTATGTGGCCGTGGAAGCCACCAGACGGGCTATTGACGCCGACCGCACGGTCATCTATACCTCTCCCCTTAAGGCCCTGTCGAATACGAAGTTTACCGAATTCACCAAGATCTTCGGCCGCAATCGCGTCGGGATCTTAACCGGAGATCGACGAGACAATCCCCACGCCCCGCTGCTGATCATGACGACCGAGATTCTCCGCAATTTGCTCTACGATGCGGCGGGAGGAGAAATCGATTTGCGTTTGGATACGCTCGGCCTTGTGATTTTGGATGAGTCGCAATACATCGCCGATCCCGAACGCGGGGTCGTGTGGGAGGAGACGATCATTTTCAGTCCGGCTCAAGCCCGTTTGCTACTTCTCTCCGCATCCATCGGCAATCCGCAGGACATTGCCGATTGGCTGACCAGTATCCGGCCGACTCCTTGTCAGCTTGTTCAACACCATCGTCGTTCGGTGCCGTTGCGAGCCGGCTATCTTCATCCAAACGGAAAGCTAGTCCCGCTGTTTAGAACGGCCGGAATTCCAAAGGGCCCCAATCCACCTCTCCACCCGGAAGCCAAGCGCCTCTTTGGCCAATACGAGGACGACTCGGTGCGATCAAGATGAACGGCTCGAACGCTCGAAGAGCCATCAGTCAGTCAGGGCGGAGACTCGGATGGAATTAAACATTGGCTCGAATATCTATCGCAATGCTAATGGCGTTCTTAAACTGGAGGGCAAAGAACAAGTCGTCATCGAGGTCCGAGGCGAATCCCCGCAACTCTTTGTCACCACGGATCTGTACGATGCGAAAGGGGACCATGTGGCGCACCTGCGACGCAATGTGTGGGCGTTTAATTTCAAAACCCGCTTCGAACTTGAAACAAGTCCTGCCTTGTCGCTCTTTACCTATCCAACGGGGCTCAAGATTTTTGATAAGGAAACGGCGGAAACCGTTTTCGATATTAATCTGGTGAAGGAAGCTACGGTGCACATCGCCAATGGCCGGCTCTACAGTCATAAAGGACAGCTCTTGGACATCACTCCGCATTGTTGGCGCTTCCCGCAATGTCCCGCCATGTTCGGCAGTGTCCAAGATATTCGTGGAGGGGCCGTCATCATAGGTTAAACCCGCGACGGCCCTCGCCTCGACGAAGTGTATACAAAACACAACACACGTGTGATTTTGCAACGTCTTTCACGCATCAACCAAACCTGAAGGTCGTAATATCAGCAGCTTAGATTGGACGCTTCCAGGCATCCGTTTTGCTGAATTATCCAGCAACAGAGACTATAAACATAGGAGCCAATCGATGAAGGCAGGGTGGTTAGTCAGCGTGGTGTTGATACTGGCTGGGTGCCAGACGACGGCTCCCCTCCCCAAGTCCGGAGCGCTGGACAATACCTCAT